>NZ_JBHVGU010000022.1:0-169800 GCF_042800575.1 Streptomyces sp. NPDC057616
GGCTGACGCAGCAGCAGCGCGATCCCCGCCGCGACCATCGAGACGCCGCCCGCCAGGGCGTACGCCCCGTTGTAGCCCCAGGCCGCGACCACCATGGAGCCCAGGCCGCCGCCGAACAGGCCGCTGACCAGCTTTCCGCTGTACACCAGGCCGTAGTTGGTGGCGTTGTAGTTCTCGCCGAAGTAGTCCGGGGTGAGGGCGGCGAACATCGGGTAGAAGGCGCCGCCGCCGAAGCCGGAGAGGAAGGCGAAGAACAGGAACAGCCACTCGTTCTTCATGTCACCGGCCCAGATGACGCCGAACTGGGCGAGGCCCAGCACCACGATGACGAACACCAGGGTCAGCTTGCGGCCCCACAGGTCCGACAGCCAGCCGACCACGGCCCGGCCGACGCCGTTGATGACGGCCATGACACCCATCGAGGACGCCGCCACCAGCGGCCCGAATCCCGCCTCCTTGGCGAAGTCGACCTGGAAGGAGATGCCGAAGATCGACACACCGGCGGTCATGACGATGGTGATCCACATCAGCGGGAGCATGCCGGTCCTGATGGCCTCCTTCGGGGTGAACTGCCGCACCGCGGGCGGGTTCTTGGCCAGGCTTTGCGCGCTTTTGGTGTTGCCGGAGAAGGACAGCGGGTCGATGTCCGCGGGCCACCAGTTCTTCGGCGGGTCCTTGAAGAACCAGGCGCAGACGGCCACCACGATCAGCACGTACAGGCCGATCAGGTCGAGCACCTCGTTGTAGTTCCCGGTGTCGAAGGCGTAGTTGAAGATGAAGATGAACGGCAGCGAGCCGTAGGCGAAGCCGCCGTTGACGAAGCCGGTCTTCGCGCCGCGCCGTTCGGGGAACCACTTGCCGACCATGTTGATGCAGGTGGCGTAGATCAGGCCGGAGCCCAGACCGCCGATCACGCCGAAGCCGAGGATGGCCAGCATCACGTTGTGGAAGTGGGACAGGGCCAGGAAGCCGATCAGACACATCCCGGCGCCGGTGTACATGGCCCGGCGTGCGGTGAGGATGCCCCGCTCGCGCAGCCAGCCGGCCGGGAAGGCGATGCCCGCCTGGAAGAACACCCAGACACTCAGGATCCAGAAGGTGTTGCTCTGCGTCCAGCCGTGCGCCGTGGACAGGGTGTCCTCCGCGGAGCCGTACGCGTACTCGGAGACGCTGATGGCCATCATGGAGATCCACGGGAGATACACCATGAACTTGCGGGAGTGGCCGAGGATGTCCCTGTCGGTCTCGCCGACGCGGTAGACACGGCCGTGGGAGTCTTTGACTTCTCGGTAGGGACGGTTTGCTGCGCCGGGCTCTGCCGGCGAGCTGCCTGTTGCTATCGGGTCCGCGGTCATGTCAGGGACATCTCCTCGCCGAGCGGGTGCGGGTTGGGGACGATGCGCCGGGCGTTGGGCCTGCCCGGGGACTTCAGGAAGAGGGCCGGTACTGCGGAGGCCAGGCCGACGGAGCCGGCCAGGACGAATGCGCCGTGGTAGTCCCACGCGCCGGCGACGAGCGCGGCCACGCCCGAGGCGGCGAGCCCGGCGATCAGCGCCGAGCCGTGGAGCAGTCCGTGGATCGTGGCGTTGTGGTTCTCACCGAAGTGGTCCGCCGTCATGGCCGCGAACAGCGGGAGGACCGCCCCGCCGCCGAGACCGGAGACCGCGGAGCAGAGCAGAAGGAGCGGTGCGCTGCCGGCCTGGCCGGAGACCAGCACGCCGAACTGCGCCGTGCCGAGGACGATGCAGACGCCGATGAGCGTGGTGCGGCGTCCCCAGCGGTCGGAGACCCAGCCGGCGACGGCGCTTCCGGTGCCGTAGGCGACGGCCGTCAGAGCCAGCGCGGTGGCAACGGACCCGTCCGCGAAGCCGGACCTGTGGCCGAACGGCACCAGGACCGCGACGCCGTGGACGGCGACGCCGGCCGTGCACAGCAGGCAGAGCCACATCATCCACAGGACGGGTGTGCGGACGGCTTCCCGCACGGTGTACTGACGGACCGCCGGCGGGTTCTTCAGCAGTGCCCGCCGGGTCTTCGCCTCGCCGGTCATCCGCAGCGGATCGACGTCGGCCGGCCACCAGTTCTTCGGCGGGTCTACCAGGGACCGGCCGGCCGCGGCCACCACCAGGCACAGCCCGGTGCCCACGGCGGCGAGCACCGCCGGATGGCCGCCCAGGTCGAGGCCCGAGGCAACCAGGACGGCGAAAGGCACGGAGCCGAGGGCGGGACCGGCGCTCACGAGGCCCGTCCTGAAGCCCTTGCGCTCCGGATACCACTTGCCGGCCGTGTTCAGGCAGGTCGCCTGCACGAGCCCGGCGCCGATGCCGCCCAGGACGCCGAAGCCGGCCTGGGCGACCGCCGCGTCCGGCACGAAGGCCTGCCACAGAAAGCCCAGCAGCGCGCCTGCGGCGCCGCAGGCCGTCGCCGCACGGGCGGGAAGCCTGCCGCTCTCCCGCAGAAGTCCGGCGGGGTAGGCCGTGGCGGCCTGGAAGAAGACCCAGACGCCCAGTAGCCGGAAGATGTGCCCGCCGCTCCACGCATGCGCCTCGTGGAGCGCGCCCCCCGCCGACGCGAATGCGAGTTCGGCGGAGCTGATGCCCGTCATGCCCAGCCAGGACAGGACGACCATCGATGTGCGTGTGCGGCTCATCAGATCGACATCCGATTCGCCGACCCGGTACACGCGGCCCTTGCGGTCCGTCACCTCCCTGCAGGGGACGGACGGATAGTGGGTGGTTGTCATGTACTCAGTGCCCCTTGCGTCGAAAGCTCTGGCCAGCGCCCCCTGTCCAATGCATTTCGCGTGCGCACGGGTCCCGGGGGCCGACCGGCCGCACTGCCGGCCGGCCCCGCTCTCGCTCACCTCATGAACCGCCCCCCAACAGCCCCGCCGCCCTGGCCCAGCGGTACTTGGCGCCGAGCACGGCCACCGGCTTCTCGGTCGTGTACGGGTACGCCACGACCCCGCGCTCGTAGAGGTACTGGCAGGCCTCCTCGACCTCGACGTCGCCCGCCAGCGAGGCCACCACGGGCTTCTCGATGCCGCGCGCGCGGAACTCGGCGACCACGCGCGCGGTGAGCTCGGCGAAGACCATGGGGGGAGTCACGATGGTGTGCCAGTAGCCGAGGACGAGCGCGTGGATGCGCGGGTCCTCAAGGCCCAGCCGGATCGTCGCCTCGTACGTCGACGGCGGCTCGCCCCCGGTGATGTCGACCGGGTTGCCCGCGGCGCCGAAGGGCGGGATGAACTTCCGGAAGGACGCGTCCAGGTCCTCCGGTATCTCCATCAGCGACAGGCCGTTGTCGGTCACCGCGTCCGACAGCAGCACACCGCTGCCGCCCGCCCCGGTGATGATCACGATGTTGTCGCCCTGGGGAGTGGGCAGCACCGGCAACGCGCGCGCGTACTCGAGCATCTCGTTCAGACCCGGCGCCCTGATGACGCCGGCCTGCCGGAGGATGTCGTCGTACACGGCGTCGTCGCCCGCCAGCGCCCCGGTGTGCGAGCCGGCGGCCTTCGCGCCGGCGGCCGTACGGCCCGCCTTGAGCACCACGACCGGCTTCTTCGGCACGGTCGCGCGTGCGGCCTCCACGAAGGCGCGCCCGTCCTTGAGGTCCTCCAGGTGCATCGCGATGCACTCGGTGTGCGGGTCCTCGCCGAACCAGGTCAGCAGGTCGTCCTCGTCCAGGTCCGACTTGTTGCCGAGGCCGACGATCGCCGACACGCCCGTCTTCGTGGTGCGGGCGAAGCCGAGGATGGCCATGCCGATGCCGCCGGACTGCGAGGTCAGCGCCACCCCGCCCTTGACGTCGTACGGCGTGCAGAACGTGGCGCACAGGTCCTGCCACGTCGAGTAGTAGCCGTAGATGTTCGGACCGAGGAGGCGGACGCCGTGACGCTCGGCGATCGCGACGATCTCCTCCTGGAGTTCGTGCTCGCCGGTCTCCGCGAAGCCGGAGGGGATCAGCACGGCGTTGGGGATGTTCTTGCGTCCCACCTCCTCCAGGGCCGAGGCCACGAACTTGGCGGGGATAGCGAAGACCGCCACATCCACCTCACCGGGAACGTCCGTGACACTCTTGTACGCCTTGCGGCCCAGAATGTCATCGGCCTTGGGATTCACCGGATGGATCTCCCCGGAGAAGCCGCCGTCGATGAGATTGCGCATCACCGAGTTGCCGATCTTGCCCTGTTCGTTGGAGGCGCCGATCACGGCGACCGAGGCGGGCTGCATCAGGCGCCGCATCGAGGTGAGGATCTCCTCGCGCGTGTACTTCCGGCGCGGGGGCGGCTGCTTCTCGGCGAGGATCACGCGGATGTCGGCGGCGACCGCGCCCTCCGGGGTCGCGATCACCGGGTTGAGGTCGACCTCCGCGATCTCCGGGAAGTCCGCGACCAGTTGCGACACCCGGCGGATCTGCTCGGCGATCGCCCACCGGTCCACGGCCGGGGCGCCGCGCACCCCGTGCAGGATCTCCGCCGACCGGATCGAGTCCAGCATGGACATCGCCTCGTCGGCGCTCACCGGTGCCAGCCGGAAGGTGACGTCCTTGAGGACCTCGACGAGCACTCCGCCGAGCCCGAAGGCGACGACCTTCCCGAAGGTCGGGTCCGTCACCGAGCCGACGATGACCTCCTGCCCCTGCGGCAGCAGCTCCTGGACCTGCACGCCCTCGATCCGCGCCTGGGCGTTGTACGCCCGCGCGTTCTCGACGATCCTGTGGAACGCGGCGCGTACGTCCGCGGCGCCCTCGACACCGACGATCACACCGCCGGCGTCGGTCTTGTGCAGGATGTCCGGCGAGACGATCTTCATCACGACGGGTCCGCCGAAGCGGGCCGCGTACGAGACGGCCTCGTCGACGTCGGTGGCCAGCTCCTCTCCCGGTACCGCGATGCCGTACGCGTCGGCGATCACCTTGCCCTCGGGCGCGGTCAGCGCGGTCCGCCCCTCGGCCCGCACAGTGTCGAGGAGCGACCGCACCCTGAGCTCCCGGTCTTCCGCCATCACGTCAGATCACTCCGTTCGACTTGAGCAGGCGCAGCTCCTCGTCGCCGAGGCCGAGCTCGCCGACGTACACCTCTTCGTTGTGCTCGCCGAGCAGCGGTGAACTGGTCACCTCGACGGGGGAGTCGGACAGCTTCAGCGGGCTGCCGACCGTGGTGAACTCGCCGCGCTCGGGGTGCGGCACGGTGACGACCATCTCGTTGGCGACCAGCGACCGGTCCTCGATGATCTCCTTGGTGGACAGGATCGGCCCGCACGGGATGTTGTGGGCGTTCAGCCGCTCCAGCACCTCCCACTTGGGCAGCGTCGAGGACCACTCCTCGATCAGCTGGAACATCTTGTTGAGCTTGGGCAGGCGCGCCTCGGGCGTCGACCACTCGGGGTCCTCCGCCAGCTCCGGCCGGCCGATCAGCTCGCTGATGGGCTTCCAGCCGACGGGCTGGACGATGACGTACACGTAGTCGTTCGGGCCGCCCGGTGCGCACTGCACCGCCCAGCCCGGCTGGCCGCCGCCGGAGGCGTTCCCCGACCGGGGAACTTCGGTGCCGAAGTCCTCGTTGGGATATTCGGCGAGTGGGCCATGGGTCAGGCGCTGCTGATCGCGCAGCTTCACCCGGCAGAGGTTGAGCACAGCGTGCTGCATGGCCACGTTCACCCGCTGGCCCCGCCCGGTGCTCTCGCGCTGGAACAGCGCCGCGAGGATCCCCGCCACGACGTGGACCCCCGTGCCCGAGTCCCCGATCTGGGCGCCTGTCGCCAGCGGCGGCCCGTCCTCGAATCCGGTGGTCGCCATCGATCCGCCCATGGCCTGCGCGACGACCTCGTACGCCTTGAAGTTGGTGTACGGGCCCTCGCCGAAACCCTTGATGGAGGCGTAGACGATCCGGGGATTGATCTCCTGGATGCGGTCCCAGGTGAAGCCCATGCGGTCGATCGCGCCCGGCCCGAAGTTCTCGACCATGACGTCGGAGCGCCGGATCAGCTCGGTCAGGATCTCCTTGCCACGTTCGGTCTTGGTGTTGAGGGTGATGCTCCGCTTGTTGCAGTTGAGCATCGTGAAGTAGAGGGAGTCGACGTCCGGCAGATCGCGCAGCTGCTTGCGCGTGATGTCTCCGGTCGGCGCCTCCAGCTTGATCACGTCCGCGCCGAGCCAGGCCAGCAACTGGGTCGCGGAGGGCCCGGACTGGACGTGGGTCATGTCGAGGACGCGGATGCCGGCGAGCGCCTTGGTCGGCTGCGAGGTCGAAATGATCTCCGTGGTCACCAGGTCACCTCACTTGTACATGGTCTGGTTCATGGTTCCGGGGGCGTACGCGTCCGGGTCGACCCAGACGTTGATCAGCGACGGCTTGCCCGACTCGCGGGCGCGCCGGAGCGCGGGGCCGATGTCGGCGGGGTCGCGGACCTCCTCGCCGTAACCGCCCAGCATCTGGGCGAACTTGTCGTAGTGGACGTCGCCGAGGGTGTTGCCGACCCGCTCGCGCTCCTCGCCGTACTTGGCCTTCTGGCCGTAACGGATCTGGTTCATCGAGGAGTTGTTGCCGACGATGCCGACGAACGGGAGGTCGTAGCGGACGAGGGTCTCGAAGTCCCAGCCGGTGAGGGAGAAGGCGCCGTCGCCGAAGAGGGCCACCACCTCCTTGTCGGGCCGCGCCTGCTTGGCCGCGAGCACGAAGGGGACGCCGACGCCGAGGGTGCCGAGCGGGCCCGGGTCCATCCAGTGCCCGGGTGACTTGGGCTGCACCACCTGCCCGGAGAAGGTGACGATGTCGCCGCCGTCGCCGATGTAGATGGAGTCCTCGGTCAGGAAGTCGTTGATCTCGCTGACCAGGCGGTAGGGGTGGATCGGCGAGGCGTCCGACCTGAGGCTCGGCAGCCGCTTCTCGAGGGCGGCCTGCTCGGCGGCGCGCAGCTCGTCGAGCCACTCCTTGCGCTTGGCGGCGCCGCCGTTGACGCGCCCGGAGGCGGCCTCGGTGACCGACTTCAGCACGAGGCCGGCGTCGCCGACGATGCCGAGGTCGATGTCGCGGTTCTTGCCGACGGTGCGGTAGTCGAGGTCGATCTGCACGACGGTCGCGTCGGGGGAGAGACGCTTGCCGTAGCCCATGCGGAAGTCGAAGGGCGTGCCGACGATGACGATGACGTCGGCGTTCGAGAAGGCGTAGCGGCGCGACAGCTGGAAGTGGTGCGGGTCGCCGGGCGGGAGGGTGCCGCGGCCGGCGCCGTTCATGTACGCCGGGATGTTGAGGGTGCGGACGAGGTCGATGGCGGACTCGGTGCCGCGGGTCGTCCAGACCTGGCTTCCGAGCAGGATGGCCGGCTTCTCGGCGTGCACGAGCAGGTCGGCCAGTTTCTCGATCGCCTCGGGGTCGCCGGCCGAGCGGGTCGAGGCGCGGTAGGCGCCGGCCTTCGGCACACGCGCCCTCTCCACCGGCACCTTGGCGTCCAGCACGTCGCGCGGGATCTCCAGGAAGGAGGGGCCGGGCGCGCCGTGGTAGCACTCGCGGAACGCCATCGACACCATGTCCGCGGCGCGCGCCGTGTCCGGCACCGCCGCCGCGAACTTGGTGATCGGCGTCATCATGTCGACGTGCGGCAGGTCCTGCAGCGACCCCATCTTGTGCTGTGTCAGGGCCCCTTGGCCGCCGATCAGCAGCATCGGTGACTCCGCGCGGAAGGCGTTGGCGACACCGGTGACGGCGTCCGTCGTCCCCGGGCCCGCGGTGACCACCGCGCAGCCCGGCTTGCCGGTGAGCCGGGCGTAACCGTCGGCGGCGTGCGCGGCGACCTGCTCGTGGCGGACGTCGACGACCTCGATGCCCTCGTCGACGCAGCCGTCGTAGATGTCGATGATGTGGCCGCCGCACAACGTGTAGATGCGGTCGACTCCCTCGGCCTTGAGGGCCTTGGCCACCAGATGACCGCCGGAAATCACGTCCTGGGTGTCGTCGGGCATGGCGAAGTCCTGTCCCTTCGTAGGGGGGTGAAACTGCTCTCGCGGTACATTGCATACAGTCGACGAATACTGTATGAACCTTGTTATCCCGCATCCGGTGGGTGGTGTCCAGGGGGCGTGCGGCACTTTCAAGACAGGAGCCGGAATGGACCTGTACGAGCACCAGGCAAGGGAACTCTTCGAGGAGCACGGCATCGTGGTGCCGAGGGCGGAGGTCACAAACTCGCCCAAGGAGGCACGCGAGATCGCCCGCAGGCTGGGTGGGCGAGTGGTGGTGAAAGCCCAGGTCAAGACGGGCGGACGAGGCAAGGCGGGCGGGGTGAAACTGGCTGCCGACCCGGCCGCCGCGGAGCTCACCGCACGGCAGATCCTGGGCATGGACATCAAGGGCCACCGGGTCGGAAAGGTCATGCTGGCCCAGCCCGTGGACATCGAGACCGAGTACTACGTCTCCTACGTGCTCGACCGCGCGGCGGGCACCTTCCTCGCGATCGCCTCCGCCGAGGGCGGCATGGAGATCGAGGAGGTCGCCGCCACCCGGCCCCAGGCGGTGGCCCGTATCCCGATCGACCCGGCCGAGGGCGTGACCTCGGCGAAGGCGGGCGAGATCGCGCAGGCGGCGGGCCTGCCGCCGCAGACCGTCGACGTCCTCGTACGGCTGTGGCAGGTCCTGGTCCGGGAGGACGCGCTGCTCGTCGAGGTCAACCCGCTCGTGCGCACCGGAGGGGGCCAGATCCTGGCGCTCGACGGCAAGGTCACCCTCGACGACAACGCCCGCTTCCGGCAGGCGCGTTGGGGCGCCGAGACGGTGGAGCACGACGACCGGCTGGAGGCGGCGGCCGCCGCCAAGGGCCTCAACTACGTGAAGCTGGACGGCGAGGTGGGCATCATCGGCAACGGCGCCGGCCTGGTCATGTCGACCCTCGACGTGGTCGCGGGCTGCGGCGCCCGCCCCGCCAACTTCCTCGACATCGGCGGGGGAGCGTCCGCCCAGATCATGGCCGACGGACTGTCCGTCATCCTCTCCGACCCGGCCGTGAAGTCGGTCTTCGTCAACGTCTTCGGCGGCATCACCGCCTGCGACGCGGTCGCCGACGGCATCGTGCAGGCGCTGGACGCCGTGCAGTTGACCAAGCCGCTGGTCGTGCGGCTCGACGGGAACAGCGCGGCCCGCGGCCGCGCCATCCTCGACGAGCGCGCGCACCCGCTGGTGCGGCAGGCCACCACCATGGACGGCGCCGCCGCCCGGGCCGCCCAACTCGCCACCGCCAACTGAGGAGACGGGACGACATGGCCATCTATCTCACCAAGGAGAGCAAGGTTCTCGTCCAGGGCATGACCGGCGGCGAGGGCATGAAGCACACCCGGCGGATGCTCGCGGCCGGCACGAACGTCGTCGGCGGCGTCAACCCGCGCAAGGCCGGCCGCAGCGTCGACTTCGACGACCGGGCCGTCCCCGTCTTCGGATCGGTCGCCGAGGGCATCCACGCCACCGGCGCCGACGTCACCGTGGTCTTCGTCCCGCCGGCCTTCGCGAAGGCCGCCGTGATCGAGGCCGCGGACGCCGGCATCGGCCTGGCGGTCGTCATCACCGAGGGCATCCCGGTCCACGACTCCGTCGCCTTCCACGCGTACGCCAAGGAGAAGGGCACCCGGATCGTCGGCCCCAACTGCCCCGGTCTGATCACCCCGGGACAGTCCAACGCGGGCATCATCCCGTCCGACATCACCAAACCGGGGCGCATCGGCCTGGTGTCGAAGTCGGGCACGCTCACCTACCAACTCATGTACGAACTCCGCGACATCGGCTTCTCCACCTGTGTCGGCATCGGCGGCGACCCGGTCGTGGGCACCACCCACATCGACTGCCTGGCCGCCTTCCAGGACGACCCCGACACCGAACTCATCGTGCTCATCGGCGAGATCGGCGGCGACGCCGAGGAGCGGGCGGCCGCGTACATCCAGGAACACGTCACCAAGCCGGTGGTCGGCTACATCGCCGGCTTCACCGCGCCCGAGGGCAAGACCATGGGGCACGCCGGTGCGATCGTGTCCGGCTCGTCCGGCACCGCGCAGGCGAAGAAGGAGGCGCTCGAGGCGGTCGGGGTGAGTGTGGGCAGCACTCCGACCGAGACGGCGAAACTCGTGCTCGCACGTCTCGAAGACCGGCAGTAGGCCGCTCGTAGCCGAAGAGAGCCACGTCATCCCCGCCCCCGACTGTGCACCGAGAGCGGAGCAACCGCATGGCATCGACCCTCACCGCCAACTCCCTGACACTCAAGGCGAACACGTCCTGGCAGGACGCCTGGCGGCGCTGCCTCGCCGTCGCCCCCGAGGCGTTCCGCGACGACCGCGTCCTCAACCTCTGGGACGCCGGCTGGCGGGCGGACGGCCGGGCCCTGCCCGCCACCAGCCCCGTCGACGGCAGTCCCGTCGCCGGCCCGCCCCGCCTGGACGGCGCCACCGCGCACCAGGCCGTCCGTGCCTCGCTCGACCAGCACCGCGCCTGGCGGCACGTCCCGCTCGGCGAACGCCGCGCCCGCGTCGCGGCCACCCTCGACGCGCTGACCCAACACCGCGAACTCCTGGCCCTGTTGCTCGTCTGGGAGATCGGCAAGCCCTGGCGGCTCGCGCAGGCGGACGTCGACCGGGCGATCGACGGCGTGCGCTGGTACGTCGACGGCATCGAGCCGATGGTCGACGGCCGGGCCCCGCTGGACGGCCCGGTCTCCAACATCGCGAGCTGGAACTATCCGATGAGCGTGCTCGTCCACGCCCTGCTGGTCCAGGCCCTGGCCGGGAACGCGGTGATCGCCAAGACCCCGACCGACGGCGGCGTCGCCTGCCTCACCCTGGCCTGTGCGCTCGCCGCCCGCGAGGGCATCCCGGTCACCCTCGTCAGCGGCAGCGGGGGTGAGCTGTCCCAGGCGCTGGTGCGGGCGCCGGAGATCGGCTGCGTCTCCTTCGTCGGCGGCCGCGACACCGGCGCCGCGGTGGCCACGGCCGTCGCCGACCTCGGCAAGCGCCATGTGCTCGAACAGGAGGGACTCAACACCTGGGGCATCTGGAACCACTCGGACTGGGACACGCTCGGCGCGGTGATCCCCAAGCTCTTCGACTACGGCAAGCAGCGCTGTACGGCGTATCCGCGCTTCGTCGTCCAGCGGGAGCTGTTCGACGACTTCCTGGCGGCGTACCTCCCGGCGGTGCGCACCCTGAAGGTCGGCCACCCGCTCGCCGTCGAGCACCCCGACGACCCGTATCCGCGGCTGGACTTCGGGCCGGTCATCAACGCCGCCAAGGCCAAGGAACTGCGCGACCAGGTCGCCGAGGCCATCGAGCGCGGCGCGGTCCCGCTGCACCGTGCCGACGAGGCCGGGTCCCGCTTCCTGCCCGGCCAGGACACCTCGGCCTACGTCCAGCCGGTCACGCTCCTTAATCCGCCGCCGTCGTCGCCGCTGCACCACGCGGAGCCGTTCGGCCCGGTCGACACGATCGTCCTGGTCGACACGGAGGCGGAGCTGCTGGCCGCGATGAACGCCTCCAACGGCGCGCTCGTGGCCACCCTGTCCACGGACGACCGGGCCACCTTCGAGCGGCTGGCCCCGCAGATCCGCGCGTTCAAGACGGGACACGGCAAGCCGCGCTCCCGTGGCGACCGGGACGAGCTGTTCGGCGGCTTCGGAGCGTCCTGGCGGGGCGCCTTCGTCGGCGGTGAACTCCTCGTCCGCGCCGTGACGCAGGGGCCCGCGGGGGAGCGGCTGCCCGGGAACTTCCCGGAATACCACCTCATGCCGTGACCGTGACGGCCCGATCGCTGCCGGTGACGTGTTCCCGGTCCGCCCCGGCGGGCCGGGAACACGTCCCGGCGGCCCGGATATGCAGGTGAAGGGCACTGTGAAACCTTGGTATTGTTGTCCGTGTCGCCGCGGGGAACACCCCCGTCAAGGCGGCAGACACCTCGTCCGGGTGGCGGAATGGCAGACGCGCTAGCTTGAGGTGCTAGTGCCCTTTATCGGGCGTGGGGGTTCAAGTCCCCCCTCGGACACCAGCTGAGACCCCTGTTCTTCAGGGGTCTTTCGCGTTTCCCGGGGTTCCGCACGCGTCCGTGCCATCGGCAGTTCGCCCACCACGCTCTACGGTGGGCTCGAGGAGGGCCACAGCCGATGACGGAACCACAGTGGGGGCACGCCTCCACCCTGTCGTTCGAGCCGCTCACCCCGGTGTCGTACCTGGACCGGGCCGCGGCGGCGCACGGAGAGCGGACCGCGGTCGTGGACGGCGACCGGCGCTGGTCGTACACCGAGTTCCACGACCGGTGCCGCCGGCTGGCCGGCGTGCTGGCACCCCTGGCGCAGGGCCGTCCCGTCGCGGTCCTCGCGCCCAACACCCACGTGCTGCTGGAGGCGAGCTTCGGGGTGCCGTGGGCGGGGGTGCCGCTGGTGGCCGTCAACACCCGGCTGTCGTCCCGGGAGATCGGCTACATCCTGCGGCACAGCGAGGCATCGGTGCTGGTGCACGACCCGGTCCTCGACGAGGTGGCCGACGCGGCGGTCGCCGGTCTGCCCGAGCCGCCGCACCGGATCCGTGCGGGGGAGCAGTACGAGCACCTGCTGGCCGGCGCCACTCCCACCGCGATCCGCCCGCAGGACGAGCGGTCACTGCTGTCGATCAACTACACGTCCGGGACGACCGGACGGCCCAAGGGCGTGATGTACCACCACCGCGGCGCCTATCTGCAGGCGCTCGCCATGGTGGGTCACACCGGGCTGTCCCCGTCCTCGGTGCATCTGTGGACCCTGCCGATGTTCCACTGCAACGGCTGGTGCTTCCCGTGGGCGGTGACCGCGGCGGCGGCCACGCACGTCTGCCTGCCGAAGCTCGAACCCGCCGAGGTGTGGCGGCTGTTGAACACGGAGGCGGTGACGCACCTGGAGGGCGCCCCGACCGTGCTGTCGATGCTGGCCCACGCGCCCGAGGCGGCGCCCCTCGCGCGGACGGTGCAGGTCGCGACCGGCGGTGCGCCGCCCTCCCCGGCGATCCTGCGGCGGATGGGGGAACTGGGCTTCGACGTCACGCATCTGTACGGGCTGACCGAGACGTTCGGCCCGGCCATGATCTGCGACTGGCGCCCGGAGTGGGACGGCCTCGACGACCAGGCCCGGGCCCGTCTCAAGGCGCGCCAGGGCGTCGCCAACATGATCTCGTGCGCGGCGCGCGTGATCGCCCGGGACGGCTCCGACGTCCCCGCGGACGGGACGACGGTGGGGGAGATCGCGCTGCGCGGCAACAACGTCATGCTCGGCTACTTCAAGGACGAGGAGGCCACCAGGAAGGCGGCCCCTGACGGCTGGTTCCGGACCGGCGACCTCGGGGTGGTCCATCCGGACGGGTACGTCGAACTGCGCGACCGCAGCAAGGACGTGATCATCTCCGGCGGGGAGAACATCGCGTCGGTCGAGGTGGAACAGGTCATCGCCGACCACCCGGCCGTCTCCGAGGTCGCCGTCGTCGCGGTGCCGGACGAGCGGTGGGGGGAGGTGCCCGCCGCATACGTGAGCCTGCTGGACGGCGCCGAGGCCACCGAGGCCGAGATCATCGAGTTCGTCCGGGCCCGGCTGGCCCGCTTCAAGGCGCCCCGGCACGTGGTGTTCGGGGAGCTGCCCAAGACGTCCACGGGCAAGATCCAGAAGTTCGTCCTGCGCGACCGGGCCCGGGCCGGCGCGGACCACGGGACCCGGTAGCGGTCCGGCCGGCCCGGCGCCGTCAGGACAGCCGCAGTTCCTGCGGGTCGCGCCGGAACGCCCAGTTCATCCTCGGCTCCATCGCACAGCGGAAGACCCGCCGGACCGGGGCCGTGCACAGCACGGTCACCACCGTGGCCGCGACGAGCGTCGCGGTGATCTCGCCGAGCGGGCCGTGGACCCACGCGGGGTCGTACCAGCCCCAGAACCTGGAGCCCTGGGCGAGGAAGCCGTGCAGCAGATAGCCGTAGAGCGTGCCCGCGCCCAGCGCGGTGAAGAACAGGCGGCGGCCCGGCACCCAGGACAGGAAGCAGGCGACCAGGATCATCGAGCAGCCGAAGCCGGCCAGCGTCATCAGCGGCCCGTACCAGGCGGGCGCCCCGAGCTCCTGGGCGCTGTCGCGGTGGAAGAACCAGGCGCCGGTCATGCGCGGGACCGCCCAGTACGACACGGCGAGCGCACCGGCGAGCACCGGCACGGCCAGCGCGCGCACCCGCCAGCGGCGCAGCAGCCGGAAGTGCTCCGGCCGCAGGCACAGGCCGAGCACGAAGTACGGCAGGAACTGCAGCACCCGCTGGAGGTCGAGGTCGTTGCCGATGGACGGTGAGACGGTCGCCAGCATCGCGATCACGAGCGCGACCGGCAGCGGCCACCGCACGGCCTGCCAGATCGGGGTCGTCAGCCGCCAGACGAACAACGCGATCAGGAACCAGGTCAGATAGAGGGGGTCCAGCAGCGTGATCGGCCGGTCCGGGACGCCGTCGGTCCAGCGCGTGAAGAGGGTGTACGCCGTCTCGAACACGACGTACGGCACCAGGACGCCCGTCACCAGGCGCTTGACCTTCGCCGGGCTCCCGTCGAAGCTGCGGGAGAAGTAGCCGGAGATCACTATGAACGCCGGCATGTGGAAGGCGTAGACGAAGTTGTAGAACGCGGTGACGGTCCGGCTGCCGTCCCGCAGCGGCTCCCATGCGTGTCCCATCGCCACCAGCACGATCGCCAGGTACTTCGCGTTGTCGAAGTACGCGTCGCGCCGGGCCGGCCGTTGCGGCCGCTCGCCCTGCGGGGTACCTGAGGTCTCGGGGGACTGTCGTGCCTGAGGTGCGGCTGTGGTCTGAGGACGGGACATCCCACGCGCCTGACCGATTCTCGTCGGGGTAAACCACCGTAGGCAGCAGGCTCCTGTGGGACGCCCTGGTGGGACCTGTGACGCGGGGCCCGCGTGTGGGCCGTCTCACTACGATGGGGCGGATGTCGAGCGGCGCAGCGTGGTGCCGCACTGGGGAGGCCGGGTGGGACAGCAGGACAGGCGCGGCGCTGGAGGGCCGGGAGCGCCCGCGCGCCGGCGGGGGCAGGGCGAACTGGAGGCCCAGGTGCTCGCTGCCCTGCGGGCCGCGCCGGAACCGGTGCCCGCGGGCTGGGTCCGCGAGCACCTCGGCGGCACCCTCGCCTACACCACCGTCATCACCATCCTGACCCGGCTCCAGGCCAAGGGCGTGGTGACCCGGCAGCGTGTGGGCCGCTCCTTCGCGTGGACCGCCGCGGCCGACGAGGCGGGCCTCGCCGCGCACCGCATGCGCCGGGTGCTGGACGGCGAGTCCGACCGGCAGGCGGTGCTGACCAGCTTCGTCTCCTCCCTCCCGCCCCAGGACGAGGAACTCCTGCGCAGGCTCTTCCAGGAGACCGAGGAGAGGGGAGCCGAGGGGAGCGCGCGAGCCGAGGGGCTCGTGCGAGTGGAGGAGAGCGCAGCGACAGAGGAGCCCGCGCCCGCGGAGCAGCCCGCGCCCGCGGAGCAGCCCGCGCCCGCCGAGCGCGGCGACCGCGATGCGACGCGCGCCGACGGCCGGGAGTGCTGAGGCATGGGCGTGTTCGTCTTCCTGCCGCTGGTCCTGCCGCTGACCGCTTGGCCCGTCGCGCGCCTCGCCGAGCACCGGCTGCACCCGCATCTGGCGACCCTGCTGCTGTCCGCGGCCGCCGCGGTGCTCGGCCTGTGCAGCACCCTGTGCCTGGGCCTGCTCGCGATCGTGGGCACCGCGCAACTGCCGGGCAACCCCCTGCCCGACGGCTGGGCCGACCCCGAGGTCCGCGCGGCCGTGCCGCACGACGAGGTGATCGGCAAGGGCGCGGTGTGCGCGCTCGCCCTCGCGGCCGCCGCCTGCGCGGCCCTGCTGCTGCGCCACCACCGGGTACGCCGCCGCGCCGCACGGGCGCTGCGCACCCTGCCCGCCACCCAGGTCGCCGTCCTCCCGGACGAGGTGCCGTACGCCCACACGCTGCCCGGGCGGCGCGGCCGGTCGGGGCGCATCGTGGTCTCCACCGGCATGCTGGCCTGTCTGGACTCCCGTGAGCGGCGGGCCCTGTTCGCCCACGAACGGGCCCATCTGACCGGGCGTCACGACCGGCATCTGCTGCTGGCGGGACTCGCGGCCCGCGCCAATCCCTTCCTGCGGCCGCTGCGGACCGCCGTCGCCTACACCGTGGAGCGGTGGGCGGACGAGGAGGCGGCCCGGGCGGTCGGCAGCCGGCGGATCACCGCCCGCGCGATCGCCAAGGCCGCCCTGGTCTCCCGGCCGGCCCCCGCGCCGACGCTCGCGGCGCTCGCCGCCCCGGCCGGACCCGTGCCGCGCAGGGTGGCGGCCCTGCTGGGGCCGGCGCCCGCCGCCCGCACCCTGCCGCCGATGTTCACGGCCATGGGCGTGGCCGTCTGGACCGCGGCCGCCGGTACCGCCCTCTCCGCCATGTCCTCGGCGAACTCGGCGGTCACCATGTTCCTGATCCTCAAGGCGGCGGCCCCGCTGTAGGGCACACCGGGGCCGCCGCCGGGCGGGTCAGAGGTCGAACTCGTGCGGCGGCAGGTCGAGCGTGAAGCACGCCTCCCGCACCACGGCCTGCTCCGTCTTGTCGAAGTCGCCGTCGGCGCCGCCGATGACGATGCCGATCTGGATGACGGCACGCGCCTCGGCGGGCTTCTTCTTCGCCTTGGCGACCTCCTGGAGCACGCTGACCTTCCCGAAGGCGAAGTCGGTCGTCAGCTTGTTCAGGTTCTCCTCGAAACGGCGGCGCAGATCGTCGGCGGGGAAGTTCTGCAGGACCTCGTTGGTGGCGATCAACTGGGCCACGCGCTGCCGCTCGGCCGGGTCGATGGTGCCGTCCGCGGCGGCGACCAGGGCGCACATCGCCATGCTCGCGTCGCGGAAGGCGCCGCTCTTCAGATCGTTCTTCTTCGCCACGAGCTGGGTCTGCATCGTCGACGCGGATTCCTTGATGCGGTCCCACAGGGCCATGAGAACTCCATGTTGTCGGTGGTCGTAAAGATCTACAGCACCGTAGAAACTAGCGGCGTGCCGGATAAGTTCCGGCCGTTCCAGGAAAGTTCACCTGCCGCGGACCGCCGGAAAAACCGCGTGCCCCGCCTGCTCCGCGTTCCCTACACTCGCCACACTCCGTGCGTCGCCGTGACGCGCGGGACGAGTGAGGGGGGACGGCCGTGCGCTACCGCACCGATGTCGTCGTCCCCTGCTCGCAGTACGAGGTGATCCTCGTGTCCCCGGCCGTCCGGTGCCCGCTGCGCGGCCGGTACCGGATGCCGTGACGCACGCCTGACGCGAGCCGCCGCCTTCGACGGCGCCCGCGGCCGCGCCCGTTCGTCCGCAATCGCGCTGCCCTTTTCCGATCATCCGCGATGATCAGCGATCAGCAGAAAGGCCAACGGGCCGTGCGCACCCACACCCACACCATGCTTGCCGTCGTCCGCAACCTCGGCATCCTCGCCCACGTCGACGCGGGCAAGACCACCGTCACCGAACGGATCCTGTACGCCACCGGCACGACCCATCGGCGCGGCGAGGTGCACGACGGGACGACCGTCACCGACTACGACCCGCAGGAGCGCGACCGCGGCATCACCATCTTCGCCGCGGCGGTCAGTTGCATGTGGGACGGTCACCGGATCAACCTGATCGACACTCCGGGACACGTGGACTTCGCCGACGAGGTCGAGCGCTCGCTCCGGGTGCTGGACGGCGCCGTCGCGGTGTTCGACGCCGTGGCCGGTGTCGAGCCGCAGAGCGAGTCCGTGTGGCGGCAGGCGGACCGGCACGGCGTACCGCGGATCGCGTTCGTGAACAAGCTGGACCGCGCGGGCGCCGACCTCGACGCGGCCGTCGCGTCGATCCGCGAACGGCTGCATCCGGCGCCGCTGGTCGTGCAGTTGCCCATCGGCGCGGAGGGCGCCTTCACAGGCGTCGTCGACCTCGTCCGCATGCGGTCGCTGGTGTGGGCCGACGGCGCCGACACGGCGGTGGAGGGGCCGGTGCCGGAGGAACTGCGCGAGGAGGCGCGGCGCCGGCGGCGGCTCCTGGAGGAAGCGGTGGCGGAACTGCACACCGGCGCGCTGGAGGAGTTCTGCGCGCGGTCGGAGCTCTCCGCGCCGACGCTGGCCGCCGCCCTGCGCGAGCTCACGCGCACCGGTGACGGCGTGGTGGTGCTGTGCGGCTCGGCCTACCGCAACCGCGGGATCGAGCCGCTGCTCGACGCGGTGGTCTCGTACCTGCCCTCGCCGCTCGACGTGCCGGCGGTTCGGGGCATGCACGACGGTACGGAGCAGGAGCGGGCGGCCGATCCGCACGCGCCGTTCGCGGCGCTGGCGTTCAAGGTGAACGCCACCTCCACGGGCCGGCTGACGTATCTGCGGGTCTATTCGGGAACGATCGGGAAGGGGGACACCGTGTGGGACGCGGGCGCGCGCCGCAGCGAGCGGATCGGGCGGATCCTGCGGGTGCAGGCCGACCGGCACGCGCAGGTGGACCGTGCCGTCGCGGGGGACATCGTCGCCGTGACCGGGCTGAGGTCCGCCCGGGCCGGCGCGACCCTCTGCGCTCCCGGGGCGCCGCTCGTCCTCGAACCTCCCGGCGTCACCGAGCCGGTGGTGTCCGTGGCCGTCGAGGCGCGCCGGGCCGCCGACTCCGGCAAGCTCGTGTCGGCGCTCGCGCGGCTGGCCGAGGAGGATCCGTCGCTGGTCGTGCGCACGGACCCCGAGACCGGCCAGACGGTGCTGTCCGGGATGGGGGAGCTGCACCTGGAGGTGGCGGCGGAGAAAATCCGGCGCTCGCACGGGCTGGAGGTCAACGTGGGCCGCCCGCGGGTGAGTTACCGCGAGACGGTCGGCCGAGGAGTGTCCGGGCTCGTCTTCCGGCACGTCAAACAGGACGGTGGCGCCGGGCAGTTCGCGCACATCGTCCTCGATGTCGAGCCGCTCGACGACGGGTTCGAGTTCCGCTCGGCCGTCGTCGGCGGCCGGGTGCCGCAGGAGTACGTGCGCGCGGTCGAGGCGGGCTGCCGGGACGCGCTGGCCGAGGGACCCCTCGGCGGGCACCCGGTGACCGGGCTGCGGGTCACCCTCACCGACGGGGCGACCCATGTGAAGGACTCCTCGGAGACCGCGTTCCGCACGGCGGGCAGGCTCGGTCTCCGTGAGGCCCTGCGCGCCTGCGCGATGGTCCTCACGGAGCCGGTCGCCGAGGTCACGGTCACCGTGCCCGAGGACGCCGTCGGCGGAGTCCTCGGCGACCTGGCCGCCCGCCGCGGCCGGGTCTCCGGCTCGGCCGCACGCGGTGGCGCTGCGCTGGTGACGGCGACCGTGCCGCTGGCCGAACTCTTCGGCTGGGCAACGCGGTTGCGCAGCCGAAGCCAGGGCCGCGGCACGTTCACCACCCACCCGGCCGGCTACGCCCCAGCACCGACCACGGCTCCCGCGCGGTGACCGGCCCCGGGACCTGAGCCCGGCGGGGGCGGCCCCGTCCTCTCGGAGGCGGGGCCGCTCCTGGCTCACGGGTGGGCCCGGCGGTCGTCACGGCCACCGCGTGGCCGAACTCCTCGGCTGCGCACCGGCGTCGGCCACCGGCCGCGAGCCCGGCCCCGTCCTCAGGGGAGCGGGGCCGCCGCCCCCCGGCTCACAGGTAGGCCCCGCGGCCCTCCAAGGGCGGAACTCCTCGGCTGCGCCCCAGCCTCGGCCACCGGCCGCGAGCCCGGCGCGGCGACCAGCGGGGCGGCCCCGACCTCCGGGGGACGGGGCCGCCTCCGGCTCACGGGTACGACACCACCGTCGACGGAGTCGTCGACGTGCCCGACGTCGGCGATCCGGTCTCGTTGATGACGTGCTCGTACTGGCCCTGGCCGCCCAGCGAGACCACCAGCAGGTTGTGGAACTTCACGCCCGGCGTGTTCGGCGCGGCGAAGCCGTTGTGCTGCACGATCGTCGGGTCGACGTTGTAGTAGCAGTAACTGCCCAGCCCCCAGCCCTCGTGCGTGGTCACCGAGTCGGCCACCTTGTAGGCGGCGTAGCCCTTCACCGAGCCGTTCTGGATCGCGGCCTGGTTCGGGGCGTCGTAGGCCTTCTCGTTCTGGAAGAAGATCGTGCGGCCCCGCTGGCCGTTCCACTGCACGTCGTACTTGTTGAAGTGCTCGACGAACAGGCCGGTGCACAGCACGTCGTCGCCGTTGACGACGATGCCGTAGTCGGCCCGGTTGGTGTCCCAGCCGACGCCCGTGCCGTGGTCGGCGCGCCACACCCAGGTGTGGTCGACGATGGTGTGCCGACTGTTGATCACCATGCTGGTGGTGGCCTTGCCGGCGCCCGCGCCGCCGATGCGGACGAACACGTCCTGGACGGTCGTCGGATTGGCGGAGTGGTCCTTGGAGGCACCCTTCGGCCCGACCTCCAGCAGGGTCGCGGAGTTGACCGGCCCGGCGTCGATGAGGAAGCCCGCCAGGCGCACGCCGTCGACGTCGGCGACCCGCAGGGCCGTGACCCCGTTGTCGGGCACCAGGGTCGCGTAACCGAGGCCCAGCACCACGGTGTTGGCCCGGTCGACCTGGATCGCCTGTTCGAGGTGGTAGATGCCCGGCGTCAGCAGCAGGTGAAGTCCCTGTGCGAGCGCCTGGTTGAGGGTCGCCGCGGTGACGCCCGGCTTGGCGACGTAGAACTGCGACAGCGGCAGCGACGTACCCCGCGGCGTGCCGTTGCCCCAGGTCACCCCCCGGGCGCCGGTCCGCTTCTCCGGCAGGAAGACCCGGTACTCGCTGCCGCTGAGGTACAGGAAGGGCTTCTCGCGCGAGACCGGGGTGGTGTCGAGCGTGGTGTACGGCGGGTTGGGGAAGCTCTGCGCGGGGGCGCCCTCGACGCCAGAGAAGACCATGTTCCAGACGCCGTTGAGCCAGCTGCCGATCGAGCTGTCGCGGGTGTACCACTGCTGCTGCGAGTACGGGCCGACCTGGCCGTCGATGCGGCTGTCGGCGATGTAGCCGCCGCTGGCCCAACCGTAGCCGGTGGGCGAGAGGTTGAGGCCGCCACGCACGTGCATCCGGCGGAAGGGGGCCGCCTGCGCGACCGCCCACCGGTCGGTGCCGTTGGCCGGGACCAGGGCCAGGTTCTCCGCCGAACGCCAGAAGTTCTGCGTCGCGTTGCCGTTGAACCAGCCCGCGTCGACCGTGACGTCGCCGTTGATGGTCGTGTCGTCGGGGGAGAGGCCGAGACCCGCGATCGAGGTGTAGAAGCCGAGCTGCGCGTTCAGGCCGCTGTACGAGCCGGGCTTGAAGAGCAGCGCGTAGCGGCCGGTGCCGAACTGCGCCGACTCCTGCTGCTTGAAGACCTCGTCCAGCTTGGCCTGGATGCCGGCCGTGGACGGGTCGAAGACCAGCACGTTCGGGCCGAGGTCGCCGCCGCCGGGGAGGAGGCGCGGCTTCTTCGGCCGTTTCTTCGGCCGCGGGGCGGCGGAGGCCGGCGCGGACAGGCCCAGCACCACCGGCGCGGAGGCGGCTGCGGCGCCGAGGACGGTTCTACGGCCTATGTCAGGCAGGGACATGGGGCGGCTCTCCTGTTCATGAAGTGAACGGGGTGGGGGTTTGGGAGCGCTCTCTCGCCGGTGAATGCTTCAACTACCCGAAGGAGTGCGTCAAGGGGTAGGGCCGGAGTTCCACAAGGGTTGCCGTACCCCTTGACTAGGCCATCTCCTGAGGTTTAACTCACGTCCTAAATTAAGCCATGAGTGCAATCCCTGAAGGGACACCCCGAGCCATGCGCAGCATCCGAGCCGCGGCCGTAGGCGCCGTCACCATGTCACTCGCCCTTGCCGCCACGGCCTGCGGAGGCGGTTCGTCCAGCGGCGGCGGTTCCAACGACTCGCCGAAGACGCTCACGTACTGGGCCTCCAACCAGGGCGCGAGCATCGCGATCGACAAGAAGGTCCTGCAGCCCGAACTCGACAAGTTCGAGAAGCAGACCGGCATCAAGGTCAAGCTGGAGGTCGTGCCCTGGTCCGACCTGCTCAACCGGATCCTCACCGCGACCACCTCCGGCCAGGGCCCCGACGTCCTGAACATCGGCAACACCTGGAGCGCCTCGCTCCAGGCCACCGGCGCTCTGCTGCCGTGGGACGCCAAGAACTTCGGCAAGATCGGCGGCAAGGACCGCTTCGTCGACTCGGCCCTCGGCTCGACGGGCGCCGAGGGCAAGGACCCGGCCGCGGTCCCGCTGTACTCGATGGCCTACGCCCTCTACTACAACAAGGAGATCTTCGCCGACGCCGGCATCAGCAAGCCCCCGGCCACCTGGGACGAGCTGATCGCGGACGGCAAGAAGATCAAGGCGAAGGGCAAGTCGCCGCTCGGCGCCGAGGGCGCCAACGTGTCGGAGAACATCCACCACGTCTTCGTCTTCGCCAAGCAGCACGGCGGCGACTTCTTCACCGCCGACGGCAAGCCCGACTTCACCAACCCCAAGGTGGTCGACGCGGTCAAGCAGTACGTCGACCTGATGGCCAAGGACAAGGTCATACCGACCGGCGACGCCGAGTACGCGCAGAACCAGTCGGTGAGCGACTTCGCCAAGGGCAAGCAGGCCATGCTGCTGTGGCAGTCGGCCGCCGCCAACCTCAAGTCGCAGGGCATGAGCGAGGACAAGTACGGCATCGCGCCCGTGCCCGTGCAGTCCGGTACCCCGGGCACCGGCGCCCAGGTCAACTCGATGGTGGCGGGCATCAACCTCGCCGTCTTCAAGAACAGCCACAACATGGACGGCGCCACGAAGTTCGTGAAGTTCATGACCAGTGACGCCGAGCAGAAGATCCTCAACACGGCCTACAGCTCCATCCCGCCGGTCAAGGGCGCGCAGTCGGACGCGGCGTTCAACTCCGCCTCCAACGCCGTGCTGAAGCAGACCCTCGCGACGAGCGCCGCCGCGCTGCCGCAGGTCGCCGACGAGTCGCAGTTCGAGACGGCGGTCGGCACGGCCGTCAAGGACCTGTTCGCCGACGCGGCCGCCGGGCGCGCGATCACCACCGACTCGGTGAAGGCGAAGCTCGAGAAGGCCCAGCAGCAGATGCCGGCGAAGTGAGCCCGATGACCACCACGACCCTCAAGGAGCCGGTGAGGGGGAGTGCCCCCGGGGCGGAGTCGCGCGTACAGCGTCGCCGCCCCGGGCGGATCCGCCGGATCGGGCTCCCGTACCTGCTCCTCCTGCCCGCCCTGCTGCTCGAACTCCTGGTCCACCTCGTGCCGATGGTCATCGGCATCGTGATGAGCTTCAAGGAGCTCACCCAGTTCTACATCCGGGACTGGGGCTCCGCCCCCTGGACCGGACTCGGCAACTACAAGGTGTCGGTGGACTTCGACGCCCCCGTCGGCGAGGCGCTGCTGCACTCCTTCTTCGTCACCGTCGGCTTCACCCTGCTGTCGGTCGGCCTGTGCTGGCTGATCGGCACGGCGGCGGCGATCTACATGCAGGACACCTTCCGTGGCCGCGGCCTGCTGCGGGCCCTGTTCCTGGTGCCGTACGCCCTGCCGGTCTACGCGGCCGTCATCACCTGGGTGTTCATGTTCCAGCACGACAACGGCCTGGTGAACCACGTCCTGCACGACCAGCTGCACCTCACCGGCAAGCCGTCGTTCTGGCTGATCGGCGACAACAGCTTCTACGCGCTGCTGATCGTGCACGTGTGGAAGGGCTGGCCGTTCGCCTTCCTCATCGTCATGGCGGGCCTGCAGAACATCCCCAAGGAGCTGTACGAGGCCGCCGCGCTGGACGGCGCCGGCATGATCCAGCAGATCCGCCGGATCACCCTGCCGTCCCTGCGGCCGGTCAACCAGGTGCTGGTCCTGGTGCTGTTCCTGTGGACGTTCAACGACTTCAACACGCCGTACGTCCTGTTCGGCAAGGCCGCGCCCGAGGCCGCGGACCTCATCTCGGTCCACATCTACCAGGCGTCCTTCGTCACCTGGAACTTCGGCACCGGCTCCGCGATGTCCGTGCTCCTGCTGCTGTTCCTGCTCGTGGTGACGGGCGTGTACCTGGTGCTCACCTCACGCGGACGGAGGACCGGAGATGTCTGAGTCGCTGCGGATGCCGAAGCCGAAGCCGAGGACGGCCGCCAAGTCACCGATGGCGATGCCGAGTTCGTTCATCTGGTCCCGGCGCGTCTTCCTCACCCTGCTCACCGGCTTCGTGCTGATCCCGGTGTACGTCATGGTCTCCAGCTCGCTGAAGCCGCTCGCGGACGTCACGGGCAAGTTCCGCTGGCTGCCCAGCGGTCTGACGATCCGGCCGTACATCGACATCTGGTCGACCGTCCCGCTCGCGAAGTACTTCATGAACTCGCTGATCGTGGCGGTCTCCGCGACCGTCTGCTCGGTGGTGGTCGCGGTGTTCGCGGCCTACGCCGTCAGCCGCTACAGCTTCCGCGGCAAGCGGGTCTTCACGGTCACCGTGCTGTCCACCCAGATGTTCCCGGGCATCCTCTTCCTCCTCCCGCTGTTCCTGATCTACGTCAACATCGGCAACGCGACGGGCATCGCCCTGTTCGGCTCGCGCGGCGGCCTGATCCTCACCTACCTCACCTTCTCCCTGCCGTTCTCGATCTGGATGCTCATCGGGTACTTCGACTCGGTGCCGCGCGACCTGGACGAGGCGGCGCTGGTGGACGGCTGCGGACCGCTGGGCGCGCTCTTCCGGATCGTCGTGCCGGCCGCGATCCCCGGCATCGTCGCCGTCGCCGTCTACGCCTTCATGACCGCCTGGGGCGAGGTGCTGTTCGCCTCCGTCATGACCAACGACGCCACCCGCACCCTGGCCGTCGGCCTCCAGGGCTACTCCACGCTCAACGACGTCTACTGGAACCAGATCATGGCCGCCTCGCTGGTCGTCAGCGTGCCCGTGGTGGCCGGCTTCCTGCTGCTGCAGCGCTATCTCGTCGCCGGGCTGACGGCGGGGGCCGTCAAGTGACCAACTCCCATCGCTTTGAGAGGACTTCCGTGTCCGACCGCATCGACCTCGCCGCCTTCCCCCACGACTTCCTGTGGGGCACGGCCACCGCGGCGTACCAGATCGAGGGAGCCGTCGCGGAGGACGGCCGCGCCCCGTCGATCTGGGACACCTACTCCCACACGCCCGGCAAGGTCGCCGGCAACGACAACGGCGACGTCGCCTGCGACCACTACCACCGCTGGCGCGAGGACATCGGCCTGATGCGTCGACTGGGCACCAACGCCTACCGGTTGTCGGTCGCCTGGCCTCGGGTGATGCCGGGCGGCGACGGCCCGGTCAACCCCAAGGGCCTCGCCTTCTACGACGAGTTGATCGACGCGCTGCTGGAGGCGGACATCACCCCGTCCGTCACCCTCTACCACTGGGACCTGCCGCAGGCCCTCCAGGACCGCGGCGGCTGGCCCGAGCGGGACACCGCCCTCGCGTTCGCCGAGTACGCCTCGGTCGTGGCCGAGCGCCTCGGCGACCGCGTGACGCAGTGGGCCACGCTCAACGAGCCCCTCTGCTCGGCCTGGATCGGGCACCTGGAGGGCAGGATGGCCCCCGGCCTGACCGACCTGACGGCCGCCGTCCGCGCCTCCTACCACCTGCTGCTCGGTCACGGCCTCGCCGTCGACGCGATCCGCGCCGCGGCCCCTTCCGCCCAGGTCGGCATCGTCACCAACCTCTCCACCGTGCACGCCGCCACCGACCGCGACGAGGACGTGGCGGCCGCCCGCCGGCAGGACGGTCACATCAACCGCTGGTGGCTGGACCCGGTCTACGGCCGCGGCTTCCCGGCCGACATGCGCGAGGTGTACGGCGTCGAACTGCCCGAGCAGGAAGGCGACTTGGCGAAGATCGCGGCACCGCTCGACTGGCACGGCCTGAACTACTACATGCCGTCCACCGTCGCCGACGACCCCTCGGCGCCGGCGCCGCACGTCCGCTCCGTGCGCCGCCTCGGCGTCCCGCGCACCGGCATGGACTGGGAGATCGACGCGAACGGCATCGAGGCGCTCCTGCTGCGCCTGACCGACGAGTACCCCATCCGCCGGCTGTACGTCACCGAGAACGGCTCCGCCTACCCGGACGTCGTACGTCCCGACGGAACCGTCGACGACCCGGAGCGCCAGGACTACCTGGAGCGTCACCTCGCCGCCTGCGCCTCGGCCCTCCGCAAGGGCGCCCCGCTGGCCGGCTACTTCGCCTGGTCGCTGCTCGACAACTTCGAGTGGGCGTACGGCTACGACAAGCGGTTCGGGCTGGTCCACGTGGACTACCGGACGCAGGTCCGCACGATCAAGGGAACCGGGTACCGGTACGCGGACATCGTCCGCGCCCACCGCAACCGGGCCCGCCGGGCGGCCTGACACAGGACCGCGGTGGGCGCAGTCCAGGGGAGCTTGCGCCCACCGCGTCGTTCGTTGATCCGCCGGCTGATCGGGCCAGGTGCTCCAGCAGCGATGCGCACTCGTATGTCTGTCATGTACGCAACATCAACGACCTCGGGAGAGCCGCATGCCATCCCGCACTCCCCGCACACTCCTGGCCGCCCTCGCGACGGCGGCCCTGCTGTCCCCGGGCATCACGGCGCTGGCCGCACCGGCGTCCGCCGCGGCTGCCGCGGCGGCCTGGGAGGCCGACCGGGCGAACACGGCGTACACGGCGAATCCCGCGGCCGTCACCGCCTCCGGCAGCGAGAACGGCGGCACCACACCCGGCCTGGCCTTCGACGGAAACGGCGCCACCCGCTGGTCCAGCAACTTCGCCGACGACGCCTGGATCCGCGTCGACCTCGGCAGCACGATCCGGATCGACCGGGTGGTGCTCGACTGGGAGGCGGCCTACGGCAGGAGATACGTGGTGGAGGCCTCGGCCGACGGCACCAACTGGACCCCGTTCTACACGGAGACCGCCGGCACCGGCGGAACGGTCACGGCGAGCACGTACCCGCAGGAGGTCACCGGCCGCTACGTCCGCATGCGCGGCGTCGAACGCGCCACGCCGTACGGCTACTCGCTGTACTCCTTCAAGGTCTACGGCGGTGAGCCGGCCCCCGCCTCGACGACCCTCACGAACCTCGCCCTGAACCACCCCGCGTACTCCAACTACTACCAGCACGCGGGCACTTCACCGGCGTCCGTCACGGACGGCGGCTGGCCGGCGAACCTCAAGGACGACGCGACCCGCTGGGCCAGCGACTGGAACGCCGACCGCTGGGTCTCCGTCGACCTGGGCGCCAGCTCGACGATCTCCTCGGTGGACCTGTACTGGGAGGCCGCCTACGCGGTCGACTACCAGCTCCAGGTCTCCGACGACAACCGCACCTGGCGCACGGTCCACGAGCCGTCGGCCGCCGAGATCGCCGCCCGCCGCGCGAACGTGAAGTCCCCGGCGGAGGCGGTCGGTCTGCACGACACCGTCGCCCTCCCCGCCCCGGCGACCGGCCGCTACGTCCGCATGCTCGGCAAGGAGCGCCGCAGCTTCTCCAACCCGGCGCCCGCGACGGCCCAGTTCGGCTACTCCCTCTACGAGTTCCAGGTGTGGGGCACCGGCGGCAGCGCGTCGGCGGCGTACCCGCCCCTGCCGGGGGACCAGCCGGGCACGTACCGGACCACGTTCTTCGACGACTTCACGGGTTCGGCGCTCGACCGCTCCAAATGGCGGGTGGTGCGCACCGGCACCGAGATGGGACCGGTCAACGGCGAGTCGCAGGCGTACGTCGACTCACCGGACAACGTCCGCACGGAGAACGGCGAACTGGTCCTCAACGCCAGGTACTGCAAAGGCTGCACGCACGCGGGCGGCGGCACGTACGACTTCAGCTCGGGCCGTATCGACACCAACACCCACTTCGACTTCACCTACGGCCGGGTCAGCGCCCGTATGAAGCTCCCGGTCGGTGACGGCTTCTGGCCCGCCTTCTGGCTGCTCGGCTCCGACGTCGACGACCCGTCCGTCTCCTGGCCCGCATCCGGCGAGACCGACATCATGGAGAACATCGGCTACCCCGACTGGACCAGCAGCTCCCTGCACGGCCCCGGCTACTCGGCCGACGGCAACATCGGCACCCGCCAGACCTTCCCGGCCGCCGGGACCGTCGACCAGTGGCACACCTACGCCGTCGAATGGACCCCCACGGCGATGCGCTTCCTCGTCGACGACCACCTGATCCAGGAGACGACCCGCAACAAGGTCGAGTCGACGCGGGGGCAGTGGGTCTACGACCACGACCAGTACGTGATCCTGAACCTGGCCCTGGGCGGCGCGTACCCCGCCGGGTGGAACCAAGTGACCAGTCCCTACTGGGGGTTGCCGCAGTCGAGCGTGGACAAGGTCGCGGCGGGGGGAGTGCGGGCTGAGGTGGATTGGGTGCGGGTGGAGCAGAAGAGGTAGGGGGACGCGGGCTTCCCGGGGGGGAGTACAGGATCATGGGCGGGTGCATTCCGCCCAAGATCTGAGCCTGGCAGGCGTTGCCTTACCGTCGGGACGACCGGCGATGCAGCACAGCGGATCCGTTGGACCGCGTGCCGGGGAGGTACCTGCGTATCGATTTCCAGGACATGTGTCACACCGAGGCCGCAAGGCGCACCTGGCTCGGGGCTACAACGCCTTGGGCGATGGCGAACACAACAGCCTGTGTCAGCTTGCAAGTAGCGGTTGCAGGAACCGGCTGGGTGTCCCGTGCCAGAAGATCGCCAGTGAATCGCGTGAACGGGTGGCCGCGACGAAGAGGAGGGAGCGGGCCCGCTGCAGTTCGCGCCGGTAGCGCAGAGCGTCTGTGCGCTGCATACCGATCACCTCCGCGCGAGGTACGAGGCCTTCGCTCACCCCGGCGATGATCATGCGCTGATACTCGAGCCCCTTGAACCGGAACATCGTGCCGATGTGCACACCTTCGTCGCCGCGTGGGCCGTCCGGACCGATCTCCACCGCGCGGATGCCGGACTGGGCGAGCGACACCGCGACTTGTTGAGCCATGGCGTTGGTGGGCACACAGATGGCGATCTGCTCCAGAGGGATGTCCTCCCACTCAGCGATCAGCTCGGTGATCGCCTCGCGTTCGGAATCCCAGTCGGTGCTCGGGTGGAGTTCGGGCAGCGCTCCGCTCAGTACGGACCGGTATCCGGCCAGGTTCTCCTCGTTGCCGTCGAGGTCGTCGAACGATTCGCCGCTCAACACCCCGAGTGCCGAGCCGAGGATCTGCCTCGTGGTCCGGTAGCTGAGGGTGAGCCTGGCGGACCGTCCGCGGATGTTGATGCCGAGGCTGCCCAGTGTCACCTGGTTGTTGTAGATGCGCTGGTGGGTGTCACCGACGAGGAAGATGTCGTTGCGGTCTCTGGCGACCATGGCGCGGAGCATCTTCCAGTGACCCGGCCGAAGGTCCTGGGCCTCGTCCACGACGATGTGCCGGTAGCGGTGGCGGAGCCATCCGGCGGAACCGTCCTGGAGGTGGATGTTGTCCAGGCCGTCATGTTCCGCACGCTGCTGTTCGACAGCATGGATCCGCCGCTCGCGCTCCATCTCCAGTCGCGCGGCCCGTTCGGCGACCTGCGCCCACGTCTGCCGCCCCAGACGGTCCAGTCGCTGGGTGAACTTTTCGGCCAGCTGCCAGATTTCGGCCCGTTCGGGCCGCGTGATGTTCCTGCCCCGGCCGGCGCGGCGGGCACGGAAATAGTCGGTGCGGGATGCGACCGCCTGGCCGAGGATCACCTGGGTCCACTCGTCGTGGAGGAATTCCGCGTCCCAGGCCGTCTCGCCGAGTTCGTCGAGCATGGCGCGCCACTCGCGAAGCACCTGATTGTCGTCGATCGTCTGCTTGGTGCTGCCGGGCTCGGCCTCCCGGACCACGCGCAGCGCCAGTTGGTCGACGTGGCTGATGTCCACGCGTGACAGCAGCTGCTCGCCACCGAGCTCCAACAGCCGCGCCCGGAGGTCGGCCGCGAGGTTCTTGTTGTACGTGGTCAGCAGCACCTGCTTGTTGCGGCCCTGCGGGAGGTGCTCGACCAGGTGTTTCACGCGGTGCAGGGCGACGATGGTCTTGCCCGTCCCCGGGCCCCCGCCGACGCGGGCCGGGCCCGAGTAGTCCCGCTCGACCAGCTTGGACTGGGTGGGGTGCAGGAAAACCTTCCAGCGCCCGAAGTCCTCGCCTTCCAGGGCCTCGCGCAGCGCCTCGTCCGTGGTCGTGACCATCGTCGCCGGGCGTTCGACGGCGGTCTGGAAGTCCTCGGTGTCGACCGGCTCGGGCGCTGCGACCGGGGCCGTCACCTGTTCCAGTACGTACTCGTACGACTTGCCGTCGAAGAGGTAGAGCAGGATCTCGCCGGTCAGCTGAGGCGCGTACTCGATGAGCCCGAGCAACTGCTCCTCGGTGGTGAGCGTGCGGATCACCGGTACGAGCGGCTCGGCCACACCGAGGTCGGTGAGCTGCTGGTCCGAGAAACCCGCGAACAGCGGTTCCGGCTGCAGGAGTTCGGGTTGGACACGGGGCGTCGGCTCGGGCCGCGGCGGTGCCGTGCGCCTGAGGACGCTCTCCTCGACGACCTGGAGGTCGACGTACTCGATGGCGCCGGTGACCTGGTTGATGCCGTAGGAGAGGCGGTCGAGGTTCTCGTAGACCTCTTTGCGGTGCTTGACGGAGACGATCAGCCAGTCGGTGTCGGCGAGGTGCAGCAGCAGGGCGCGGTACTCGTCGTTCACGCGTGCGGACCACAGTCTGCTGTCGCCCTTCAGCTGCTTCAGATGGAGACCCGTGGCGTGCGGATTCGCCTTGAACTTGTGCTGGAAGTCGTAGAGGGCGCCCTTGACCGAGCGGGGGAGCTTCAGGATCTCCTTGTCGGCCTTGTCGAGCAGACGCAGGGTCACACTCGCGGTGTTCATCGGTGGGGCTCCCCCTGGGTCGTTCCGGTGGTTCCGTCTTCTTGCTGATCACGATTCCTGACGGGCGCGGATGGTTGCACCGCCAGTCGTTCCGCCAACTCCCTGGCCGTCCAGTCGTTCGCGATGCGTACGTCCCATCCCGCGGCGGCGAAGGCGGCGTCCCGGTCCCGGGCCTCGTAGTCCGGTTCGGAGCCGACGGGACGAGGAGCGAGCACGACACCGACCTTGCAGTCCGGCCAGGCTAGTTCGGCCAGCCAGCCACGGTCGTCGAGCTCGAAGCCGTCGACGGGTGCGGGTGCCGCCATCGAGGCGAGTGCCACCGCCAGCAGCTGGAGCCCGGGCTCGTCCGGATCGAGGTACTCCAGCACGGTGTCCCAGGCGGTGCCGTCCGACGTGGTCCCGTTCGGTTCTGTTGCGGCCGGTGCCGGTTCAGGAGCTTCTCGGACGTCCTGCTGCGCGACAGGCTCTTCGGTGCCGATCCCGAGATCGATCCGGGTGGAGGCGAGCCAGCCGGAGCCGCCTGTCACCGCGAGGGTGTCGGCCGAGAAGCCGTCCAGCAGGCTCGTGGTCAGCTGGGCGCTGTCTCCTCCGCCGTGCTCCAGGAACTGCAGCAGATTGCTCCAGTACAGCCACGCCCGCCAGCGCTTCCGGTGAGTGTCCGTGTCCGCGATGGCCGCCGGGCTGTCCTCCAGCACGGTGGCGGCCGTCCACGCGGGCGGCTTGTGCCGGGCGTCCGCCACAGCCGTCACGGCACAGCCCGACCGGTCCACCGCGGCGAGGATGCGCAGGGGCCCGCCCCGGCCCTGGGGCGGCGTGCCGTGCAGGGCTGCCGTGAGCTGGGTGCCCACGGCCTCCTCGGAGACGGCCGCCATGTGCGGCCGAGTCCCGGTGAGGCCGGCCACGACCGCTTCCGCGCGTGCCAGCCATGCGTCGGTGTCCGGAGAGCGCAGGTAGGAGAGCAGCAGGTCCGCCGGGTTGATCCAGGCGGTGTGGGCGAGCTCGCCGGGCAGGCCGCCGCGCACCTCGTCGTAGTACTTCCGGGCCTGTTGTGTGCCGAGGTCCCCGTACGGCTGCCAGACCGGATCCGTCGGCCCGGCGGCGGCATAGCCGGTGTCGCGCACTCGGGTGCGCCACTCCTTCACGTCGAAGTACGTGAGCTGGAAGACCCGCAGGCCCTCGGCGCGCAGCCGGGTGCGCTTGGTGGCGTCGTCCGCCAGCCGGTTGTGCTTGGGGGTGGCGTGGAACTCGTAGCCATCGAGGTAGAGCGCGAGTCGCGGTCCGGGAGCGTCGAGGCGCTCGAAGAGGACGTCCGGACGTGTCCCGTCCAGCGCCCGCTGCTGGGAGACACGCCAACTGAGTGTGCTGCCGTCCGCGCCGGTCAGCCTGAGATCCAGCGAGTACGTGCCGGCCGTGGTCGTGTACGCGTCGGCGCTGGCGCGCGAGTCGGGATGCTTCGCCCAGTCCTTGAGCGTCTCGATGAACATGACCTCGAGGTCGCTCTCGGCCTGCCGTTCCAGTGGGATCTGGTGTGTGGCGGTCACCGGCGAGGTCTTCCATCCCTCGCCGGTCTTGCCGAGCAACTCGTCGAGCATCTGGCGGACCTCGTTCCGGCTCACGCGGTCGTAGTCGCTCGCCGGGACACGGCGAAGAAGGCACCGGTGGCAGCCGTCCATGCCCTTCTCGATGCAGGGGCAGCTCTCGATGACCTCGCGTGCCTTCAGCAGCACCTCCCGGAAGCCGTCGGCCGACGCCAGCCGGTGGAGGTATCCCGTGCCGCCCGGCAGTCGGTCGTAGACGACGAGGAAGCGCCGGGGCCAGTCGGCGTCGCCGCCGTCGGGCATGGAGGCCGAGGCAATGTCGATGTGGTCGGGGTCGCCGCCGTACCGCGCGGCGATCCCCACGAACAGGGCCGCGGTGAACGACGCCAGCCGCTCCTTGGCGCGGGCAACGGACGCCGGGAGCAGGATGCGCACGGCCTCGGTCACCAACTCGTGGGCGAGCAGCAGCGGCACGTCCTGGCCCTTGCCCTGCTGGTCGCCCGCGTCCCGTGTCTTGCGGCGCGGGCACCACAGCAGATGGTGGGCGCTCGCCTTGTTGCTCGCGACCAGGGACTCCGTGAGCGCACCGGACGGCTGGTCGACGACGGGGCGCCCGTCGGCCGTGGCACCGCCGCAACTCGTGCACACGTAGAAGGGGTTGAGCCGGACGTCGTCCCCCGCGACGGACACGGTGCTGCTGCCGTCCTGCCGGTCGAGCCCGAGGTTCAGGGTCCTGATGACGGCGCGCCTGGTGAAGTCGATGCCGAAGACGGCCGTTTGATGCCGCCACGAGCCGGGTGCCAGATGCACCGGATCGATGTCGACGGTCGTGAGCATCGCGTAGCGGCGGCGGTCCCGCTCGTCCTTGTCGTCCCGGACCCTGGCATCGTCGCGTTTGTCGCGGGCGATGACCCGCTTGGGTTCCATGACGTACTGGACGCACCCGGCGTCGGCGATCTCCCGTCCGCCGCAGCGCGGACACGCCGAGGTGTCCGTTCTGGCGTTGTCGGTGCGGACGTAACCGCACGCCGGGCAGAGCCGCCACACGGACCAGGCGCGCCGGTCCGGGCTGCCGATGTCCAGGGCGCGTACCACGTGCCTGTAGCCGTTGACGTAGAAGCTGTTGCCCGGGGCGAGTTCGGAGAGGGACAGCCTGCGGGAGCGCTCGTAGTCCCGTACTTCGCTGCGGTACGACTTCTTCGAGCCGGCGGCCTCGCCGTCGTCGTCCTCGGCCTGCTCCTCGGTCCAGTAGAGGGTGGCTTCCAGCTGGGTCGTCGTGTCGGCGAGGCTGTAGTTCGGCAGGAGACCGAGATCCACGAGCGCACCGTGGGCGCTGTTCTGGCTCAGCTCGCGCAGCAGGTCCCCGGTGGCGCGCCGCTCGGCCAGCAACTCCCGGAACTCGCGGTCCTGTTCGGGATCGGAGCGCACGAGTGCGTCCATCGCGTTGTCGATGGCCGCAATGCGCCGTCGCAGTTCCTCACGCCGTCCCGTCCAGTCCTCTTCGGCTTCCTGCAGGGCGCGGACGATCCCGCTCGTGGCGTAGCTGCGCAGTTCGTCGGCGGCGTGATCGGAGACTCCCGACCCGTCCGGCCCGCCGACAGGGAACAGGGCCAGGAAGTCCTCGACCAGACGCGCGCCATGGGTGAGCGCGGCGTCCGCGAGGTCCTGGCACCAGCCGGTGGTACCGAAGAGCGCCGACACGAGCCGCGGGGCGGGCTGGAGCTGTTCCCCGTCCGCCGTGGTGAGTGAGCCGCGAGCCGCGATGTCCAGCAGATGTGCCGTGTACTGGCGGCGCAGGATCTCCACCGCGGACAGATAGCAGCCGGGCGGCACGATGTCGCCGGCGATCATCTCCCGCGGCTCGTCGAGGTAGTAGAGGTCGCGGGCGCGCCGGCCGCCGAACGCGACCACTAGCGCGTTGCCCGTCTTCCGGCCTGCTCGTCCGGCCCGCTGCACATAGTTGGCGGGGCCCTTCGGAAGGGAGCCGAGGAGGACGGCAGACAAGTCGCCGATGTCGATGCCGAGTTCGAGGGTGGGTGTGCAGGAGAGCACGTTCGGGTCCGTGTAGTGCGTGCCCTCGCGGAACGTCCGCTCGACGCGTTCGCGCTGAGGACGGGTGAGCATGCCCGTGTGCTCCGCCGTGACCACACGGAAGGTGCCGCCCGTCAGATACAGGCGCCGGTAGTAGTCGTTCTGGTAATCGCGCTCCCGGGAGCCGCCGAAGCTGCCGGACGTGCTGGTGACGCTGACGGAGACGTCGGCCTGCGGAGGACGCAGCATCCCCGGGCAGCGGTAGCGCGGGCACGGATGCCCGTACCAGCGGGTCCTGCGTTCGGGCAGCACCACCTGCTCCCAGCCGCAGTCCGCGCAGCTGACGAACGCCTTGTTGACCACCGCGTCGTCCAGCAGGCGCACCTCGATGTGACCGGGCTGGAGGCCGTACACCTTGGTGGTCCGGTCCTGCGCCGTACGCACCGCGAGCACATGCTCCTCCGCCAGCACGGGCAGCAGTCGGCGCAGGTATTCGCTCGCGCCCGCCGCGTCCAGGCCGAGGCAACGGCGGGTCCAGTCCTGGTACCAGCCGAGCCTGCCGGTGGCCGCGTCGAAGGTCGACTTCTCCTTCGGGCCGTCCAGCAGGAACCGCGGAGCCGCCACCCCGTCCGGAAACGCCGGCATGCCGTCCGGCCGCCCGCCCCACACCTTGAAGCGGGTGACGCCCGCGTCCCGCATCCACGGCTCCAGCCACCGGTGCCGGACGCCGCCGCGCTGCCGCACCCGCTCCAACAGCCCGCGGACGAACGCCAGATAGCGCTCGGGCGTCGGCAGCCCGCCCACCGCGACCAGCTGGCCGGGCAGCGACAGATGCAGATCGCGGGCGAGCGCGGTGAGGCGCTCCGGGTCCCCGATGACGACCTCGGCGGCGGCGGTCCGGGTGAGCTCCAGGGTGCGCCCCTGACGCGAGCGCAGACCGAACTCCATGACGGTCGCGAACGCCAGCCGCTCACCGATGAGTTTCCACGTACGGGCGTCACCCGTACCCCGCCCGGACAGCAGCCGGTCCACGCCGGGCTCGTCGTGCAGGTCCGGCGGCACCACGGCGGCCAGCGCCTGGGGGTCGTCGACGGAGTCGAGCACGTTCCCGATCAGGTCGTTGAGCGCCAGCGGTTCCGGGGAGCCGTCGAGGGCGTGCGCGAGCAGCGACCGCAAGGAGAACTTGTACGAGGCGTTGGCGACGTAGCCCGCCCGGTGTGCGGCGTCCTGCGTCGAGTCGTTGAAGAGCAGCGTCTTGCGCTCTTCCGGGACGAGCGCGATGTCGCCGCCCGTGAACAGCTGGGTGACCGTGGCGGAGGCCAGGGCGGCGAGCGACGTACCGAGGAAGCGGATTCCGTTGTCCGTGTTGCAGGCCGGGCAGCGGTCGTCGACTGCCGCCCGGTCCGCGGACTTCTTGTCGGTGATGGCCAGCGCGAACCAGCCGTCCTGCAGTTCGTCGCGGTCAGCGGCCGTCGGCAGCCGGTACGTCCCCTGGGCGCCGTCCAGTACGACGACGGAGAGCGGGTCGACGCCGCTTCCCGACGACGCCCTGGCGCCGGTGAGGGCGTTCAGTGCCTCGTCCCGCTCGGCGGGCGTGGCGGCGATGAAGTAGCGGATGCGCCGCTTGTCGCGCCCGATGCCCGCGCGCCACACCTTGTCCTGCGCCATCACCAGCTGCTGCGGATCGGCTTCCGGGGACAGCGCGGCCCACCCGGACCGTCCGCAGTTGCGGCAGTAGACGGCGGGCAGATGTACGGCGGCGGGGCGCACCGCCGTGTCCGACCCGGGCTGCGCCTGAGCCCGCCGGGCGTCACCGGACGGCCACGACCCGGACGACCGCTCGTCCTCGTCACCGCCGGCGGGTGGTGCGGCGAGGGCCGCTCTGCGCGCCGCGGTCCGGTCGTCCTCGTACCAGCGGAATTCGGGTGTCGGCCCCACACCGCGCAGGACGCGCGTGACGGGGCGCACCCACAGGTGCGCCTCGATGTGCAGCAAGGGCCGGGGCCGCTTGTCGTCGGACTCGGGATCCCGGGCGGCGGACAGGAGCGCCACGAAACGCGACAGGGCCTGTAGCACGAGCCGCGGATTCTCCCGTGCGGCCCGCGCCCACGCATACCCGAACCGGCTCATCCGGTCCCGCAGTTCCCACTCGCCGAGCGGCTCGCCGTCCAGGAGCGACAGCACACCGTGGGTGAAGTCGTGCCGCTTGAGCAGCCTGCCGAGCTGGAACGCGTCGAGCCCGCGCCGCCCGAGGAGCTTCTCAGCGAGCCCGTTGAGGTCCAGCAGGTCGGGACGAGCCTCCACGCCGGGGCCGCCGGAGAAGTCGATGACGTCCTTCGGGGACGGCGGCTCGGGCAGCTCGTAGTCCACATCTCCGGTGAACTGCCCGGCGGACATGCGCTCTTCACCGATCAGAGAGTCTGGTGCGAAGGGCATCCCGAACACCTGGGCCGCAACGTCGAGGATGCCGCCGTCCCGGCCGCCGGAACCGCCTTCACCGAGGGTCGCGGAGGTCGCCACCGGACAGATCGACCCGAGCGGTTCCCCCGGCCTGCTCTGTCCGGTGGCCGAAGCCAGCCGGCGCAGCAGCATCGCGACATCGGTGCCCTGTGCCCCGTCGTACGTGTGGAACTCGTCGAGCACCACGAACGTGATGTCGGCGCCCTCCCACAGCGGCTGGTCCTCGCCACGCTGCAACAGCAGGTCGAGCATCTTGTAGTTGGTGATCAGCACATCGGGAGGCGCGAGCCGCATCTCCTCGCGCCGGGTCAGCACCCGCCGGAAGTCGGTGTCCGGCCGGTCACCGATGTAGAGCCCGGCGGTGACCTGGGCGAGTTCCGGCTGCGCGAGGTACTCGCCGATGCGCCCCGCCTGGTCGGTGGCCAGCGCGTTCATCGGGTACAACAGCACCGCCTTGACCCCGCGGCGGCCGCGCGCCTTCTCCCGCCGGCAGTGGTCGAGCACGGGCACGAGGAAGGACTCCGTCTTGCCGGAGCCGGTCCCCGTGGTGATCAGTGTGGGTTGCGCCGGACCGTGCATGGTGCTCAGCCGCTCCCACGCCTTGGCCTGATGCCGGTACGGCGGAAAGCCGGGAGCCCAGTCGAGATGCCGCTGCCAGCCGTCGTCGGCCTTGTGGAAGGGCGTCCTGATCCGCAGATACGGACCTCGGAAGATGCCCGTCTCCGGATGCCCGAGGAAGCGCTCCAACGCCAGGCGTGTGTCTCCGTCGGTGAGGGCGTATGTCGTCGTGAGGTATTGGATCAAGCTGCCGCGGACCTGTGCGGCGGCCAGGGTCGGCCTCACGACGTGCTCCTTCGTCCCCAGGATGTTGTGCGGATCAACCGTATAGCGGGCATCTGACAACGTCTCCCGATCCTCGTACCGCTTCTGCCGGCACGGGAAGAGGCCTGGAACGCCGACGAGACCTCTACGGTGTGGCGATCCTGTGGCGGATCAGCTCCAGCCATTGCCGGAGGGACATCCCTTCCGGGGGCAGAAGATCGAGCCCCAACGCCGTGGCCGCGGTGTCGAGTTCCTGTTCCGAGGACACCATGGTCAGGAGTTCACCGAGCTCCTGTTGGGCCTGTGCGCGGTCTTCCGGTAGGGCTTCGCTGACGTACTCGTCGAGAGCCTCGTCGCGAGATTCATAGAAGTATTCGAAATCCTGGTGAAAGTAGGCTCCGAGCAACTGGCTCAATGCGGGGAATCGCTCGTTCCATTCCCAGCGGTTCTGCGGGTTCGCCCGAGGAACCCGTGACGGGTCCTGAAGGAACCGGTAGAGGTGCTCCCTGACGATGCGCAGGCAGTCCTCCACGCTTGTCCCCATCGGAGGGCGAATGTGTGGCAGGTCCTCCACGTCATCTGCGATCTCTTCGGAGAAGAGTCCGACGGAGAGCAGGTCATCAATTTGATGGACGGCCGTTTCGGCGCGTGCGGGGTCCCGTGCGGCGATCCTGAGATAGGAGGCCAGGCCGGGACCCGGGGTCTCCGCAGTGTCGGAGAAGGTGAAGCCGGTGTTCGCATAGGCCGCCAGCAGGTCGCTGAGTTCGTAGAACCGCGGCTCAGGTGGAAGTGCCTGACTCATGAGTTACTCCAAGCAAGCGTGTTAGGGCTGGGGGAACGAGGTGAGGACGCGGTATCCGGACGCCGCCGACGGGTCGGCCTTGAGAATGACGCGAACGCCTCTCACCCATTTCGTCGGATGCCCATGGGTGAAGTCGTAGCGAGTGAGGTGGAGTCCCGTATTCTCGTTGAACTCTGCTTCCAGTCGCAGCGGTGCTCTCGCACCGTTGGCCAGCCAGGCAGTTATCTTCCGCTGGTTCTCTTTGGTGGCGAGGGTCTTGTCGGTGAAGCGTTGTGCCGAATCGACGTCAACGTAGCGTGAGTCCGAGCGAAGGCTACGGTTTGCACGCAGACGCTTGCGCATTCCGGCACTGGTCTTGTCGACATGCTCGTCGATGGTATGAGCCTTGCTCTTGCCACCAAGGCTCTTGCCCTCATCACCGCGGACATCTGCCCGGTGCTCCGGCTTCACGCGCCCCTTGCGTTTGCTCCTGGGCCACGCGTTGTAGTCCCCGCCGGAGCCGCCCGAGGCACCCAACCCCATGAGCACGATCCCGGCCGTGCCCAGGAGGCCGGCGTTGAGGGCGGCTTCGGCCGTGAGGGCGCCGAGCGCTCCACCCCCGGCAAGCGCGAGTCCTCCGGGAGGGAACAGGGCGAGCAGGGAGAGCAGGAGGAGGGCGAAGCCGAGGTAGACGAGGAAGGTGTTCAGGGCGTCGAGCAGATGGAACGTGTGGATCGTCCTGCCGGCAGGACCCGCGGCCCCGAACCCGCGCCACAGCAGGAGTGTCCCAGTGGTGGCCGCTCCCAGTGCGGTGCCGAGACGGAAGCGGTGGACCGCGAGAAGTTCGCCCACGGGCTGCGCCGACGCTGTCCGCCACGTGCGGAGCAGGGTGGTGAGTTGGTAGGCGATCCAGACCAGCGCGGCGATGCCGAAGCCCATGAGAATCTTCGGCCCCGAACCGGTACTGAAGAACTTCTGGAGGCCGGCCGTCGAGGTGAACGAGCCGACGCCCAGGAACAGTAATGAGGGGAGCACGAGGATGCACGGGATCACCAGGAGCCACCGCTGCCGGGTGCCGCGGGCCCTTTGGGCCGCCTTCAGCAGGGCTCGGACGTTCAGCGTCTGCCAGGCGTGCGGGTTGTCGGACGCGTCCAACCGAGCGGTGATCCCGGCGACCACCCGTCGTAGCTCCTGGGTGTCGTCGGGCGATGCGGACGCGGCGGCGTACAGCAAGGAGCGTCGCAGCCCGACGTAGCGCAGGACGATCAGCAGACTCCATGGCAGACGCCAGGCCGCGTAGCGCAGCAGGGCTCCCAGGCTGTCGCTGTCGGCACGTTCGCTGGCAAGCAGCACACCCGGCACGGTGCGTTTGCCGCGGTGGATCTGGCGCAGGTCGACGACCATGGCGATGGCCAGGCATACGAGGGGCGCGGCCCACGCTTTTCCGTCCAGGGATTCAAGCCACTGCGCGGCCTGGCTGGTGGGCTTCTGTACGGCGTAGTTGTTCACCGTGTGATATGCGGCAGCAGCCGCGACCGGGAGCACGCACGACAGACGCACCCAGCCCCGTGCGCGCCACAGCAGCCCGACTCCGAAGCCGGCCATGGCCGTGAACACCAGATGAGAAAAGGTCTCCGTGACGGCGGGGCCGCCTAGCTCAAGCTGACTGAACGGGGCCGGGAGCCAGGCCGTCAACACCTGCCCCAGGCCCGGCACATAGGGCGGGGACAGGCTGTCCGGGATGATCCAGCCTCCGCCGCGGGCTATCGCCCGGTCCGCGTCGAGGCCGAACCGCAGTACCGCCTCCAGCAGTCCGAACCCTGCTCCCAGCGCCGCACCCACCACCACGAAGTCGGTCAGCCCCCACTGACGGCGAACCTTCAGGCTCAGTCCCGCCAGCAACAGCGGGGAAACCTTGATCAGTTCCTCCACCCAGGGAGCCACCGTGTAGCTGGTGGTGTTCACCACAGTCACCAGTGACTGCCCCGACTGGTCCGCGTAGAGACGGGTGTAGGCGAGCTGCACCAGCGCGGTCGCCACGCCGCACCCGTACACCCCCACCGCGAGCGCCAGCAGCACAGTCGACAGGTGCACCGAACGGGTCGGCCAGGAAACGGCGAACAGTTGCAGCACACCCCAGACGGCCGCCACCGCCATCACCAACGTCATGCCAGGCCCCCGTTGCACCGGAACAAACATCGATTCGCGATAGTGAACGCGATGCTATGCAGTCAACTGCCGGTGCGGCAAGTGAGTTGTGAGGCTTGACTAGATGGTGGCGACGTAGGTGCAAATACAGGCTCGCGGGGGTGGCGAGTCGCGAAGTTGTTGCCGTTGAAGTCCCCGCCGTTGATGCCTCTGGTACGTCGACGCCGCGCGCGTCACTCGCGAACAGGCCCACCGCTGGCTGCCGTGAGGCGCTGTGCGAGGGCTGCGCCTGGCGGCTCCGCTGACGATTCCTAACATGGCCGTAGTGTCTGGAATGCTCATGCCATTCATCTGGGTTCGTGGCGATGGGAACCTCGGCGTGGGCGGCCCCGCACCCGGGAGGGATCGACGGGATCCGCCGGCCGTTCCGAGGCAGGCTGAAGAGGGCTCACCGGCGGGGTTTCCAGGCCGTCCGCGTCCGCCATACCAGGCAGCATCTCCTCGGCAGGGGCGGCGGGACGGGGGGAGGAGGTGTGGGCCGGTGGCTCTAGAACACCCCTTCGGGTCAGTTCTGCCGCGCTGATGAGTGGGCCGGCGAGCACCTGGTCCAAGAGGCTCGCCTGCTCGGCTTCGAGGTTTGTCAGATGACGTAACGCGCTCAGGAGTCGGCACCGACCTCCACCTGGAAATCGCCGCTTCCTCGGTCGAGGCATTGTCCTGGTAGCGGCTGAACCAGTCCTGGGTACGCGCTACTTGATGCCTATCCGCACTTCCCGGCCGTGGCAGTTCAGGTGCTAGGAACCAGACATTCCGAGATCAAGAAACCGCCACAAAGCAACGCGACGTTCGCATGGGATCTCTTGACACTCGGGCTGATCCGACCAGTCAGCCCGTGATCACAGGGGGTTCCATGCGCATCGCGCACCACAGACGCGTCGTCGCGGCCACAGCCGCAGCGACTATCGCGCTCGTCGGTATACCCGTCGGCGCCCAGCCCGCTTTCGCCGCCGAGCCGGCCTCGGCGAGCGCCGACACCACGGCCCTGGCCGGGCTCGCCGAGGGCTATCTGCAACAGCGGGCCGACATGCTGACGACGTCTCCGCCCACGGCTCGGGCCGCGCTCGCCCACGTCCGGGCAACTGGGGCCATGGCCGCCCGGACACGGGACGACCTCGCCGCGCTCGCCGAGAAGGGCAGGCGGTACAAGGAGGTCGACGGCGGTTACACGCAGGCGCAGGTCGACGTGAAGGTCGACGACACGACCGTCGACGGCGGGACGGCGACGCTTCGGCTGACCGAACACACCCGCCTCCGGCTGCCGTTCACGCCCCAGCAGGTCGAGGAGGGCGCGCCGGAGTACGAGGAGCTGTCCCTCCCGCACACCGTGAAGTTCACCCAGGGCTCCGACGGCGCGTGGCTGCTGTCGTCGGACAAGGCCGATACCGAGGGCGGGGCGACTCCGACGACGCAGGTGGCCGACGCGGACGCCGAGTCCACCGCCGACGACGGGGGCGGCGCACCGGACGAGGACGAGGGCGGCAAGGACGACGCGGCCGACACCACCCCGCTGCCCGACAACGGCGCGGCCGACACCGTCAAGTCGGGAGTCTCGGCCGCCTACAGCTACAACAAGATGGTGGCCTACGCCGACAGGTACTGGGACCACCACAACGACGCGTACCGGACCTACGGCAACGACTGCACGAACTTCATCTCCCAGGCGATGCTGGCCGGCGGATGGGGCCCCAAGGGCGGCGCCCTCATCCAGCGGACCAGCAACAAGTACTGGTTCTACGGGCCGGCGAAGGTCTTCACCAGCTACACCTGGGCGGGCGCCGAGAACTGGTACTGGTTCGCGAAGAAGCATGCGAAGAGAACCAAGATCCTCGGCAATGTATGGCAGTTGGCCAAGTCCGACGTGCTCCAGGCCGACTGGACCCGCAACAACAACATCGACCACTCGATGATCGTCACGAAGAAGTACCAGGGCACGCCGTACCTGACCTACCACACCGGCGACACCCACAACAAAAGCCTGCGCAAGCTCCTGTCCGACCACCCTCGTGCCTGGTGGTACGCACACCGCACCTGACAGGCTGCCACCCCCACAGGAGAACCCGCAGATGAACAAGGAGCGCGCTGTGGAACGTCGACGACTCTTGGCCGTGCTGGCCGCCCTGGCCGTCGCCACCGGCTGCTCGACCCATGACGACAGCAAGGCCGAGCCCTCCCACTCGGCGTCGTCCGACGGGGCACGTCACGCCGTCGAGGCCTACGTGGACGCCCTCAACTCCCGCAGCGCCACCGGTCTGATCACGGTCGGCGGCGTCAAGGACGAGAGCTGGTCGCGAAAGGAGGCCGCGCAGATCCTCGCGGACCGGGGCGGGCGCGAATGGAAGATCAAGGACGTCCAGATCGACCACGACATGGGGCCTGACACCGGGTCGGCCCGCCTCCTCGCCGAGGGCAAGGCGGGCAAGTCCCTGCGCGACACCTTCACCGTGACACGGGAGAAGGGGGTGTGGCACCTGGCCGTCTTCACCCACCAGCCGAACGGGAAGGGCAAGGAGTCCTCTTCGACCGACAAGCCCGGCTCCTGACCCCAGGAGACGATGTCTCCGCCCGCCGCCGACGACCTCCTGTGGCGGGCGGAGGCCGTTGAACAACACCGCATCAACGCCACTGCTCGAGGTCGGCCGTGAAGTCGGCGTAGGAGCGGTTGCGGCTGCTGTCGCAGGAGGCCACGTAGCCGTATGCGACGGCCTTCTCGATCACTTTGGGGGCGTGGCTCTCCAGGTACGGCGGTCGGGTGAGGCGGCTCTTGAGGAGTTCCTTGGAGCCGCCGGAGATGGTTCCAAGGTTTCTTCGACGGTCCTGCTGTGTGAGCTTCCATGTCGAGTTGAGCTTGGTGAACGCTTCGGGGAACAGCATCAGCCAGGCCTCCATCTCGTCGGCGGCGAGGGCGAGGGCCGTGTCGCAGCCGAAGGCCTTCTGGAGCTCGGTCGAGAGCTGCTTGCGACGGTTCTCGTATGCCTCGTCGATGACACCGTCGAGGTCGACGTGCACGACGATGCCGGCGAGCTGGGCCTGGAGGCGCGTGGCCTGACCCTTGGCGAGCTGGTGCAGCCGTTCCAGACGCGGCGCCAGCTGGTTCTCCGCCTTCTTCAGCCGCATGGGCGTCTTCACTTCGATGATCTTCGGTCGACGGGCAGCGGGCCAGCGACACAGAACGGGAAGCAGATGCCGCAGAACGTCCCTGTCGTGCTGTCCCTCCCCGGCTATCACGATCACCGGTTTGCCCTGGCCACCGCTTGCCTGCTTCTTGCCCGCCACTACAGCCCCCCGCCCAGCGCCCCGGAGAACCACAGCTCGCCCAGCGGCAGTCCTTCGGACGCGTCGACGACCTCGCGGATTCGTTCCGTGCTGGTGGCCGGGATGTGGGAGGCCCCCTTCGCATCGCGCTCGCAGATGACGATCTCCTCCGGTTCGAGCTGGTCCACGAGCACCGGGGCGTGGGTGGTGACGAGAAGCTGGGTGCGTTCGCTCGCCTCGCGGAGTCGCTCGGCGAGGAGTTCCAGGGCGTGCGGGTGCAGGCCGTGGTCGATCTCCTCGATGCACGTCATCACCGGTGGGTGCGGGTCGTGGAGGAGGGCGAACAGGCACAGCATGCGTACGGTGCCGAAGGAGGCGTCGGCGAGGCTGGTACGGCCGCGCAGATTGCGTTCCTTGAGCTGGACGGTGGCCCGTCCGCTGGTGCCGGGGACCAGTTGTATGTCGATGTCCTCGATGGAGGGCACCAACGTGGTGACGTCCTCCAGGAGGGCCGCCCACGCGTCCGGCTCTTCCCGGAGTTTCAGGAGGAAGTCCACGAGATTGGACGCATCGTCGGCGAGCAGCTGGCCCGGCAGGCCCACGGCCGCAGGCCGCCGGGCGGCTCGTACGTCGGCGTCGAAGACGCGGATTTCGGTGAGGTGCTGGGCGAGCCCTCGAATCGCCGTGGCGGAGGGGGCGCCTTCGGGCAAGGGGAGTTCTCCCCGCAGGCCGGTGGCCATGGGGTCGACCTTCGGCGGTCGGGGCGGCTGTTCGCCTGCGACCGCGCTGACGATCTCGGCCGTGGTGGGGCGGAGCTCGATCCTGGTCTCGGCGGCTTCTGTGTGCAGGACGAAGCCCTCACGGCGAGAGAAGTGGTAACGGCCCCTGTCCTCCCCGGGCACCCGACGGCGCAGCAGACTCAGGCTGTACTCGTCGGGGGTCGACTCCGAGGCGTGCGGGCTCCAGATACCTTCCAGGCCGATCCGGAGCCCTGAGCGGGTGTGGTTCCCGCCCCGGTGGGCGATTTCTTCGTAGCCGCCGCGTGCCTCCACCGTGGGTTCGATGCCGGCGCGGGCCACGTCGGCGAGGAACTCGAAGACCCTGAGGACGTTCGACTTGCCCACCGCGTTGGGGCCGACCAGGACGGTGAGGGGGCCCAAGGGGAGATCCATCCGCGTGAGGGTGCGGAAGTTCTCCACGGTCAGGCGCAGAAATCGGCTGTTCAAGCGGCGGGCCAATCCGGGCGGGGGCCACCGGCCGACAGCCGGTCGCGGGCGGTGAAGTGCCGGGTAAGGATATCCGCCGAAGATCCTCAATTTCCCCCGAGTCCGCCAACTCGGCCAGGAATTCCGCGCCCTGACGGAACGTGGAACTCGGCCCATACGGTCTTGCCGGGACCCGTCGGGCGAGGGTCGACACCCCAGACGTTCGCGAGAGCGTCCACGAGGAGGAGGCCGCGGCCCGACTCGCCGTCGGGGGGTGGTGTTCCGGGGGCGGGCAGCTTCTCGGTGCGCGTGTCCGTGACCTCGACACGGAAGCCGCCGCCGGTCGCTGTCTCGATGACGCTGAGGTGGAAGTCCCGTCCGGGGACGTGGCCGTGGCGGACCGCGTTCGCGGTCAGCTCGGCGGCGATGAGGGTGACGGATTCGTTTGTGGGTGAGGTGTAGGGGTGGCCCCACTCGTTCAGGCGGTGCGAGACGAGCCGGCGGGCGAGGCGCGCGCCGCGTGGCGTCGAGGTGAACCGCATCGCGAATTTGCGCCTTTGTGGGGGAGTTGCTGGCTTCATGCTGTCAACGGTTGTGTCTGTGCGTAGCGTTGAACAGGCGTGATGCGCTGACGGTCACCGGTTGTACGCGGTCTGTGTGCGGTTGTACGTGGCTGGCGGCGTGACCGGGGCCCAGGGTGGCGCGTTGGTTGTGCTCGGCGGTGGTGCGTACGGGAGGTGTCGGGGTGGAGGAGCAGCAGGCGGAGGGTGAGCAGGAGTACGAGTTCGGGGCGGGCATCCTGCATGTGTGGCGGCGGCAGCTGAAGCTGTTCCGGGAGCGGACGGGGATGGACCGGGCGGAGCTCGGGGCTCTGACGGGGTACTCGGCCGCGACGATTGCCTCCTTTGAGCAGGGGAGGCGCATTCCGCCGCCGAAGTTCATCGACCGGGCCGATGAAGTGCTGGATGCCGGTGGAGTGTTGAGGGCGGGGAAGGAGGATGTGGCTCGGGCTCAGTATCCGGCGTTCTTTCGGGATGCGGCGAAGTTGGAGGCCGAGGCGCTCGAAGTGCACGTGTACGCCAACCAGGCTGCCCCAGGGTTGTTGCAGACGGAGGAGTACGCACGGGCTGTGTTCACCATGTGGCGGCCACTGCTGGACGAAGAGATCATCGAGCAGCGAGTGGCCGCACGACTGGCGCGCCAGGAGATCTTCTCCCGGCGCCCGGCGCCGCACCTGAGCTACGTGATCGAGGAGGCGGTGCTACACCGTCCGCTCGGCGGGGAGGCTGTCTGGCGCGGTCAGTTGGAGCACTTCCTGCTGGTTGGGGAGCGCCGGAACGTCGAGATTCAGGTGATGCCGCTCGTCCGCGTGGAACATGCAGGACTGGCTGGCCCGTTCACCTTGATGGAGATGAAGGATGGGCGGAGGATCGCCTACACGGAGGTCCAAGGTGACAGCCGCGTCCACACCGAGCGTGGGAAGGTCCGGGAGATTGAGGCTGCGTACGGGAGTCTCCGAGCGCAGGCGCTCACTCCGGCAGAATCGCTCGCGTTGATCGAGAAGTTGTTGGGAGCGAGATGAGCGGGGCAGAGGCTGAGTCGGGCATTCCCGATCTGGCTTGGTTCAAGAGCAGTTACAGCGCCGGTAACGGTGGCGAATGCGTCGAGGTCGCCTCCTGGTTTGGCGCCACGCACGTACGTGACACAAAGGACAAGGCGGGGGTCATGGTGAGCCTTACGCCGGAGGCCTGGGCCGAGTTCGTCGGGTTCGCCGCTCGGCACCCCGTGTAGCGTGCAGCACGACCTCACAGTGCCTCGTGATCGTTTACGAACGGTCGCGAGGCACTGGCGTTCATGACCAGCGGCCGGCCGCGATCTCGGCGTCCAGGCGGGCCTGGAAGTGGGCGTGGGCGGCCCGCATTTCGGTTTCGCGGTCGGCCTTGTAGAAGGGGGCATAGTAGCCGGCCGGGGGCGGGGTGTGCTCCGGGTCTTCCAGGTGGGCCATCAGGTCGAGGTAGTCCTGCTTGGTCTGGCCGTGGCCGTACGTGTTGAAGTCGGCGGCGATCTTGCGGCCGTTGGCGTCGAAGTAGGTCGCCGACTCGTAGTCGTAGAGCTGCGGGTAGCGGGACTTGAAGATCGCGGCGAGCTGGTCGGCGGTGATGCCGAGCCATACGGCGACGAGGGCGTCGAGTTCGACGAGGGCGGCCCGGCGTTCGTGTTCGGTGCGGAGGGGGGTGGTGTACTCCCAGGTCGGCTTGAGGCTGGCGGCGAGGGGCTTTAGGCGCGGCCAGTTGGGGTTCGCCCAGTCTTCGTAGCCTGCCCAGCGGGGGTCGAACAACTCTGCCCAAAGAGGGGCGTAGTGCGAGGTGAGGGCGTTCAGGCGGAGGGCACGGAGCAGTAGTGCGGGGGCGAGTGGGTGCTTTGGGTCTGGAGCGGGCATTACTGCGGCATCTGCTGGGTGAAGGTTGGCTTTGCCTGTGATACGGAGCATGTAGTCGAGCGGAAGCGCGGACCAGAAACCGGCTGTTAGAGCGATTAGTCGATTGTCCGTCGTGGCCATGCTGTAGACGGCGTTGGTGTGCGCAGGTCCGGGCGGGAGGAGGGCAACATGCAGGCAACGGCTGCTATCGAAGGGGATCATCTTGCGCCAGGCAAGTCGAAAAAACGAGCTTGAGGGCTTGCCGAACCAAGAGTCCTGGGCCGCCAAGTACGTCGCTTCGTCAGCGGCCCGCACGTAATTGGTTACAGGGGCGTAAGCCTCAGGCAACTCCGTAGGAGTGAGCAAATCCCAGTCTCTGTTGCTCCGGCAGGGGATCCTCGGCTCCTTCGAGAAGGGCAGAGCGCATGCGAAGTGTGATCCTTGGAGTACGACGTCCGCGAGGTTGGAGACAGCCTGGTTGCCCCAGCGGATGAACCCGTCCTTCTGCGCATTGGTTTCGTGGTATCCGCTTGAGATCTTCGGGTGGTAATCGGCCAGGCTGTTGCGATGGGCGGCCAGCGCCTCGATCGCCCCTTGCTCGCCAACGAGGACCGGGTACAGCAGAGGGGTCTGTGCTGGTCCGCCCGTCGAGCCCGTCAATGCCTGCCAACTGGCCAGCCGCGCAGTGTCTACATGGACGACGCGGTCGCGGTGTGGCCTTATGTCCCACGAGCCGTTGTGCTTGATGCCGGGGGTCGCGCCTAGCCCATTGTGGGTCAGCGAATCTGGCAGGACATCGATGCCGCGCAGCTCGCTGACATGCAGGAAATCAGGATCCTGGGGCGGGCCGTAGATGTGCATCCCGAATTCTGCAGAACGGTTGAGGTCGTCGAATGCCCAGTTCGCCGAGTTCACAAAGTGCGCGTGGACACGGAGATGCCGGTACGTGGCGGCCCGGATGGCACCCTCGCGGATGCCGCCGAAGTGTGTGTCCGGATGGATCATGCCCGCGCTGCCCTGCGGCGCGATCTGCTGCCACACCCGAGCCATGAAGCCCCGATAGAGATCTCCCTGAGTACCGATTAGTAGCGGATACATCACTTGGCTGCCCAGCACGGCGACGGCACCAGCAAGGGCGGCCAGCTCATCGAGGAGGAAAGCCTGGCTGTCGGCACCCGCTCCCAGCACTTCCTCCTTGCGAAGCCGCCATTCACCTGCACTTGGCTTTTCGGCCAGCGAAAACCACGGTTCCAACTCCGCCAGAATTAGGTCCTCCTGCCACTGCGGCCTCACCCAAGGAGGATTCCCCACCTGCAAATCAAACCCACCCCGCGCAAACACCTGCGCGAACTCCAACTCCCAATGAAAGAACCCCTGCTGCCCCGCCACATCCTTCGCCACCGCAGCCCACGGATACCGCTCCTCCAGCCGAAGAGCCCCATCCATGCCCATCAAATCCGGCAGCGCATCCTCATACGGCTCAAGCTCATCAAGCCGCTCGAACTCAGAAACCAACGAATCCGCCGGCACCCCCTGCTTCCCCAGCAGCGACTCCGCGAACTCCAGCCAGTCATCCAGCTCCGCCAGCGGAACAACCCCCCGGCGCCGCTCCTTCACCTGCTCCTGCCGCCGACCGACCCGCCGCCGCTCCACCGCATCCCGAGTCAGACTCAACTGCTTCGCATCGGCCCCGAACCCAGGCAGCGCGTCCGCCTCCCAGGCCATCAACACACCGTCATCCGAAGTCTCCGACTCCTCCTCACCCCCCTCCACCAACTCAGCAACCCGCCGGTACACCCCATCCGTCCCGTCCAGCAGCGCAGCCCCCCGCACCGGCCAGAACCACAACGCGCACCACGCGTCCATCAGCGTCTTCAACCGCCAGTACGGCGTGTCCACCGCCTCAAGATCCGCCAGTACCTTCTCCCGCCGCACCGCCACCTCAGGCGCCCGCAGCGACCCGGCCTCCGCCCCCCACACATCGATCCGCCGCGAGATGTCCCGCTCGGAGATCTCCAGGCGCCGTACGACAAGCCCCCACAGGTACTCGGCCCGCCGAGCCAGCCCCTGCAACCGCTCCGTCTGCTTCTTCGACGGGGACTTGGTGATCGCCTTCCGCCAAGCGGCCAGCGCCTTCGCCTCCTCCGGCGCCAGCGCCCTGGCCTCCTTCTCGGCGGCGACCGCGCCCCACTCCTTCGCGGGCAGCAGGAAGTGATGCACGGCCCCCTCCGGCAGACCCCCTTCCGCCTCCGTCAGCGGGAAGCGCTCAGGCGTGGCTCCCAACCAGCCGCCCTTCTTCAACCTCTCCGCCGAATACACCTCCCGCCGCCCACCGATCAGCGAGTTGCCCCGCCGCAGATGAAGCCCAAACCACGGCGCTTCCATCCCCGGATGCATCGTGTTGAGCCACAGCGAGACCTCCGCCAGCTCCACAGCCGTCGAATTCAGGTCCACGCCGTACGAGTTGTGCAGCGCGACATACGCCTTGGCCTTCTGCAACTCGACCGCGTACGTCTCCGTGTCGATGGCGACGCCCAACTCGTCCTGCCGTCGCCGCAGATACTCGGCCGCCACCTGATTGATGGCCTCGTTGAGGAACGCGCCCGAACCGAGCGCCGGTTCGCAGATCTTCCACTTCAGCAACTCCATCGCCGGAGTCACTGAACCGTCCTGGTCCAGCCGGTGCTGCAACGCCAGCTGCACCGTCACCTTGGTCAGTGACTCCGGTGTGTAGTACGAGGCCGATGTCTGCCGGTCCCGCCCGGACAGGCGGTACACGAACGACCCCGGCCGATACCGGACCCGTACGTCCGCACCCGTCTCCTCGTCCCGTCGCCGTACGAAGACGGAGTCGGCGTACTCGTCGGCCCGTGAGGCCGGCACCAGCCACGAGCCGTCCTTCGGGTCGCCGCCCTTCGCGACTTCGTACAGCTCCTCGCTCGCCACGAAGCCCGAGTACGACATCAACCCCTCGTACACGGCGCCCAGTTGGTTGATGCCGAGCTGGGCGTACGAGATGAAGCCGCCGCGCTCGCCCTTCCTGCCGCGCGTGAGCATCAGCAGCCGCAGCACTCGGTACAGGGTGGCGTTGCGCAGGCGCGTGTCGACGTACCGGGCTTCGCCGATCTCGTCCTCGTCGAAGCGGGGGTCGGCCACCGAGCGGGCGCCGATCAGCTGGATGGAATCCGGCTCGAACAGCTTGGAGTGGAGGGGCTCGAAGCGCAGCCCGATGTCCTCCGACGTGGGCGCCCCCTCGCCGTGGGTGCGCCGCGAGCGGTATCCCTCCTGCACCTTCCGGAAGAGCAGATCCAGTGACTCGTAGAGGTAGAAGCCCTCGCGGGCCTTCTCGCCGACAAGGTCCCGTTCCGCCACCAGCTCGCCCAGCCGCCCGAGCCCGTACCCCTGGTGGTACTCCGGGTAGTCCGACGGCAGAATGCCCAGCTCCGGCCGTGCCTCCGCGTACAGCAGGAACAGGATCCGGTACAGATAGCGCAGTGACTCCCGCGTCAACTGCCGTGACAGTTCCGGGAGTTCCTTGACGTCCTGCGGGCGTAGGCCCGCCGTCCGCAGTCGTTCCAGGACCTCGTTCGCGATCAGCTCCACCGACAGCCGCAGACCGTCGCGCAGGTCCGACGAGACGCCCACCGCGTGCCTGGTGGACTTGTCGACGAGGCCGGAAAGGGGGTTCTCGCCGCCCTCCTCCGGTGTCCGCAGGGAGTCCGCGCCGAACAGGGCCGCCAGCGTGTCGAGTTCGCCGCCGACGCGTGCGTCGTTGCGTTCCAGCGCCGCGTCCAGGGAGGCCGCGAGGTAGCGTCCCTCGCCCCACACCGCCCGGTCGGCCAGGATGACGACCCCGCCGACCAGCAGCAGCACGTAGCGCGGCGCGTCCTCGCTCGCGAACAGGAACGACGCCAGCTTCGAGCCCGTCGTCAGCTCCGCGGACCCCTCCAGCTGGACCCGGTGCAACAACCGGCCCGCCCCGTCCGGCTCCAGCGCCGCGTCGGGCTCCGCCGCCCACCCGCAGTCCAGCGCCATCAGGCCGGGCTCGGCGTGGGCGACCCGCACCTCGTACGCATGGTCCGCCCGCTCCACCGTCACGGTCTGCGGCTTGGCGTCGTAGCCGAGGGCGCGCAGCACCGACGCGTTCAGCTCCGTGGCCCGCTCCCGCCAGTCCGGCGCGTCGTACGTCCTCGCGTCGTCCGGCTCGGCCGCCACCTCCGCGAAGAAGGCCCGTGCCCGGAAGTACGGGCGGCGCAGCTCGCGCAGGCCCACGCGGGGAGTCACCGGCAGCGCGTCCGCCGCGCTCTCGGTGTCGCGGGCGGCCTCCTCGCGCTCCTTCCAGGTCGCCAGGAGACCCGCCTTGAGATCCTTGGGGAGGACCTCGGCCAGGTAGTGCGCGGAGAAGTAGTCGCCGCGGTTGACGAGGGAGTCGTACGTCATGGCTGGGTGAACCTCGGGAAATCAGGCGGTGGAGTCGAGGACGGCGAGGATCCGGAGCATCGGGCGGCCGGTGGTGAGGAGCGAGTCGGCCAGGTCCGTGAGCTTCGACTTGGTGTCGGGGCCCGCCAGGGTCGGCTGTTCCCAGGTGCCCAGGCGTTCCTTGTACTTCTCGATCGGGTCGAGCAGCGCCCTGTCCCACTCGGTGCTGTGCCGGCGCAGGAAGTCCTCCGCCGCCTCCAGAGCGCCCGGGATGCCCGAGCTCAGCAGGTCGAGGTCGTGGTTGTGGAGCGGGTTGGCCATCGTGGGGCCGACGCCCGCGTCGCGCAGTACGCCCACCATGTCGTCGGTGACCGTGCGGCCCTGGACGGTCATCCACTTCACCACCGTCGGGCGGCCCAGCGCGTTCGAGAAGATCCCCTGGATCAGGTAGACGGGCAACTTCACGTTCGCCGTGATGACCGGGGCCTCCTGGCGGCCCAGGCGGACCAGGACCTTGTCCGTCAGCCACTCCATGACCGGGTGGAGATCGGTGAGCAGGGAGATCTCCGGCCAGCTGGACGTCGAGGACTCCCTGGCGCGCACCAGCGCCAGGTCGGCGAGTTTGCGGTTGAGGGTCACCAACAGGCGTTCGTGGAGGCGCTGTTCGCGGCGGTAGTCCAGGGGCAGGGCCTTCAGGCGGTGGGTCAGGTCCGACGGCGGCCGGAACGAGATCAGGCCCGTCTCCGGGTCCTGGTCCAGCTCCAACTCGCGCTGCGATTCGGGGAAGGCCTCGCGCATCGCCTCGTCGATGAACTCGCGGGTGTTCGTGAACAGGCGGGGCACGTCGGCAGGAGCGGGCGGAGCGTCTGCGTCTACCTCGTCCGGGTCGTCGCCGACGGCTCCGAAGAAGTCCGCGAGGAAGTCGGTGCCGGAGTCCTCGGCCGCGGCCGCCCGCGCCGTCGCGTCGAGGGACTCGTCGACCGTACGGCCTCGCAGCAGGTCCTGGATGAGGGACTTCTCCTCAGCGTCCGCCCGGTACAGACCCGAGACCGCCTCCGCCGTACCCATGCTGCGGTGCGCCTCGTCCTCGCGCTCCAGGAGCCGTTCGGCGACCGTACGATCGTCCTTCGCGCCCTCGACCTCGCTGGTGAGGATCAGAGCCCGGAACTGCGGCGGGTGGGACTGGCCGTAGCGGTCGATACGGCCGTTGCGCTGCTCGATGCGGATCAGGGACCAGGGGACGTCGTAGTGGACGAGCTGGTGGCACTGGCGGTGGAGGTTGACGCCCTCCGACGCCACGTCTCCGGTGAACAGGATGCGCACGGGGGTGTCCGCCAGGCCGAAGTCCTCGACGCACTGCATCTGCTGTTCGTCGGACAGTCCGCCGTGCATGACCCGCGCGGCCTCCTGCAACGCCTTCCCCTTGAAGCCGAGAGCCGCCGGGACCGTCGTACGCAGCCACTCCAGCGTCTGGACACGCTCGGAGAACACCACGACCCGGGTGTCGCTCTTCGGGCCGACCCCGATGGAACGGAGCTGCTCGACGAGGGTTTCGAACTTCGCCGAGTTCTGCTCCGACATGCCGGCCGTGAGGTCCTTCAGGCGGTGCAGCGCGGCCAGTTCGGGGCCTGGAACGGCGTATTCCTTCGTGGTGAGCGTCTTGATGCGCGCGTCGACCGTCGCCGCCAGAGCCACGTGCGAGGAGAGGAAGGACTTCAGCACCGTGTACGGGAACAGGCGGCTCTCGCTCACCGAGGAACGGCCGTCCCGTGGCAGCCACACCTCCGCCAGTTCCTCGAAGACCCTCTCCTCGGCCGCTGTCGCGGCACAGTGCACCGACATGCTCGGGCCGCGGTCCGCCCACTGGCCCTTCATCTGCTCGCGGACCTCGGGGCTGATCTTCGTACGACGGATGAAGAGGTGCTCGATGTCGGCCGCCTCGTAGCGCTCCGGGTCGCGAATCGCGGCCGGGTCGAGGAGGGAGATCAGTTCGGCGAAGGAGCGGGCGTCGCCGTTGTGAGGGGTCGCCGAGGCCAGGATGAGAGCGTCGGTCTGCGGGGCGAGGACGCGGGCGAGCTGGTTGCGGAGCGAGCCGCGGTTGATGAGGTTGTGCGACTCGTCGATGACGACCGCGTCCCAGCGGATGCGCTCCAGATGGTGCTTGTACTGGGCGGTGTTCTTGAGCGTGTCGATGGAGACGATGACACGCTTGAAGTACGTGAAGGGGTTACGGCCGGCAGGGATCTCGCGCTGGATGCGCTCGATGCCCACCGAGTCGAGCCGGATGAGCGGGATCGCGAAGCGCGTCCACAGCTCGTGCTGGAACTGCTCCAGGACGTGCTGCGGAGTGACCACGAGAATGCGCTCGCCACGCCCGCGACGGATCAACTCGGCGAGCGTCATGCCGATTTCGAGGGTCTTGCCGAGGCCGACCACGTCCGCGATGAGCATGCGCGGACGCAGGTTCTTGCCGGAGAGCGCGAGCTGTGCGGGGCGATGCTGGTAGGGGAGCGAGTCGAGCAGGAAGCTGTCCGCCAGCGCCAGACCGCGTTCGGACTGCGGGAGCGGGGTCTTGCGCAGGACCGCTTCGAGGAAGAGGCGGCTGCGGCGGAAGTTGGGGGAGTCGTCCCTCGTCAGCCTGGTCCGGCGGGGGTCCATCAGTTGCACGTCGTCGAGCGCGGTGAAGAAGACGGCTTCCTGGTCCCGTACGAACTCCGAGACGCCCACCGCCTCGATCCGGTCGCCGTCGTGTGCCGTGGGCGTCACGTTCCGTACGAGCCACTCCTCGTCCCGGACCTCGATCTGCGAACCGGGCGGGTACTTGGCGGACTCCGCGGCGTGCGCAGCCTGGTCGACGGTCACGTGCACTGCCTCTCTTGTGCTGATGGGACTGTGCTGATGAGAACTCTGCTGATGGAGACTAGAACTTCGCGCGCTGGGCGTAGACCTCGCGCAACTGCTGTGCCACACGCCTGGCTTGGACCGACGTACGGAGCGGCCCGGGGCCCGTGCGTTCCCGGCCGCGCTGGGCCGGCGGGGGAGTGCCCGGGGCCGCGACGGGACGGGCGGGCGGCTGCTCGTGGGCCGCCGGGGTCGGCTCGGCCATGACCGTGGGGGTGTACCCGGCGGGAGGCGGTGTGTTCTGGGGGAGCGGGACCGTGAGGGCCGTGGTCTGCGGTGGCTGCTGCGGGAGCATTGCCGTGGGGAGGTCCGCGACGGCTGCCGCATCGACGGGAGCGGACGGGACCGCAGGCGCGGGCGGGGTGTCGGCCACCGTGGTCGCCGCGGTGTGCGTGGTGAGCCGGCGTCGGGCCTGGGCGATCCGGAGGCCCCGCGCCTCGATCACGGCACGGCACTCCTGGACGACTTCCGGCAGCGCGGGCCGCTCCTGGGGGGCATACGCGAGCATCGACGTGAGGAGCGGGACCAGTTCGGCCGGCGCTCCGGTCAGATCGGGCTGCGCGTCCGCCTTGGTGATCAGGTGGAACAGTGCGTGGATGTTGTCGGCCCGGAAGGGGTAGTGGCCGGTCGCCGCGTAGAGCATCACGGCGCCGAGGGCGTACACGTCGACGGGCGATGTGAGCGGCTTGACGCCGTTCGCCTGCTCGGGCGCCATGCACGCCGGCGTACCCAGCACGGTGTTCGGGGCGGTGAGTGAGGCGCTGGACTCGGTGAACACCGCGAGCCCGAAGTCGATGATCTTCGGGCCGTTCGGGCCGAGGAGGATGTTGGCGGGCTTGAGGTCGCGGTGGAGCAGGCCCTGCTTGTGTACGCCGGCGAGAGCTTCCGCGAGCGTGGCACCGAGGGAGGCGGTCAGCACCAGAGGCAGGGGACCGTGGGTGTGGACGTGCTTGCGCAGGTCCGGCCCGTCGATGTACTCGGTCGCCAGCCACGGCTGCTCGGCCTCCGCGTCCGCGTCGAGGAACGCCGCGATACGTGGACCCCAGATCGTCTTCAGGACCTCTATCTCCTGGGCGAAACGCAGACGGGTCTCGGAGTCGACCACGGACGGCTTGATGACCTTCACTGCCGCAGGTTCTCCGCCGGGAGACTCGCCGAGGTAGACCTGGCCCATGCCCCCGTGACCGATCCGGCCGAGCAACTCGAAACCGCCGAGTTCGGTCGGGTCCTCGGGGCTCAACGGAGCCGCGTTCACGTGGGTATTCCTTTCGCCCAGGTCAGTCGCTGTATGTCAGCAGTCGTAACGGTAGCCCAAGGCAGAGTGACGCGGACCAGGCCTTACATGATTGAATCCCGCGAGCTTCAGCAGCCCTTTGACTCTCGGCGACTGGCTCAGCATCTGCGACCGCGTCGTCCTGAATCGGCCAAGAGCGGGCCAGTTGAGTGAGGAAGTCGTCGCCATGAGCCGGACGGGCCGAGAGTACTGTGTGGGGGGAGGGCGTCCTGGCGGGGTCGTCTGCAGAACCCCTTCGCCTATAGGTTCGCCGCTATGAAGATCGAGGTGGAGCCCGCCCGGGAGGCGGAGCAGGAACTCGTGGACGCCTTCGGGCGGTTGCTGCCGCAGTTGTCCGGGAGTGCGAGGCCGCTCGACGCCGAAGCGGTGGGCCGCATTCTCGCCTGCGACGCGAACACGGTGCTGGTCGCCCGTGCCGACCGGGCGATCGTCGGCACCCTGACCCTTGTTGAGTGCCCGCTTCCGGCCGGGCTGCGGGCTCGTATCGAAGACGTCGTGGTCGACGAGTCGGCGCGAGGTCACGGAGTCGCAGGCCTGCTGATCGAGGAGGCCGTGCGGATTGCCCGGGAGGCCGGGGCCCGGACGGTCGACCTCACCTCGCGGCCGGATCGGGAGACCGCCAACCGGCTCTACGAGCGGCTCGGGTTCGGGGTGCGCGAGTCGACCGTGTACCGGATGGTGCTGGAGGGCTGAGGGGCCGTGCGGAACCGCGTCAGGACGCCACCGTCTGCGGCTCCGGGGCCAGGCTCAGGATTTCTTCCATCTCGGCGTCCTGGACGTGGGAGGTGCGGCGCAGCCACAGGACGTCGCGGCCGAAGGACCAGGTCAGCGACCCCAGGGCCAGCAGGACCACGCCGAGGGACACCAGGTGCGGCAGGTAGCCGGACGCGGCCAGCAGCAGGCAGATGCCCTGCATCGCGGCCACCGTCTTGCGGGCCATGCTCGGCGGGAGTTCGGCGTTCAGCCAGGGGCAGACACGGGCCGCGGCGACGAAGGCGTAGCGCATCGCGCCGATCACCAGCACCCACGGGCCGAACTCCATGGAGACGTAGACGCTGAGGACCAGGATGAGGAACGCGTCGACCTCCATGTCGAAGCGGGCGCCCAGCGGGGTGGAGGTGCCGGTGGCGCGCGCGACCTTGCCGTCGACGCCGTCCAGGATCAGCGCGATCGCCGTGAGGCCGACGAAGAGCGTGACCGGCGGGGAGCTCTCGAAGGAGTCGGCGACCAGTGCCGTCACGCCGCCGACCAGGGTGGCCCGGCCCAGGGTCACCCGGTTGGCCGGGCCGAACGAGCGCGGCCGGGAGCGGTGCAGCGCCCGGGAGAGCACCGCCCAGCTGGCCACGGCGAAGGCCAGGCCGGTCAGCCAGCCCGCCGGCCCCATGCCGATCGCCGTGCCGAGCAGAGCCAGCAACAGGATCTGAAGCCCCGCTCCCACAGCGGTCTCCTGCTGGACCAGCCTTGCGTCGTAAGTGTTGTTCAGGGCCACCGCACACCCTCCGGCCGTATGACAGAGTCGATCAACGCCGCGTACTGTGCGCGGCCTGTGCACACCTCGGTACGTGAACGGCTTCCCGATCGTTCAGGAGGACACCCGATGAACCACATCGCCCGAGCGTTCTGGCTCAGTCGTCCGGGTCTGGGCGAGATACGGACCGCCGACCTGCCCGAACCCGCCGAGGGCGAAGTTCTGGTGCGTTCGCTCTACTCCGGGATCAGCCGCGGCACGGAGACCCTCGTGTTCCGCGGCGGGGTCCCGGAGAGCCAGCACGCGGCCATGCGGGCACCCTTCCAGGAGGGCGATTTCCCCGCACCCGTGAAGTACGGCTACCTCAACGTCGGGGTGGTCGAGGAGGGACCCGCGGAGCTGGCCGGACGGACCGTCTTCTGCCTGTATCCGCACCAGACCCGGTACGTCGTGCCGGCCGCCGCCGTCACCGTCGTACCGGACACCGTGCCCGCCGAGCGGGCCGTCCTCGCGGGCACCGTCGAGACCGCAGTGAACGCGCTCTGGGACGCCGCACCGCTGGTCGGCGACCGGATCGCCGTGGTCGGCGGCGGCATGGTCGGCTGCTCGGTCGCGGCCCTGCTGGCCCGCTTCCCGGGCGTGCGCGTGCAGCTCGTCGACGCCGATCCCGGCCGCGCCAAGATCGCCCACGCACTCGGCGTCGACTTCGCCTCGCCCGCCGACGCGCTCGGCGGCCGCGACCTCGTCGTGCACGCCAGCGCCACCGAGCAGGGCCTCACCCGGGCCATGGAGCTGCTGGCGCCCGAGGGCACCGTCGTGGAGCTGAGCTGGTACGGCGACCGGAAGGTGAGCCTTCCGCTCGGCGAGGCCTTCCACTCCCGGCGGCTGACCATCCGCAGCAGCCAGGTCGGCACCGTCTCCCCGGCCCGCGCGAGCCGCAGCTACGCCGACCGGCTCGCCCTCGCCCTCGATCTGCTGGCCGATCCGGCGCTCGACGCCCTCATCACGGGGGAGAGCGCGTTCGAGGAGTTGCCGCAGGTGATGCCGAAGCTGGCCTCCGGCGAGATCCCCGCCCTGTGCCACCGTGTGAGGTACCCCGAAACGGCCTGACCTGAGAAAAGAGTCTGAGAACGCTGAACACGGGGAAGCGAAGAGCCGTACTAAGGGCATCCCCGGCAGGGAGTCAGCCGGGGGGCCAGACGCGCCGCACCTGGAGGGTCGTCCGTTGTTCAGTGTCACCGTCCGCGATCACATCATGATCGCCCACAGCTTCCGCGGCGAGGTCTTCGGGCCCGCGCAGCGCCTGCACGGAGCGACGTTCCTGGTGGACGCCACGTTCCGGCGCGAGCAGCTGGACGACGACAACATCGTCGTCGACATCGGACTGGCCACGCAGGAGCTCGGTGCCGTGGTCGCCGAGCTGAACTACAGAAACCTCGACAACGAGCCGGAGTTCGCCGGGACCAACACCTCGACGGAGTTCCTGGCGAAGGTCGTCGCCGACCGGCTCGCCGCCCGGATCGAGAAGGGCGCGCTCGGCGAGGGCGCCAAGGGCATCGCGGGGATCAGCGTGACCCTGCACGAGTCGCACATCGCCTGGGCGAGTTACGAGCGTGCCCTGTGACCCATGTGACCTTGGAGAAGACGGCGAAGGGCCGGCAGGCGGCGGAGCCGGCGACGCTCGGCTACGTGCCCGTCCAGCACTCCGCCCTGAAGAACGCCGAGATCATCCCCATGTCCCTGCGCTCCGTGCACTTCGTCCTGCCGGGCGGCGTCGACGACCCGGCCGCCCCGAGCGGCGGCAACGCCTACGACCGGCGCGTCAGCCTCGATCTGCCCGGCTTCGGCTGGCAGGTCCACCCGCACGCCGTGCCCGGTGAGTGGCCCCGGCCCTCGGCCGCGGCCCGCGCCGAACTCGCCCGTACGCTCGGTGAGTTGCCGGACGGCTCGGTCGTCCTGATGGACGGCATCGTGGCCTGCGGCGTCCCCGAGGTGGTCGTCCCGGAGGCCGAACGCCTGCGCCTGGCCGTGCTGGTGCACCTTCCGCTCGGCGACGAGACGGGCCTGGAGCCCGCCGTGGCGGCCGAGTTGGACGCCAAGGAGCGGGACGTGCTGCGGGCGGTGCCCGCCGTGATCGCCACCAGCGACTGGGCGGTACGGCGCCTCGTCTCGCACCACGGCCTCGCGCCCGAGCGGGTCCATGTCGCCGCTCCCGGTGCCGACATCGCGCCCCTCGCCTCCGGTACCGACGGTGTCTCCCGGCTGCTGTGCGTGGCCGCCGTGACGCCCCGCAAGGGGCAGCACCGGCTGGTGCAGGCGCTGGCCGCGGCGGCCGACCTGCCGTGGAGCTGCGTGTGCGTCGGCGGCCTCGGGCACGACCCCGAGTACGTCGCCCATCTGCGGCTGCTCATCAAGGAGAACGGCCTGGAGGACCGCATCGAGCTGGCCGGCCCGCAGGCCGGCGCCGTGCTCGACGCCAGCTACGCCGCCGCCGACCTGATGGTCCTCACCTCGTACGCGGAGACGTACGGGATGGCGGTGACCGAGGCCCTGGCGCGCGGCATCCCCGTGCTGGCCACGGACGTCGGCGGGCTGCCGGAGGCGGTCGGACGCGCCCCCGACGGCGGCGTGCCCGGCATCCTCGTGCCGCCGGAGGACCCGGCAGCGCTCGCCGCGGAACTGCGCGGCTGGTTCGGCGAGGCCGACGTCCGACGCCGGCTGAAGGCCGCAGCCCGGGGCCGGCGGGCCGCCCTGGACGGCTGGGCGACCACGGCCCGCAGCCTCGCCGGAGTACTGGGCCGGCTGCCGAGCGAACCCAGGAGGGCGGCATGAACAGGACCGCAGAGATCGGCGGAAAGGTCCCGGCGCAGCCCGGGCCCCGCCACGACTCCGAACCGGCGGACCCCATGACACGCAGCCCCGAACCCACGGATTCCGTGATCCCCGGCGCCGGCCCCGCCCCCGGGGAGCGCGCCACCGTACGGCTGCGGGACAACGGACCCGAGGAGCCGGCCCGGTACGCGCCCGAGTGGCTGGAGCTGCGTGAGCGCGCCGACGCCGCCGCGCGCGCCCACGACCTGCTCGACCCGCTGCGGATCCGGCTGGCCAACCTGCCCGGCAGGAGCGGTCTCGTCATCCACGACCTGGGCTGCGGCACCGGCTCCATGGGCCGCTGGCTCGCGCCCCGGCTGGACGGCGCCCAGCACTGGGTCCTGCACGACCGCGACCCCTACCTGCTGCACTTCGCGGCCGTCGCCTCCCCGCGCTCCGCCGCCGACGGCAGCAGGGTCAGCGTGGAGACCCGGCGCGGCGACATCGCCCGGCTCACCGGGGACGCCCTGCGCGGCGCCTCCCTGGTGACGGCCTCCGCGCTGCTCGACGTCCTCACCCGTGAGGAGATCGAGACCTTCGCGGACGCCTGCACCGAAGCGGGCTGCCCGGCGCTGCTCACCCTCTCCGTCGCCGGACGCGTCGAACTCGCGCCCGCCGACCCGCTGGACGAGGAGATCGCCGAGGCGTTCAACGCCCACCAGCGCCGGGACGGCCTGCTCGGGCCGGACGCGGTGACGGCGGCGGTCGAGGCCTTCTCGGAGCGGGGCGCGACCGTCCGGGTGGACCCGAGCCTGTGGCGGCTCGGGCCCGACGAGGCCGCGCTGACCGCCCAGTGGCTGCGCGGCTGGGTGGGCGCGGCCGTCGCGCAGCGGCCCGAGCTGAAGGCGCCCGCGGAACGGTATCTGCGCGAGCGCCTGGCCGCCTGCGAGGCGGGCGAACTGCGCGTCACCGTCCACCACAGCGACCTGCTGGCGCTGTCCCGGCCGACGGGCGGGGCGTCATGAGCGTGGAGACGGCTCCGGCGCCGGTGGTGCGGCGCGAGGCGCACGGCGAGGCGCGGACCGACACGCCCGCGCCGGCCGCGCCCCGCCGGCGCAAGGCCCTGGCCCTGCTCAACTCCCCGGCCGTGCGCACCCACTTCGGCTCGGTCGCCGGCGTGGCCATCCTCGGCGGCCTGCTGTGGCGCCTCGGCACCGGGGTGCTGCTGGACGGGCTGCGGCGCATCGACGCGACGACGCTGCTGCTCGCGCTCGCCGTCGGCCTGGTGACCACCGTGCTCAGCGCCTGGCGCTGGGCGCTGGTCGCGCGCGGTCTGAAGATCCGGCTGCCGCTCGGGACGGCCGTCGGCGACTACTACCGCTCGCTGTTCCTGAACGCCGCCCTGCCCGGCGGCGTCCTCGGGGACGTCCACCGTGCGGTGCGGTCCGGGCAGAACGCCGGCGACATCGGCCGCGGTGTGCGGTCGGTGGTGCTCGAACGGGTCGCCGGACAGGTCGCGTTGACGGTCGTCGGGGCGGCGATGCTGCTGACGATGGAGTCGCCGGTGCGGGCCGAGGTGCGCCACTTCGCCCCGCTGACGGGGCTGGCCGCCCTCGGTGCGCTCGCCGTCGTCGTCGCGCTGCGGATGAACAAGGCGCCGTCCCGCCGCGGACGGGCGCTGCGCGCGACGCTCAGCGAGGCGCGCGAGGGGCTGCTCTCGCGCCGCAACTGGCCGGGCGTGACCCTCTCGTCGCTGCTGATCCTGGCCGGCCACTTCGCGCTGTTCGTGCTCGCCGCCCGGGTCGCGGGCTCCGGTGCCTCCGTCGCCGTCCTGCTGCCGCTGGCCGTGCTGGCCCTGGTCGCCATGGGACTGCCGCTGAACGTCGGCGGCTTCGGGCCGCGCGAGGGCGTCACCGCCTGGGCGTTCGGCGCCGCGGGCCTCGGCGCCGGCAGTGGCGTGGCGGTCGCCGTGGTGTACGGCGTGCTCAGCTTCGTGGCCGCGCTGCCCGGCGCCGTCGTGCTCGTCGCCCGCTGGTACACCGGCCTGCGCACGGGCTCCGGGACGGCCGCGGCGGCCCCGGAACCCGCCGCCCGCTACGCCCGCCCGTCCGCCGAGGTGAGGAGCGAGAAATACGCGCCGAAGGAATCGGCGAGGCTCGCCAGCAGTTCCTTCCCCTTTTCCGCGGAACCCAGCGAAGGGCGTCCGATGACGCCCGAGTCGGTATAGCCGGACATACCGAGGGTAAGGAGATGACGCCGGTCGTCCGCGACGAGATCGGAGGTCTCATAACCGGGCCGGAGGAATTCCGGGTGAGCGTGCAGAAGGATGGAGGTCTCGATTTCTCCCGCGTGCATGTCGGTCAGCAGCGAGGTGGTCACCCCCGCCCGCTGCCGCGCCGCTTCCCAGTCCTCCGCGGCCGGGAACAGCGCCATGTGCTCGCCGCGGGCGGAGGATTCCTGAACGACGTTGCCCAGTACGTAGTTTCCGCCGTGCCCGTTGACCACCACCAGGGCGTCGACGCCGGAGCGGCGGAGCGAGGCGGCGATGTCCGACACCACCGCATGAAGGGTCACCGACGAGATGCTGACCGTACCGGGCCACGCCGCGTGCTCGTGCGAGCAGGAGATCGTCACCGGGGGAAGGAGGTGCACCGGGTACGCCGCGGCGATCTCCCGGGCCACGGCGCACGCGACGAGCGTGTCGGTCGCCAGGGGGAGGAACGGACCGTGCTGTTCGAAGCTTCCGACGGGAAGCACCGCGACCTGCGTTGAGACACCCGCGCCCCTGGTCCGTACCTCTTCCGTAGTGTCCGCCGGCACCAGTCCGTCCGCCGCCGTACGCGCGCCCGAAACACTCATTTCTTCACGGCCTTTCGTCTCTGCTTAGGAATCAGATCATGACAGAAAAAATCGGCGTCCTCGGCAAGAAGTCCCTGCAGCGCACGGGCGTGGAACGAATCGTGAATGCGCCCTTGCCCACGGTGTACGGCCAATTCCGCGCGGTCGGTTACCTGGATCACGATCGCGGTGACGAGCAAGTGGCCCTCGTGCACGGTGACATCGGCTCCGAGGGCGTTCTCACCCGGCTGCATTCCGAGTGCCTGACCGGTGACGCGTTCGGTTCGCAGCACTGCGAGTGCGGGGACCAACTGGCCTCCGCGCTCAAGGCGGTGGTCGCCGAGGGCAGCGGCATCGTCGTCTACCTGCGCGGCCACGAGGGCCGCGGCATCGGTCTGCTGGCCAAGCTGCGGGCGATGGCACTGCAGGCGGAGGGCCTGGACACCGTCGAGGCGAACCTGGCGCTCGGGCTGCCGGTGGACGCCCGCGACTACGGCGTGGCCGCCGGGATCCTCCAGGACCTGGGCGTGAACTCGGTGCGGCTGATGTCCAACAACCCGCGCAAGCGCGAGGCGCTGGTGCAGCACGGCATCGAAGTGGCCGAGACCGTACCGCTGTTGATCCCGCCGTGCGAGAGCAACATCACCTACCTGCGCACCAAGCGGGAGCGGCTCGACCACGTCCTGCCGCACCTGGACGCGGTGGCGCACCTGTCCTGAGCGCGGGCCCGCCACCTCGCCGCCGGTGTCTGCAGGGGAATCCACCGTCGGCGAGGTGGCCGGTGGCCTTCGCGGTGCCTACCCGGTGACCGCCTCGTGCACCAGGCGCCTGAGCTCCGGGATGACCCCGAGCGAGGTCGTCGGGCGGACCTGGGTCATGAACTGCACGGTCAGGTCGCGCACGGGGTCGACCCAGAAGGTCGTCGTCGCCGCGCCGCTCCAGCCGAAGGTGCCGGCGACCGAAGGCGACAGGGTGCGCTCCGGATCGACGACGACCGAGACGCCGAGGCCGAAGCCGATGCCGTCGTTGTTGGGCTCGTCGTGGGCCGGGCGGCTGCCGTGGGCGCGCAGGTCGGCGCCGCCGGGAAGGTGGTTGCGGGTCATCAGGTCCACCGTCTCGGGCGCGAGCAGCCGGACGCCGTCGAGTTCGCCGCGGCGGCGCAGCAGTTCCATGAACCGGTGGAAGTCGTACGCGGAGGCCACCATGCCGCCGCTGCCGGACAGCAGGCGGGGCCGCCCGCCGCGCAACGGCAGCCCCGGCACGGGCTTGATGCCGCCGCCGTCGCTCTCGCCGTACAACTCGGAGAGCCGGTGCGCCTGTTCGTCGCCCACGTGGAACCCGGCGTCCGTCATGCCGAGCGGCCCGAGGATCCTGTCCGCGAAGAACGCGTCGAGCGGCTGCCCGGACACGACCTCGATCACCCGGCCCAGCACATTGGTGGAGACCGAGTAGTTCCACTGCGTGCCCGGCTCGAACTGCAGCGGCATCCGCGCGTACACGTCGACCGTGTGGGCCAGGTCCGTGCCCGGTACCACCGAGGACTCCAGGCCGGCCTCGCGGTACAGCGCGTCGACGGGGTGGCTGTGGTAGAAGCCGAAGGTCAGGCCCGAGGTGTGGGTCAGCAGATGGCGGATCCGTATGGGCCCGCCGGCCGGGCGCGTCCGTACGTCCGCGCCCTCGCCGCTCTCGTACACGCGCGCGTCGGCGAAGGCCGGGAGATGGTCGCCGAGCCGGTCGTCGAGCGACAGCCGGCCCTCCTCCACGAGCATCAGCGCGGCGACCGAGGTGACCGGCTTGGTCATGGAGTAGATCCGCCACAGGGTGTCGGCCTCGACCGGCAGGTCCGCCGCGACGTCACGCCGGCCGTACGTGGTGAGGTGCGCGACGCGGCCGCCGCGGGCCACGGCGACCAGGAAACCCGGCAGGCGTCCCTCGTCCACGAAGTGCGCGCAGGCCTGGTCGAGCCGGTCCAGTGCCTTCACGTCCAGCCCGGCCTCGTCCGGTTCGACCTCTTGCCGCAGCGTTGCCATCGCTCTCCTTCGAATGCGCTCGTGCGAGGTGTGGTCCGGCGGTACCCCCGCCCGGACTGCCTCAGACCTCATCGTCGCGCAGGAACCCGGACCTGGGACCCCTCCGGGTCACGATTGATCGTTTGAGTGGAACGTTTCGGCAGCGCGCGGCCCGCCACCGCTCCCGCCCCGGCCACGAGGGCGAGCACCCACAGCGCCGGCCCGTACCCGCGCCCCGGGCCCAGCAGCGTGGCCGCGAGGGCCACGCCGAGCGCCGGCCCGACGTTCAGCGCGGTCTGCTGCAGGCCGCCCGCCACCCCGGCCGACCCGGCCGCGGCCCGGTGTACGACGACATGGGTGCCCGCCACCATCACCGTGCCGAACCCGGCCCCGAGCAGCGCGAACCCGGTGCACAGCGCGACCGTGCCCGCGCTGCGGCCCAGCACCACGATCCCGGCGGCCAGCACGGTCATCGCCGTGACCGTCGTGCGGCGCGCCCCGAACCGGCGCAGCAGCAGCGCGGAGCCCGGGGCCGCCAGGATCATCAGCGCCGCCAGCGGCAGACCGAGCAGGGCCATGTGCAGGGGGTCGTGGCCGAGGGCGTCCTGGAGCAGGAAGGTCGCGACGAAGAGCGTGCCGTGCAGGGCCGCCGACGCGGACACCAGCATCGCGAGCGCCGGGCCGGCGGCTACCGCGCCCACGACGTCCGCGGGGACCAGCGGGCTCGCGGTCCGCCGCTCGTGCCGTACGAACACGGCGCCCGCGAGGACGGCCAGGGCCAGGCCCGCCCCGCTCACCGCCGTCCAGCCGTACGCCGGCAGCCCGGCGAGGACATGGACCAGGCAGGCCAGGGTCACCGCGAGCAGCACCGCGCCGGGCAGGTCCAGGCGGGCGGGGGCGGTCCGGGGACGCGGGCCGCGCAGGGCGAGGGCGAGCGGGCCGAGGACGAGGGCCGGTACGACGTTGAGGAAGAACACCGCCCGCCAGCCCGGCCCCGCGACCAGCGCGCCGCCCAGCACGGGACCGGCCGCGGCTGCCAGCCCGATCGCCCCGGTGCGCACGGCGATCGGCATCCGCAGCCGGCCGGGCGGGTACGCGGCCCGCAGCATCCCGAGCGTGGCGGGCTGCAGCAGCGCCCCGAACACGCCCTGGACGACCCGCAGGCCGATCACCCAGCCGATGCCGGGCGCCAGCGCGATCCCCGCCGACGTGAGCCCGAAGCCCACCATGCCGACGGCGAAGAGCCGTTGATGGCCGTACCGGTCGCCGAGCCGTCCGCAGAACACCAACAGGCCCGCCACCGCGACGAGATAGCCGGTGCTGGTCCACTGGACCTGCGCCACGGAGGCGTCCAGGTCGCGCCGCAGGGCGGGCTGGGCGACGGTGAGGGCCGTGCCGTCCAGGGCGACGACCACGGCCCCGGCCACGCTGCTCACAAGGGTCCAGGTGCGGTGGAGGCTCATGCCGCGTCCCCGAGGTGCGCGTCGAGGGCCGACCGCAGCAAGGGTGTGAAGTCGTGGGCACCGGTGGCGAGTTGGAGGCTGCCCCAGCCCCACAGCTGGGCGATGCCGTGCAGGTTGGCCCACAGTGCGCCCGCGACGAGCCGGGCGTCCGTGTCCGGCCGGACCCGCCCGACGAGTTCCACCAGGCGCCCGAACAGGGGCAGGCTGGTGTCGCGCAGGCCCAGATGGCCGCTCTCCAGCAGGTCGTGACGGAACATCAGCTCGTACATGCCCCGGTGGTCCAGGGCGAACTGGAGATAGCAGCGGCCCAGGGCGGTGAGCTGTTCGCGCGGGGGCGCCGTGCCGTCGCCGGCCGCCTCCGCCGTTCGTTCGGCCAGTGCGGCGAAGCCGCGGCGCGCGATGGCGGACAGCAGCTCCAGGTGGGTGGGGAAGTAGCGGCGGGGCGCGCCGTGGGAGACGCCCGCGCGGCGGGCGATCTCCCGCAGTGTCAGCGCCTGCACGCCCTCGTCGGCGACCAGCTCCACCCCGACGTCGACGAGCCGCGCCCGCAGCCCGGTGTCCGCGGAGGCGTCCGTGTCCGTGCTCGTGCTCGATGCCTGCATAGACACTGTCTACCAGCCGTGCGTAGACAGTGTCTACCGGTCCTGGCCATGGGGGAATGCGCGGCTCCGCCGGACGGGTTGATCCAGGTATGACTCAGGACGCACTGCTCGAGCTGCTCTCCGAAGGGCGTGGCGGGGTGCTGGTCACCCTCAAGCGCGACGGCCGGCCCCAGCTGTCGAACGTCAGCCATCACTACTACCCCGACGAACGGGTCGTCCGGATCTCGGTCACCGACGACCGCGCCAAGACGCGCAACCTGCGCCGGGACCCGCGCGCGTCGTACCACGTCACCACCGCCGACCGCTGGGCGTACACCGTGGTCGAGGGCACGGCCGACCTCTCACCCGTGGCGAAGGACCCGCACGACGACACCGTCGAGGAGCTGGTCCGGCTCTACCGCGACGTCGTCGGCGAGCACCCCGACTGGGACGACTACCGCGCCGCGATGGTCCGCGACGGGCGGCTGGTGGTGCGGCTGAAGGTGGAGCACGCGTACGGCATGCCGAAGGGGGCCGACCGGGGCTGAGGGCAGCCCCGGTGCAGCCCCGGACCACGTGCTCCGGCCGCCCCTGAATCCGGCCGGAGCACGCGCCGTTACCCCATGATTACCGCAGTGCGCGCAATGCCTCAACGGCGCCCTTCGCGTGAAGGTTCACGAAGGCCGGGGTGACGGTGAGCGGGGTGGCGTACCCCTTCAGGGTCGTCGGGCCGTCGATCGTCGTGCGGCGGCTGACGTCGTACCACCTGCCGGGCGGCAGATGGATGTCCCGCGAGGCCGCTGACGTCAGGTTGGGCGCGGAGAGCACCGCCGGGCCGAGCATCCACTCGTCTCCGACCGTGTAACCGGCCTTGTCCTGCGGGAAGTCGAAGAACAGCGGCCGGACGATCGGGTCGCCGGTCCTGAGAGTGTTCTGCACCTGCTCCCAGATGTACGGCGCGAGCCGCTCGTGGCGGGCGATCGCCGCGCGGTACAGGTCGACGGTCTGCTGGTCGTAGTCCACCTTCTGTCCGGTCGTCGCGTCGACCGTGTCCACGGGGGAGGTGGAGGCGTACATCAGCGGCATGTACGACGCCGTCTGCGCCCAGCGGACCAGGACCTCCTTCGTCGGCGCGGGCTGTCCGCTGGAGCCGCCGATCATGTCGGTCTCGACGAACGGGTAGCCGATCGTGGACAGGGCGAGGTTCTGCGAGACGGCGGCCCGCAGTGAGTCCCAGCCGGTGCCCTTGTCGATCTGGCGGATGACGAAGCCCGCCCGGTGCGCGGCGCTGCCCCAGTGGACCCGGATGCCGGCGCCCTGGAGGTCGTAGGAGTCGGCGAGTTCGGAACCCAGGCGCTGGTAGTCGGTCCGCGTGCTGCCGTCACGGCCCGCGCAGTGGTCGTCGAAGAAGCGGGTGTCGAACTTCAGGCCGTCGACGCCGTAGGTGTCCATCAGCTTCTTCAGGTTGCCCTGGTACCAGGCCCTGGCCTCGGGGTTGGCGAGGTCGACGATGCCGGCGGTGCCGTTCCACCAGGTCACCGTGCAGGGCTTGGTGGGGTCGGCGGCGTCGTGCAGCAGGTAGTCGTGGTCCGCCGCGTACTGGTAGTTGGCCGAGTCGAGGTTGATCCACAGGGTGACCCAGAGGCCGAAGTCGTAGCCCATGGCGTGGATCTGGTCCGACATCGCCTTCGGGTCGGGGTACGCCTTCGGGTCGAAGGTCATGTTCCCGTAGTTCGACTCCCACTTGTCGTCGAGCTGGATGGTGTGGCCGTCGATCCCGTTGGCGTGCAGGTCGGTCGCGTACTTGAGCAGTTTCTCCTGGTCGACGTTCGTGTAGAACTGCGCCCAGGAGTTCCACAGCGGCTCGGCGTACTGCTCGTAGGTCGCGTCGCTCTTCTGCGGTGTGCCGACGATGCCGATGTAGTCGCGGTAGACGGCGCGCGGCGTCGACTCGACGAAGACGGTCGCCTTGTACGTGCTCCCGGACTCGACCGTGAAGCGGCCCAGGCCGTCGCCGGACCTGTTGAGGGCGACGTCCATGGTGTCGCCGGTGTCGACGTACAGCCCGGCCGAACTCTGCGTGTACCAGAAGGGATCGACCATCTGGTACGAGGCCGCGCTGAAGTCGTCCTGCTCGACCTGCCCGGCGTCCAGCGGCCAGGGCTGGTCGGTGTACGGGCCGCCCGAGGGGGTGGTCGTCTCGCCGTGGCCGTACCAGTGCCCGGCGCTGTCCAGGCCGTAGGTGAGGCCGAGCGACGTGGCCTGAACTCCCCGGACGTCCCAGTCCAGTTGGTAGCGGTCGGCGGTGGGGGTGACCCGGGCCTCGATGCTGGTCCCGGCGAGGGTCGTGTCCGCGGTCAGGGTGAGCACGCCGTCGCGCCAGCTCCAGCCGGTGAGCCCGGTGGCGTGCTGCCAGGCGTCGCCCGCCCGGAAGCGGAGGGCGTCGGTGCCGGTGGCGAGGACGGTGTGCCCGGATCTGCGGGTGGTGAGGGCGAGTTGGCCTCTCTTCGGGACGGAGACCGTGTAGCCGGGGGAGTCGCGGGTGGCCGGCACGTCGAGGGTGACGGCGTTCGCGGACTGCGCGACGCGGGGGCCGGGTGAGGTGGCGGAGGCGTGGGCCGTGGACGGGAGGAGCGCCACCGTCAGGGTGGCGGCGAGGAGACAGCCGGACTTGCGGGAAAGGATGCGCACCACTCGTGTCCTTCTGCGGAAGAGGGGGGAGCCGTGGGGTTGCTGTGCCGTGCCGTGCCGCAGTGCTGTTCATTTCTGCTCGTTCCGGCCGATGTTCTTGCTCAAAACGTCATCTGTCAACGGGGGAGGGGGGCTTGACGGAGACCTAGGACCCGGGGCGCAGGGCGGATGGCCGATGGTCCGGGGATCACCGGCTGCCTAGGCTGCGAGGGTCGAATCCGCAGCTCGGAAAGAGGTCAGCATGCCTGTCGACGGCCGCAGTCACATCCGTGTCGCCCGCCCCTCCCGCGACCTCGCGGCCGCGGAGCGGTTCTGGGTGGGCGGGCTGGGACTGAGCGTGGTGTGGCGGACCGAGGGCGGGACGGAACCGGGCGAGCACGATCTGCTGATGGCCGGCTGGCCGGACGCGGGCTGGCACCTGGAACTCGTCCACGAGCCCGGGCGGCCCGTGGAGCCGCGGCCCACCGAGGAGGACCTCCTCGTCGTCTACGTCGACGGGCCCGTGCCGGAGGAACTGGTCGCCCGGCTGGAGGAACACGGCGGCAAGCGGGTGGCGTCGCCGAACCCGTACTGGAACCGGTGGGGGGTGACGGTCGAGGACCCGGACGGGTACCGGCTGGTGCTGTGCGAGCGGGGCTGGTCCAACGCATAGCTCCCGCGGTGCTTGCCGCGGGCGGTTCGCGCGCATACTCTCCGCGCGTGATCAATGGGGCCCATGTGGTGATCTACAGCAATGACGCCGAGGCGGACCGGGCGTTCTTCCGGGACGTCCTCGGCTGGGAGCACGTCGATGCCGGGCACGGGTGGCTGATCTTCAAGGCGCCGCCGGCCGAGGTCGCCTTCCACCCGGCCGACGGCGAGCCGTCGCACGAACTGATGCTGATGTGCGACGACCTCGACGCGACGACCGCCGAACTCACCGACAGGGGCGTGGAGTTCACCCGCCCCCTGCAGGAGGCCCGCTGGGGCCGCCTGACCGGTTTCCGCCTCCCGGGCGGCGGCGAGATCGGCCTGTACGAACCGAGACACCCGACGCCGTAGCGGGCCCCCGACGGCCGGGACCCGGAACGGACGAACGCCGGCTCGGAAGGCGTGGCCGGCGAAGGCGGGCGGCCGAAGCCGCAGCCGGTGAACGCCGGTGGCTGGAGCCGGAACGGGTGAACACCGGCCGCCGGAGTCGGAGCCGGCGAAGGAAGGGCGCCGGGGCAGGGCCCTGGAACTCCCGTCTCGGGGCCGCCGTGGGAGAACCAAGACCGCGGGTGCCGGAGGTGGCGAACGCCCGCCCGGCCGAGCCGTGATCGGCGCCCCCGGCGGCCGGAGCCGGAGCCGGAGCCGGAGGACCAGGCCGCGGACCCGCGGTCAGTCGGCCGCCGAGGCCGTGGTCGCCACCCGCACCCCGGGTGGCCGGAGCCGTAGCCGGTGCATCCCGGGGGCCGGGGCCGGCGGTGGCAAAGACCTGCCCCCGGGTGCCGCAGGGCAGCCGGGGGCCGGGGTGGTTGTGGGGGCTGGGGCCGGTCAGGCCGTTACCGTTTCGGGTCGGGACGATTTCGTGGGGGCGTGTTCGCCCAGGTGTTCCGTGGGGATCTTGTGGGTCTCGCGGGCCGAGAGCGCGGCGATGACCGGCGGGACGCACAGGGCCGCCGTGAACAGGGCCACCGAGGACCAGTCGGTGCCGTCGGGGCCCGCGATCTGCGCGGCGAAGGTGACCGCGAAACCGGCCACGGCGAAGCCGATCTGGGTGCCGATCGCCATGCCGGACAGGCGGACGCGGGTGGAGAACATCTCGCCGTAGAAGGACGGCCAGACGCCGTTCGCGGCGCTGTAGACCACGCCGAAGGCGACGATGCCGAGGACCAGGGTCAGCGGGTAGTTGCCCGTAGAGATCGCCCACAGGTAGAGGAACATCGCGAGCGCGCTGCCGGCGGCGCCGGCCAGGAACACCGGGCGGCGGCCGATGCGGTCCGACAGCGAGGCCCACAGGGGGATCGCGGCGAGCGCGACCAGGTTCGCGAGCGCGCCCACCCACAGCATGGAGGACCGGGACATGCCGACGGAGTCGCTGGTGGCGTAGGCGAGCGCCCATACCGTGAAGATCGTGGAGACCGAGGCGACCAGCGCGCCCCCGATCACCCGCAGCACATCGGCCCAGTGCTCGCGCACCAGCACCGCGAGCGGCAGCCTGGCCACACCCTCGGTGGCCGCCTGCTTGGCGAAGGCCGGCGTCTCCTCCAGCCGGCGGCGGATGAACCAGCCGACCGCGGCGACCACGACGCTCGCCCAGAACGGGATCCGCCAGCCCCAGGTCAGCAACTGGTGGTCGGGCATCGCGGCGACGGGGATGAAGACCAGGGTGGCGATGAGCTGGCCGCCCTGGGTGCCGCCGAGGGTGAAGCTGGTGAAGAAGCCGCGCCGGTTCGACGGCGCGTGCTCCAGCGTCATGGAGTTCGCGCTGGCCTGCTCACCGGCGGCCGAGATGCCCTGCAGGACCCGGCACAGCACCAGCAGCACCGGGGCCGCGGTGCCGACCTGGGCGCGCGTGGGCAGGCAGCCGATCAGGAAGGTCGACAGGCCCATCAGGAGCAGCGTGAAGATCATGACCTTCTTGCGGCCGATCTTGTCGCCGAAGTGCCCGAGGAAGAGCGCGCCGACGGGCCGGGCCGCGTACGCGACGCCGAACGTGGCCAGCGACAGCAGGGTCGCGGTGGCCGGGTCGGACTCGTCGAAGAAGACCTTCGGGAAGATCAGCGCGGCGGCGCTGCCGTAGATGAAGAAGTCGTAGTACTCCAGGGCGCTGCCGATCCAGGCGGCTGCCGCGGCCTTTTTCGGTTGCCCGCCGGCTTCGGCAGGGTCGCGGGGTGCGACGGAGTGCGACACGGCGTGCTCCTTCGAGGGGACTCCAACGTAGGCGGAGTGAGCGGGAGGGGGAAGCGGAGAGTGGGGGGCAGAGGGCCGATCGAGGAGCCGGATCTCGGCTTAATTAACCCACTGGGTAGTTAGTCCCGGTGGGTAGGGATGTTGCGCCGCCGTTTCGCGCGTGTCAAGGGGGGCCGCCGTGCGGCCTCGGCCGCGGGGCTCAGTCCGCGGCGCGCTCCGCCGTCAGGTAGGCGATCACCATGTCGCCGAGCATGGCGCGGTAGTGCTCGCGCTGCGCCGGGTCCACCAGGTCGCGGCCGAACAGGGCGCCGAAGGTGTGCCGGTTGGCGACCCGGAAGAAGCAGAAGGAGCTGATCATCGCGTGCAGGTCGACCGCGTCGACGTCGGCCGTGAACAGGCCGGACTCCTGCCCGGTGGCGAGGATGCGGCGGATCACGTCGAGCGCGGGCGAGCCGATCTTGCCGAGCTTCTCGGAGCCGGCGATGTGCGCGGCGCCGTGGATGTTCTCGATGCTGACCAGGCGGATGAAGTCGGGGTGCTGTTCGTGGTGGTCGAAGGTCAGCTCCGCCAGGCGCCGGATGGCCGCGACCGGGTCCAGGTGCTCGACGTCCAGCTCCTGCTCGGCCTCGCGGATCACGCCGTACGCCCGCTCCAGGACGGCCGTGAACAGCTGCTCCTTGCCGCCGAAGTAGTAGTAGATCATCCGCTTCGTGGTGCGGGTGCGGGCGGCGATCTCGTCGACGCGGGCGCCGTCGTACCCGGCCCGGGCGAACTCCTGCGTGGCGACGTCGAGGATCTCGGCCTGGGTGCGGGCGGCGTCACGGATCCGCCCGTTCGGTCGTGCCGGTTCGTCGACGCTGGTCATCGGGTTCCTTCGGGAGTACGGCCAGTGCCGCAGATTGTAGAAGGCGGACCTGGCGCCGCGGCGAGGCCCGCCCGGCAGGTGGTCCGGGGCTTCCCAGGGAACGGTCCGGCTGATATAGCTAACGTACTGGTTCGTACATTAGCGCTCGGCTCAGGAGGTCCGCGTGACCAAGGACTCGTATCTCGTCGGACTGATCGGTGCGGGCATCGGCCCGTCGCTCAGCCCGGCGCTGCACGAGCGGGAGGCGGACCGGCAGGGTCTGCGCTACCTGTACCGGCTCATCGACATCGACGGGCTCGGGCTCCCTGCGCAGGCGGTCGGCGACCTGGTGCGGGCCGCCCGCGACCTGGGCTTCGACGGGTTGAACATCACCCACCCCTGCAAGCAGCTCGTCATCGGGCACCTGGACGCGCTCGCCCCGCAGGCCCGGGCGCTGGGCGCGGTGAACACCGTGGTCTTCGAGGACGGCCGCGCGGTCGGGCACAACACGGACGTCACCGGGTTCGCGGCGTCGTTCGCGCGCGGGCTGCCCGACGCCTCGCTGGAGCGGGTGGTGCAGCTCGGCGCCGGCGGCGCGGGGGCGGCCGTCGCCCATGCGACGCTCACGCTCGGCGCGGAACGGGTCACCGTGGTGGACGCGCTGGCCGACCGGGCGGTCGCCCTGGCGGGTCAGCTGAACGAGCACTTCGGGGAGGGGCGCGCCGCCGCCGCCTCGCCGGACCGGCTGGCGGGGCTGCTGGCGTCCGCCGACGGTGTCGTGCACGCGACGCCCATGGGAATGGCCGCGTACCCCGGCCTGCCGTTCGCGGCCGACCTGCTCCGGCCCGAGCTGTGGGTGGCCGAGGTCGTCTACCGGCCGCTGGAGACCGAGTTGCTGCGGGCCGCCCGGGCGGCCGGCTGCGCCACGCTGGACGGGGGCGGGATGGCCGTGTTCCAGGCCGCGGACGCGTTCAGGCTGTTCACCGGGCGCGAGCCGGACGCTTCGCTGATGCTGGCGGACATCGCCGGGTTGGCCGGGGCCGCGGAGAGCTCGGTTCGGTAGGCCGGGGGCGGCCGCGGGTTGGTCGTGGTCGCTCGCGCAGTCCCCCGCGTCCCTGACGGGGCGCTGCCGTCACGCATGTTGAAGGAGTCGTGCCGTGCGTACCTCTATCGCCACCGTCTCGCTCAGCGGGTCGCTCACCGAGAAGCTGACCGCCGCCTCACGGGCCGGATTCGACGGTGTGGAGATCTTCGAGAACGATCTGCTGGCCAGCCGGCTCACCCCCGAGGAGATCCGGGAGCGGTGTGCCGATCTCGGCCTGAGCATCGACCTCTATCAGCCGATGCGGGACGTCGAGGCCGTGCCCGAGGAGGAGTTCGGGCGCAACCTCCGGCGGGCGCGGCACAAGTTCGAGGTGATGCGGCGGCTCGGTGCGGACACGGTGCTCGTCTGCTCCAGCGTGCATCCGCTCGCCGTCGACGACGACGATCTCGCCGCCGGGCAGCTGGGGCAACTCGCCGATCTGGCACAGGAGTTCGGCATCCGCGTCGCCTACGAGGCACTCGCCTGGGGGCGGCACGTCAGCACGTACGACCATGCCTGGCGGATCGTGGAGCGGGCGGACCATCCCGCGCTCGGGACCTGTCTCGACAGCTTCCACATCCTCTCCCGGGGGTCCGACCCCAAGGGGATCCAGGACATCCCCGGCGAGAAGATCTTCTTCCTGCAGCTCGCGGACGCGCCCCTGCTCGCGATGGACGTCCTGCAGTGGAGCCGTCACTACCGCTGCTTCCCGGGCCAGGGCGGCTTCGACGTCGCCGGGCTCGTGGGGCATGTGCTGCGGGCGGGCTACGACGGGCCGCTCTCGCTGGAGGTCTTCAACGACGTCTTCCGCCAGGCCGAGGCCGGTCCCACGGCCGTGGACGCGCACCGCTCGCTGCTGGTGCTCCAGGAGGCGGTGGGGCCGGCCGGGCTGCCGGAGCCCGTCGTGCCCACCGGGGTGGCCTTCGCCGAACTGGTCACGCCCGACGCCGAGCCGGTCTCCGAGGTGCTCGGCGCGCTGGGCTTCGCCCGGATCGCGCGGCATCGCGGCAAGCCCGTCGACCTGTGGCAGCAGGGCGAGGCACGCGTTCTCGTCAACACCGGGCCGGCGGCGCGCCGCGACGGCACCGGACTCGCCGCCATCGGCCTGGAGTCACCGGACCCGGCCGGCGCCGCCCGCCGGGCCGAGGCCCTGCTGGCGCCGGTGCTGCCGCGCCGCCGCGCGGCGGACGACGTGCCGCTGGACGCCGTGGCGGCCTCCGACGGCACGGAGCTGTTCTTCTGCGCCACGGGCCGGCCCGAACTCCCGGACTGGCGCACGGACTTCGAGCCCGTCGCACACACCGCGGCGGACCGCGGCGTGACCCGGATCGACCATCTGGCCCTGGTCCAGCCCTGGCACCACTTCGACGAGGCCGCCCTCTTCCACCGCAGCGTCCTCGGGCTGGCCGCGCAGGAGAGCGTGGACGTCGCCGATCCGTACGGGCTGCTGCGCAGCCGGGCCGTCAGCAACGCCGACGGCAGCGTGCGCATCGCGCTGTCCGTGGGCGCGGCCCCGCACGACGACACCGTGCACGCGCAGCACATCGCCCTGGCCACGCACGACGTGGTGGCCGCGGCCCGCCGCTTCCTCGCCGCGGGCGGCCGGCTGCTGCCGATCCCCGCGAACTACTACGACGACCTGGCCGCCCGGTACGAGTTCGCCGACGGGGAGCTCGAGACGTTCCGCGAACTCGGCATCCTCTACGACCGGGACGCGCACGGGGAGTTCCGGCACTGCTACACCCGCACCGTCGGCCGCGTCTTCTTCGAACTGGTCCAGCGCGACGGCGGCCATCGCGGCTACGGCGCCCAGAACGCGCCCGTCCGGCTGGCCGCCCAGCACGTCACTGCCGGCTGACGCTCCGGGTCACGCCGGTGACGACCGTCGTGGCCAGGATCCAGCCGGTGATGATCAGGGCGTAGGCGAGGTACTGGTACCAGCCGTCCGGTGCGAAGGCCTCCTCCTGGCCGAAGGAGATCACCGGCAGGAGCAGGTCCAGGGTGTAGAAGACCGGGTTGAAGTGCGGGGCCTCGGACGCCTTGAGCGGGTGCGGGTGGTGCAGGGCGTAGGCGATCGAGCCGACGGCCAGCAGGGAGAGCAGCCAGACGGCGGCGCGCAGCGGGCGGAAGCCGTAGCCGACGGTGGCGTCCTGGACGTAGCCCCACACGCGGCCGTACCAGGTGCGGGTGGCGCGCAGGCGGCGCTGCTTGGCGAGCTGGACCAGGCGGGCGGCGTAGTCGTCGCCGACGCGGCGGTAGGCGGCGGTCAACTGCTCGTAGGCGTAGGGGACATAGCCCTCGGGGTCGCGTTCCAGCATGCTCAGGCGGCGCTCGGCCGGCACGTGCGGGGTGAGGGCGGTGTAGGTGAGCTCGTTGACGTAGACCTGGTCGGGCAGGGTCGCCGGCTCCAGGGTGAGCAGGTCGATCTGGGAGCGCCGCAGGTTCAGGGCGCCCTCGATGCGCTCGTCGGGGCGCAGCCACAGTTCGCCGATGACGCAGCTGCTGGCCCGCAGTGCGGTGCCGCCCGGCTCGGAGAGGCGGGAGTGCAGCAGGTCGAGGCAGCCGGGTATGCGCGAGCCGCGGAACTCGACCCGGCCGCGTGCCGTGAGGCAGGGGGCCCGGACGTCGGAGCCCACGGTGAGGTTCTGGGCGTCGAGCGCGGTGCCGGACGGCAGCTCGAACGCGGTGTCGCGGAAGTTGACCGCCCCGGCGACGGACGCGCCGGTGAGCCGGACCTGGCCGCGGGCCCGCAGCCCCGGCGCCCACAGGTCGTCGCCGATCTCGACCTGGTTGAGCTGCAGGGCCGGTTCACCGGCGTCCGGCGCCTCGAAGCACGCGCGGTCCATGAACAGCGCTCCGGCGATGTGCGCCCCGCCGAGCCGCACCGGTCCGCGGAACCGGCAGTCCGTCAGCCGCAGCACACCTTCCACACGGATCGTGGCGGCTGTCAGACCGGGCAGCACCGAGTCGCTCAGGTTGAGTTGGCGCACCCGCCAGCCGTACAGCTGCGGCACCTCTTCGAAGTGGCAGCCACTGAGCCGTACGGCGTGGTCGGTCTGCGCGTACCGCAGGTCGAGCTCGCCGGTGACGCGCGCGCCGGACAGCTTGAGGGCGGCTATCTCGCCCGGCTCCTGCGGCCCGTTGAGCAGCAGGTGGCGCAGGACGGGTGCGCGGACGGAGCGCTCCGGCCCCCAGTCCGCGCCGTCGCTCACGTCCGGCTCGTCCTCGGCGGTCCGCGTGCCGAAGTCGACCGCCGCCCCCGTCGCGAACGCCCGCCACACCCGCTGCTCGGCCGGCGTCAGATCGTTGATCTCCACAAACCGGGAACTCTAGTCCCACAACTCCGCGTGCCGCCGGTGGGTTTCGGTGAGACCGTGCACGAAGAACCGCTCGTAGTACTCCCGCTCCACGTGGTGCGCCTGGAGCCAGATCCCCGGCACATGGATCGCGTCCGTGTGCGCCGGGAAGCGGCGGTGGGTGCGGATGACGTACTCGCAGATGTCGCGGGCGCAGTCGATCACCCGCTCCTCGTACTCGCTCGCCTCGGCGAGATAGCGCTGCCCGTAGTCCTCCCGGTAGATCCGGGTGAAGACGTCCTTGTCCGTGTAGGTGCCGCCGGTGCCGAACTTGGCGCGGATCACCGCGTCGACCGCGTCCGACATCGACGTGTGGGCCGGCGGGCACGCGGCCGCGATCAGCGGTTCGCCCTCGGGCGAGGTGAGGCCCACCGGGTGCGAGCGCAGCGTCGCGTACTTCGGCAGCGGGACGTGCCAGCGCCAGATGTCGGCGAGCCGCCAGCGCGGGGTGACGAAGGTGAAGCCGAGCATCCTGCCGTAGGCGCGGGAGAACTTCGGGTCGCCCAGGGCGATCTGCGGGTTGATCGACGCGTGGATCCAGGCGCCGAGGCCCATGGCCTCCGCCGTCAGCATCAGGTTCTGCAGCAGCAGGTCCGCCTCGATCTGCGTGCGCATCGGGCCGAGCGCGCCGAGCGGCAGCTTCAGATCGCCGTTGAGGAAGCCGTTGTCCACCCACTTCTTCACGCCGGCCGGACGGTAGAAGTTGCGGTCGTCCACCAACGTCGGCCGGGCGCCGTCGGGTTGGGTCAGCAGGTACATCAGCGCGTTGATGTACTGGTGCGAGAGGTCCACCACCGGGAAGAACACCGTGGTCCCGGTGAGGTTGGACAGGAAGCGGTTGGAGTCCAGGTAGGCCGGGAAGTCCCGCTTGTTCTGCGGTACGTCGAGCCGGTGGTCGAGCACCTTCACCTTGGCCCGGTCCGCCCGTGCCACCAACGTCCCGGCGTCGAAGGGCTCCTGGGGCGCGGGCTCCAGCTTGCGCAGGTAGTACGTCCCGGTGTCGTTGATCATGAAGAAGTGGGTGCCCTGCGCGTTGTCGGGGCTGCCCGCGGTCCGTCCCGCCATGGTCAGGTTGGGCTTGGCCATGATGGGCGTGCCGTCGCGCGGGTCCTCGAAGGGGCGGTCCGGCATGGTCAGGCCCGTGCAGCCGGTGATCGCGACCAGCACCGCCTCCTCCAGCTCCGACAGCGGCTGCTGGGTGTGCGTGGAGCGGTAGCTCATCGAGCCCGCCGGCACCGAGGCACCCCGGCTGACGCGGTGGGTGCGCCGGTGCCAGAGCGTGTCCAGCAGGGGCCGGCCGAACAGGTCGGCCAGCCCCGGGTGTCCGTCGGCCGTGCTCATCCACGGCCTCCGTCGAGGCCCTCGTCGCCGGTCGGCCGCACGGTGCGCCACGGCGCGAACGCGCTCGCCCCGCGCGGCAGCAGCGCCGCCAGCTCCGGGCAGTGCCGCAGGATCACCGAGTTCATGCCGCCCCGCTCCACCCAGTCGATGCCCAGCGGTGTGTACACCTCGGGCCGGTAGTCGACGTTGAGGAAGCGGTCGGACTGGAGCCGCCGGCTCGCCATCAGGATGAAGATGCGGAACGCCGTGTCGCTGAAGCCGAACCCGGTCGGCGGGTTCTCCCCGAACAGGCCCACCACGGTGTCGATCTCGTCGACCGAGCGGTAGACGTCCTTGAGCCGGGCGAGGGTCTCCGCGTTCTCGGTCAGCTCCTCGAAGGAGCGGATGCGCTCCTTGTGCAGGCCCGCGCGGAAGTCGTTGTAGCGCGGCACGCCCCGCCGCCGCGTCCGGGCGAGGTCCACCACCGACAGGTCGATGATCTCCCCGTCCCGCTCGAAGTGCTGGAGCGCGCGCGGGTAGTTGTGCAGGGTGATCGCGCCCGGGTGGGCGATGCCGAACGAGTACAGGGTGTTCGCCAGGCCCGTCTTGCGGATCTGCGTCTCCGCCGCGCCGCCCTGGATGTCCGGGAAGCCGACCGTCTCCAGGCGCTGCCCGAAGTGGTGCTCGCGCAGCTCGAAGTCGTCGGGGACGAGCGGGTGCATGCGGTAGACGGTGACGAAGTCCTCCGTCAGCGAGTACGGCGCCGTGTGATGGTCCGGCAGGGTCTTCGGGATGCCCGTCAGCGAGTGCGCCTCGAACAGCCACAGGCCCAGCTGGTTGAGCCACTTCCTCGGCGGGCCCTGCCAGTTGGTCTTCAGCGCGATGTCGATCGCCTCGGTGGCGAGGATCGCCGGCGTCCACTCCACCGTGTGGATCTTGGCGATCAGCGCCGAGACGACGAGCCGCGCCGTGTGGTAGATCCGCTCCTCGCTCATCGTGGGGTACTGGTCGCGCAGCGCCTCGCACACCGCGTTGTGCTCGCGGGCGAAGAGGGTGTGCATGCAGCTCAGGCCCATCCACCAGCTCTCGTTGAAGCCGGTCAGCGGGATGTGGCCGTTTCCGCCGCCGGGCAGATGGCCGTCCTCCAGGCGCAGTTCGGCGCGTCCGTCGGCCTCGCGCAGGAAGCGGGAGGTCTGCTCGTCCTCGCCGTACACCTCGGAGCCGTCCCACCAGTGCGAGGCGGTGTTGCCGAACAGGATCGGCGGGCGGCCGGGCACCTCGATGCCCTCGTTCTCGGCGAACCGCATCACGTTCTCGCCGGGCCCGCCGGGGGTGTTGTGCCAGGGCGTGCTGCCGGGCGGCAGCGGCACCTCGACACTGCGCTCGCCGGGCTTGTGGCGGCGGTGGTTGACCCAGTCGTGCACCTGGAACTGGATCCAGGCCGCGGCCAGCACGTTGAGCGAGGTCGCGGGCACGAAGTCCTCGCGGTACAGGAGCTGGCGGCTGACGGTGACCGGGTTGGGGGTGTCGAAGAGGTCGGGCCGGTAGTCCGGCTTGAGGTTGCGGCCGAAGGCGGCGCCGATCGCGCCCATGCCCGGGGCCGACAGATCGTTGTACGTCCCGTCGTAGGACCGCTCGCCGCGCAGCCGTTCGGGGATCGGCGCCGGGACCCGCTGCGCCTTCGGCGGGGCCTCGCGCGGCTCGCTGTCGATCAGGTTGAGCCGGCGCAGCACCTTGCGCAGGAACACCAGGTTCAGCAGGCTCAGCTGCAACGGCAGCCGGTGCCAGGGCACATACCGGTTCAGCAGGGCGAAGCCCGCCTCCATCGGGCGGCCGAGCACGCGGTTGCGCAGCGGCTCCTCGGTGACGAACCGCAGCCCGAGCCGATGGGCGCTCGCGGCCTGGTAGGCGGCCTTGCGGGCCCGGTTGATGTTGCCGAGCGGGCGGAAGTCGTCCGTGGTGTACCAGGGGTTGAAGGCGAGGTCCTCGATCCGTCCGGCGGCCGCGCGGGCCTCGGCGGTGGTCAGGTCCTGCGCAAAGAGGGTGAGCCGGGCCACCGCGATCGCGGGCGAGACCGCGTCCTTCCACTCCATCGAGGCGTCCTCGACCGGGGTGCGCCGCTCGTCCACGAACCGCTGCACGCACAGGTCGTAGCTGACGTCGCCCTGGGCCAGCCGGTGCGTGAACTCGCGGCGCAGGGCGTCCGGGTCGCGGCGGTCCGGCGCGGGCGCGGACGGGGTGCCGGGCGCGGGCCGCAGCAGGTACCGCACCGGTCCGGCATCACCCCACAGGATCGCGCCGCGGCTCCAGAAGGTCTCGTTGGCAAGGGAGTTGACCGTGTGCCGGGTGGCCGCCTGGACGTTGCGGCGCATCCGGTTCGCGGTGCCGAGACCCACCGCGAGCGGCAGCTTCACCAGCAGCCCGAACGCCTTCCGCAGGGGACTGCGGGCCCCGGCCATCGCCTTGGCGAAGGCCACGAACTCCCGTGCGTCGCGGGCGTGGGAGACCGGATAGCTCGTCGCCAGCAGGTCGTGGCTCTCCTCCTGCGACACCTGCACCCGTACGGCCGCCCCGCGCAGGTCGGGTGAGCCGTCGCCCTGCCGGATGCCGCTCGCGTTGGACAGCCGCACCTGCGCCGGGTACTCGGCGCCGGGCTGGGCGAAGCCGACGCGCAGCGCGGCGGGGAGGTCGTCGTGGAAGCGCAGCCGGGCGTTCTCCACGGCCACCGGTGCCTTGGCGTGGAAGGTCCGGGCGACGCCGCCGCCCCCGGCCCGAGCGTTCTTGACCTGCACCTTCATCAACTCGGCGGCGAGCTGCTCGAACACCAGCCGTTCCGCTTCGGGACTGCCGCCCTCGTACCGCTCGTATTGCGGTTCTTGCTGCCCGGTCTCGGCCATCGGTCATTTCCTCACGTACGGATACGTACGGGACAGGGCCCTGCACGCTACCGGCGGCCGGGGGGACTGACAGCGACGGTTCGCGCCGTTGTGCGCCATCTTGCGCACGATGCGCGCAATCGGATGGCGCCGGGCGTCCGGGCCGGTCAGCCGGATGGCGACGGCGGCCGTGACGACCCGTGGCCGCACCGCGCGCGCCTGCGTTCCCCAGCAGCACCATCCGCCGCCCCCGCCGTGGCCGGGGAACGACTCCCCGCCGGTTGACGGCCCCCGGGGGCGGTGGTGTGCTCACCACCCGCACCGTTCCGGGGGAGGTCCCACATGCGGGACGCATACGTCAAAGGGCCCGCGTACAGCGCGCTGCGCCCGTGCAAGCCGGAGACCGATCCGAGCAGTTTCCCCGTCTACCCCGACCTGGTGGAACGGCTCGTCGAGGACAAGCACCACCCCGACCCGGAGGGAGTCCTCCCGCACGTCCTGGCGACCTGCTCGGCGTACGCCTACGCCGGGTTCGAGCAGCACAGCGACCCGGGCACCGTCGCCACGATCATGGCGCGGCTCGGCCTGGAGGAGAACGAGGTCCGGGTCTTCGAGCAGCGCGTCGACGCCATGTACATCGCGTCGGCCGCCTATCTGATCCTCGACAAGGACCGCCGGGTCGCGATCCTCTGCTACCGCGGCACCCAGCCCGAGGACATCATCAGCATCCTCACCGACGCCGACGTACGGCCGGAGATGCTCGCGGTCGAGCTGGAGGGCCGCCGCTACGAGGTGCACGCCGGCTTCTACCGCAACGTCCGCGCCACGCGGTCCCTAGTGGTCGAGGCCCTGGAGCGGGCCGTGCGCGGCGAGTCCCTGAACCCCGAGGAGGAGGGCTCCCGTGGAGACGGCCTGGAGGCCCTCTACATCACCGGACACAGCCTCGGCGCGGCGATGGCTGCGATCATGGCGGTCACGCTCGTCCACGAGCCGCGTTACCGTCACATCGCCGAGCGGCTCAAGGGCGTCTACACCTTCGGCCAGCCCATGGTCGGCGGCCCGGACCTGGCCCGTGCCTGCGAGGAGACGCCCGGGCCGCGCGGCACGTATCTGCTGCGTGACCGGCTGCTGCGCTACATCTTCGACCGGGACGTGGTGCCCGCCCTGCCGCCCCGGCCGGTCGGCCCCTACGCCCCCTTCGGCCGCGAGTTCCACTACCGCAGGCGGCACGGTCCCGTCGACGCGACGCTCACCTTCGCCGCCGACTCGGCGATCGAGGCGCTGACCCTGCCGAGCGACGTGGTGCGCGCGGCCGCCGGCCGGGACTGGGACGGGCTGCTGCTGCGGATCACGGAAGGGGCGCGCCGGTCGGTACGGCCCCTGCTGCGCGGCGGCGGGGGCGGCGGCTGGACCGAGATCGACGAACCGGGCCTGCACTACCCGCAGATGGACAGCCTCGCGGGGCTCGCCCTCGTGGCGCCGCTGGCCTTCTTCGCCACCCGCCTGGCGCTGACCCGCACCATCCCCTTCAAGTACTCCTTCGACGACCACGGCCCGGGCCACTACGTCAACGCTCTCGCGCCACCAGGGGTGTTGAGCGAGTTCGGAGACGTGCTGTAGCCCGGGCCGTCCGGTCGGTCCGCTAGGGCCGGGTGTTCCACTCGGCGATCACCGGGCGGTCGTGCTCGGTCGACAGCCGGCTGACGGTGCCCGTCGCCAGCTGGAAGAGGCGTCCGTCCGCCGGTGCGAGCCCCAGCCGGCGGGCCGTCAGGACCCGGAGGAAGTGCCCGTGGGCCACGAGGATCACGTCGCCGCCGGGGAGGGCCGCGTCCACCCGGGACAGCACCCGGTCGGCGCGCCGCCCGATCTGCTCGGGCGTCTCCCCGGGGTGGCCGTCGGGACCGGGCGGCACGCCGTCGGTCCACAGGTCCCAGCCGGGGCGGGTGCGGTGGATTTCGACGGTGGTGACGCCCTCGTAGGCGCCGTAGTCCCACTCGTGCAGGTCGGGTTCGACCGATGTGCCGGTGATGCCGGCAAGATCCGCCGTGCGTATCGCGCGGCCGAGCGGGCTGGTCAGGGCGAGTGCGAAGGTCCGCTGCGAGAGGAGCGGAGCGAGGGACTTGGCCTGCCCCTCACCGTGCTCGGTGAGGGGCAGGTCGGTGAAGCTGGTGTGCTGTCCCGAGACGCTCCACTCCGTCTCGCCGTGGCGGACCAGGAGAAGGTCCCCCACGGCGGGCCTACTTGGACTCGACGGCGTGCCCGCCGAACTGGTTGCGCAGCGCGGCGATCATCTTCATCTGCGGCGAGTCGTCCTGGCGGGACGCGAACCGGGTGAAGAGGGAGGCCGTGATCGCGGGCAGGGGCACGGCGTGGTCGATGGCGGCCTCCACCGTCCAGCGGCCCTCGCCGGAGTCCTGTGCGAAGCCCTTGAGCTTGTCCAGGTGCTCGTCCTCGTCCAGGGCGTTGACCGCGAGGTCCAGCAGCCAGGAGCGGATGACGGTGCCCTGCTGCCAGGAGCGGAAGACCTCGCGGACGTTGTCCACGGAGTCCACCTTCTCCAGCAGCTCCCAGCCCTCGGCGTAGGCCTGCATCATGGCGTACTCGATGCCGTTGTGGACCATCTTGGAGAAGTGCCCGGCGCCCACCTTGCCGGCGTGGACGTAGCCGTACGGGCCCTCCGGCTTCAGCGCCTCGAAGATCGGCTTCAGCCGCTCGACGTGCTTCTCGTCGCCGCCCACCATGAGCGCGTAGCCGTTCTCCAGGCCCCACACACCGCCGGAGACACCGGCGTCGACGAAGCCGATGCCCTTGGTGCCGAGCTCCTCGGCGTGCTTCTCGTCGTCCGTCCAGCGGGAGTTGCCGCCGTCGACGACGGTGTCGCCGGAGGAGAGCAGCCCGCCGAGCTCGTCGACGACCGACTGGGTGGCGGCGCCGGCCGGCACCATCACCCAGACCACGCGCGGCGCTTCGAGCCGGCTCACCAGGTCGGCGAGGCTCTCCGCGTCGGAGACGTCGGGGTTGCGGTCGTAGCCGATGACGGTGTGGCCGGCGCGGCGGATCCGCTCGCGCATGTTGCCGCCCATCTTGCCGAGACCGATGAGACCGAGCTGCATGTCACTTCACTTCCTTGAGCTCGCGGTACGCGGCCACGAGAGCGGTGGTGGAGGGGTCGAGACCGGGGACGTCCGTGCCCTCGGTCAGGGCGGGTTCGACGCGCTTGGCGAGGACCTTGCCGAGCTCGACGCCCCACTGGTCGAAGGAGTCGATGTTCCAGACGGCGCCCTGCACGAACACCTTGTGCTCGTAGAGGGCGATCAGCTGGCCGAGGACCGACGGGGTCAGCGCGCGGGCAAGGATCGTGGTGGTGGGGTGGTTGCCCAGGAAGGTGCGGTGCGGCACCTGCGCCTCGGACACGCCCTCCGCGCGCACCTCCTCGGCCGTCTTGCCGAACGCCAGCGCCTGGCCCTGCGCGAACAGGTTGGCCATCAGCAGGTCGTGCTGCGCCTTGAGTTCGTCGCTCAGCTCGGGCGCGGGACGGGCGAAGCCGATCAGGTCGGCGGGGATCAGCCGGGTGCCCTGGTGGATCAACTGGTAGTAGGCGTGCTGGCCGTTGGTGCCGGGCGTGCCCCACACCACCGGGCCGGTCGCCCAGCCCACCACCTGGCCGTCGCGGTCCACCGACTTGCCGTTGGACTCCATGTCCAGCTGCTGCAGATAGGCGGTGAACTTCGACAGGTAGTGGCTGTACGGCAGCACGGCGTGGGACTCGGCGCCGAAGAAGTTGCCGTACCAGATGCCCAGCAGGCCCAGGATCAGCGGGGCGTTGGCCTCGGCGGGCGCGCTGCGGAAGTGCTCGTCGACGATACGGAAGCCGTCGAGCATCTCGCGGAAGCGGTCCGGGCCTATGGCGATCATCAGCGAGAGGCCGATCGCCGAGTCGTACGAGTAGCGGCCGCCGACCCAGTCCCAGAACTCGAACATGTTGTCCGGGTCGATGCCGAAGCCGGCGACCTTCTCCGCGTTCGTCGACAGCGCCACGAAGTGCCGGGCGACCGCCTTCTCCTCGCCGCCGAGCCCGGCCAGCAGCCAGGAGCGGGCGGAGGTGGCGTTGGTGATGGTCTCGATCGTGGTGAACGTCTTGGAGGCGACGATGAACAGCGTCTCCTCCGGGTCCAGGTCGCGGACCGCCTCGTGCAGGTCGGAGCCGTCGACGTTGGAGACGAAGCGGAACGTCAACTCCCGTGCCGTGAAGGTGCGCAGGGCCTCGTACGCCATCGCGGGACCGAGGTCCGAGCCGCCGATGCCGATGTTGACGACGTTCCTGATGCGCTTGCCGGTGTGGCCGGTCCAGGCGCCGGAGCGGACACGGTTCGCGAAGTCGCTCATCTTGTCCAGCACGGCGTGGACCTGGGGCACGACGTTCTCGCCGTCGACCTCGATCACGGCGTCACGGGGCGCCCGCAGCGCGGTGTGCAGCACCGCGCGGTCCTCGGTGACGTTGATCCGCTCACCGCGGAACATGGCGTCGCGCAGCCCGAACACGTCGGTGGCGGTGGCGAGTTCCTGCAGCAGGGCGAGGGTCTCGTCGTTGATCAGGTGCTTGGAGTAGTCGATGCGCAGGTCGCCGACGCGCACGACGTACCGCTCGGCGCGGGCGGGGTCCGCCGCGAACAGCTCACGCAGCCGCGGGCGTTGCAGCGCCTGCGCGCGGTGGTCCTCCAGAGCGGTCCACTCGGGGCGCCGGGTGAGCCGGGGTGAGTCGGCCGAAGAGTCGGACATGTCAGACGGTCTCCTTGGTGGCCTCGCCCCGCAGGGCGACGGCGTACATCTCGTCGGCGTCGAGGCGGCGCAGTTCCTCGGCGATGAGCTCGGACATGGTGCGGACCTTCAGCGCGAGGGTGCGCGGGGGCTGGTCCGGCAGGGTCAGCGTGGCGAGCGGGCCCTCGGGGCGGTCGATGACGATGTCGCCGCCGGCGGTGCCGAGGCGGACGGCCGTGACCACCGGGCCGTCGGTGACCACGCGGTCGATCTTCACGTTCAGCCGGGCTTCCAGCCACCGCGCGAGCAGTTCGGCGGCCGGGTTCTCGGCCTCGGCCTCGACGGCGCCCGAGACGATCTTCGTGCGGGCCTGGTCCAGGGCCGCGGCCAGCATCGAGCGCCACGGCGTCAGCCGGGTCCAGGCGAGGTCGGTGTCGCCGGGCGCGTAGGAGCGGGCCCGCTGCTCCAGCGCCACCAGCGGGTCCCCGACGGCGTACAGGTCGGTGATCCGGCGCTGGGCGAGGGCGCCGAGCGGGTCCTTGGCGGGCACGTCGGGCGCGTCCACCGGCCACCACACCACGACCGGGGCGTCCGGCAGCAGCAGCGGCAGGACGACGGAGTCGGCGTGGTCGGACACCTCGCCGTAGGTGCGCAGCACGACCGTCTCGCCGGTGCCGGCGTCGGAGCCCACCCGCACCTCGGCGTCCAGCTTGGAGGCGACGCGGTCGCGCGGGGTGCGCGCCTGGCGCCGGATGACGACCAGGGTGCGCGAGGGGTGCTCGTGCGAGGCCTCCTCGGCGGCCTTGATCGAGTCGTAGGCGTTCTCCTCGTCCGTGACGATCACCATCGTCAGGACCATGCCCACGGCGGGCGTGCCGAGGGCGCGGCGGCCCTGCACCAGCGCCTTGTTGATCTTGCTTGCCGTGGTGTCGGTCAGGTCGATCTTCATGGCCTGCGCCAGCTCCGTCCGTCTCGTGCGAGCATCTCGTCGGCTTCCTCGGGTCCCCACGATCCCGATGCGTACTGCGCGGGCCTGCCGTGGTCCGCCCAGTACTTCTCGATCGGGTCGAGGATCTTCCAGGACTCTTCCACTTCCTGGTGACGGGGGAACAGGTTGGCGTCACCGAGCAGTACGTCCAGGATGAGCCGCTCGTACGCCTCCGGGCTGGACTCGGTGAAGGACTCGCCGTAGGCGAAGTCCATCGACACGTCCCGGATCTCCATCGAGGTGCCCGGCACCTTGGAGCCGAAGCGGACCGTCATGCCCTCGTCCGGCTGGACGCGGATCACGATCGCGTTCTCGCCGAGCTCCTCGGTGGCGGTCGAGTCGAAGGGGGAGTGCGGTGCCCGCTTGAAGACGACCGCGATCTCGGTGACCCGGCGGCCCAGGCGCTTGCCGGTGCGCAGGTAGAAGGGGATGCCCGCCCAGCGGCGGTTGTCGATCCCGAGCTTGACCGCCGCGTAGGTGTCGGTCTTCGACTTGGGGTCGATGCCCTCCTCCTGGAGGTACCCGGCCACCTTCTCGCCGCCCTGCCAACCCTCGGCGTACTGCGCGAGGAGAGTGCTCCTGCCCAGGTCGTCGGGGAGCCGCACCGACTTCAGCACCTTGAGCTTCTCGGTGAGCAGCGCCTCGGCGTCGAAGGCGATGGGCTCCTCCATCGCGGTCAGCGCCATCAGCTGCAGCAGGTGGTTCTGGATGACGTCGCGGGCGGCGCCGATGCCGTCGTAGTAGCCGGCCCGGCCGCCGATGCCGATGTCCTCGGCCATGGTGATCTGCACATGGTCGACGTACGACCGGTTCCAGATGGGCTCGTACATCTGGTTGGCGAAGCGCAGCGCCAGGATGTTCTGGACGGTCTCCTTGCCCAGGTAGTGGTCGATGCGGAAGACCTGGTCCGGCTCGAACACGTCGTGCAGCAGCGCGTTCAGCTTGCGGGCGCTCGCCAGGTCGTGCCCGAACGGCTTCTCGATGACCGCCCGCCGCCAGGCATCCCCCGAGGCCTTGGCCAGTCCGTGCTTCTTCAGCTGCTGGACGACCTTCGGGAAGAACTTCGGCGGTACGGAGAGGTAGAAGGCGAAGTTGCCGTTGGTCCCGCGCGCCTTGTCGAGCTCGTCGACGGTGCTGCGCAGCAGCTCGAACGCCGTGTCGTCGTCGAAGTCGCCCGGGATGAACCGCATGCCCTCGGCGAGCTGCTGCCAGACCTCCTCGCGGAACTCGGTGCGGGCGTGATCGCGCACCGCGTCGTGCACGACCTGCGCGAAGTCCTGGTCCTCCCAGTCCCGGCGGGCGAAGCCGACGAGCGAGAAGCCCGGCGGCAGCAGGCCGCGGTTGGCGAGGTCGTAGACGGCCGGCATCAGCTTCTTGCGGGACAGGTCGCCGGTGACGCCGAAGATGACGAGGCCGGACGGGCCCGCGATGCGGGGCAGCCGCCGGTCGCGCTCGTCGCGCAGCGGATTGGTCCAGTCGAGATCCGCCTCGGGTGCAGCCTGCTCGGTCATTCTGCGTCGACCCCCTTGCTGTCCAGGGACTTCGTCACGGTGTTCAGCAGGTCCTGCCAGGCCGTCTCGAACTTGGCGACGCCCTCGTCCTCGAGCTGCTGGACGACCTCGTCGTAGGAGATGCCGAGCGCCTCGACGGCGGCCAGGTCCGTGCGGGCCCGGTCGTAGCCGCCGGTCACCGTGTCACCGGTGATGCCGCCGTGGTCGGCGGTGGCGTTCAGCGTGCCCTCCGGCATCGTGTTGACGGTGCCGGGCGCGACCAGCTCGTCGACGTACAGGGTGTCCTTGTACGCCGGGTCCTTCACCCCGGTGGAGGCCCACAGCGGGCGCTGCGCGTTGGCCCGCGCACCGGCGAGGGCGGTCCAGCGCGCCGTCGGCCGCGTCGGGCCGGCGACGGAGCCGAACACCTCTTCATAAGCCTCGTACGCGAGCCGAGCGTTCGCCAGCGCGGCCCTGCCCTTGAGGGCGAGCGCCTCGTCGGTGCCCAGCACCGTCAGGCGCTTGTCGATCTCGGCGTCGACGCGGGAGACGAAGAAGGAGGCGACGGAGTGGATCGTGCTCAGGTCCAGGCCCCTGGCCTGCGCCTTCTCCAGGCCGGCCAGGTAGGCGTCCATGACCTCGCGATAGCGCTCCAGCGAGAAGATCAGCGTGACGTTGACGCTGATGCCGAGGCCGACGACCTCGGTGATCGCCGGGAGGCCGGCCTTCGTCGCCGGGATCTTGATCATGACGTTGGGGCGGTCCACCAGCCAGGCGAGCTGCTTGGCCTCGGCGACGGTGGCCTTGGTGTTGTGCGCGAGGCGCGGGTCGACCTCGATGGAGACCCGGCCGTCGCGGCCGCCGGTCGCGTCGTACACCGGCCGCAGGATGTCGGCGGCGGCGCGCACGTCGGCGGTGGTCATCATCCGCACCGCCTCGTCGACGGTGACGCCCCGCACGGCGAGGTCGGCGAGCTGCTCCTCGTAGCCCGCGTCGGAGCCGATGGCGGCCTGGAAGATGGAGGGGTTGGTGGTCACGCCCACCACATGGCTGGTCCGGACGAGTTCGGCCAGGTTGCCGGATGCGATACGGCTGCGCGAGAGGTCGTCCAGCCAGATGGAGACTCCTTCGCCGCTGAGGCGTTCGAGGGCTCCCACCGCGGTCGCGGTTGCTTCGGTCACAGTGATCATCTTCTTTCTGGCGATCGGATCAACCGCGGGCGGCGGCCAGGGATTCCCGGGCGGCGGCGGCGACGTTCTCGGGGGTGAAACCGAACTCGGCGAACAGGGTCTTGGCGTCGGCGGAGGCGCCGAAGTGCTCGAGGGAGACGATGCGTCCTGCGTCACCCGTGAAGCGGTACCACGTCAGGCCGATGCCCGCCTCCACCGCAACGCGGGCCTTCACCGAGGGCGGAAGGACGCTCTCGCGGTACTCGCGCGGCTGCTCCTCGAACCACTCCACGGACGGCATGGACACCACGCGCGTGCCGGTGCCCTCGGCCTCCAGCAGCGCGCGGGCGGCGACGGCGAGATGGACCTCGGAACCGGTGGCGATCAGGATCACCTCCGGCGTGGCGGTCGAGGACTCCTCGAGGACGTAACCGCCCTTCGCCGCACCGGGGTTGGGCGCGTAGGTGGGCACGCCCTGGCGGGTCAGCGCGAGGCCGTGCGGAGCGGGCTTGGTGGAGTGGCGCCGCAGGATCTCGGCCCAGGCGATCGCGGTCTCGTTGGCGTCGGCGGGCCGGACCACGTTCAGGCCGGGGATGGCACGCAGCGAGGCCAGGTGCTCGACCGGCTGGTGGGTCGGTCCGTCCTCGCCGAGACCGATCGAGTCGTGCGTCCAGACGTACGTCACCGGCAGCTGCATCAGGGCGGACATGCGGACGGCGTTGCGCATGTAGTCGGAGAACACCAGGAAGGTGCCGCCGTAGATGCGGGTGTTGCCGTGCAGCGCGATGCCGTTCATCTCCGCGGCCATCGAGAACTCGCGGATGCCGAAGTGGACGGTGCGGCCGTACGGGTCCGCCTCGGGCAGGGGGTTGCCCTCGGGCAGGAAGGACGAGGTCTTGTCGATGGTGGTGTTGTTGGAGCCGGCCAGGTCGGCGGAGCCGCCCCACAGCTCGGGCAGCACCCCGCCGAGCGCCTGCAGCACCTTGCCGGAGGCGGCCCGGGTGGCGACGGCCTTGCCCTCCTCGAAGACCGGCAGGGCGTCCTGCCAGCCCTCCGGCAGCCGGCCCGCCACGATCCGGTCGAACAGCTCGGCCCGCTCGGGGTTGGCGCCGCGCCACTTGTCGAGCTGCTTGTCCCAGGCGGCGTGCGCCTCGGCGCCGCGGTCGAGGGCCTCACGGGCGTGGGCGAGCACGTCGGCGTCGACCTGGAAGGACTGCTCGGGGTCGAAGCCGAGGACGCGCTTGGTGGCGGCGATCTCCTCGGCGCCGAGCGCGGAGCCGTGGGAGGCCTCGGTGTTCTGCGCGTTCGGGGCGGGCCAGGCGATGATCGTGCGCATCGCGATGATCGAGGGGCGGCCGGTCTCGGCCTGCGCGGCCGTCAGCGCCGCGTGCAGCGCGGGCACGTCGACGTCGCCGTCCTGGGTGGGCTCGACGCGCTGGGTGTGCCAGCCGTAGGCCGCGTAGCGTGCGAGGACGTCCTCGGAGAAGGCCGTCGCGGTGTCGCCCTCGATGGAGATGTGGTTGTCGTCGTAGAGGAAGACCAGGTTGCCGAGCTTCTGGTGGCCGGCCATCGAGGAGGCCTCGGCGGAGACGCCCTCCTCCAGGTCGCCGTCGGAGACGATCGCCCAGACGGTGTGGTCGAAGGGGGAGGTGCCCTCGGGGGCCTCGGGGTCGAACAGGCCGCGCTCGAAGCGGGCGGCCATCGCCATGCCGACGGCGTTGGCGACGCCCTGGCCGAGCGGTCCGGTGGTGGTCTCCACGCCGGCGGTGTGCCCGTACTCGGGGTGGCCGGGGGTCTTGGAGCCGTGGGTCCGGAAGGCCTTGAGATCGTCGAGGCCGACCTCGTAGCCCGCGAGGAAGAGCTGGGTGTAGAGGGTGAGCGAGGTGTGTCCGGGGGACAGGACGAAACGGTCCCGGCCGGTCCACTCGGGGTCGGCCGGATCGTGACGCAACATCTTCTGAAAGATCGTGTAGGCGGCCGGCGCCAGGCTCATCGCCGTTCCGGGGTGGCCGTTGCCCACCTTCTGCACCGCGTCGGCCGCCAGCAGGCGGGCAGTGTCGACCGCACGCCGGTCGAGTTCGGTCCATGCGAAGCGGTCCGGTGTCTGCGTACTCATCTTCAAGAAGTCCTCGATCGAAGCGGTTCTGCGGCTGGGACGCGTTCAAATCTAAAAGTCTGACTTTTGAGCGGGAAGGTCGCCGTGTGTCAGCCTGTGGTGAAAGTGGGACACCGGCGGCGCGACTGAGGCGGCACGAGACGGACATGGCGGGCAGAACCATCCAAGGCGGGGGCGATGACGGCGCGGTGGACGGCATCCGAACGTTCCCCTTCCCGGTCGAGCTGAGCGTGGGCGGAGTCGGCATGCAGGTCGGCCCCATGGAGGCGGGCCGCACCTGGCATGCCGAGGCACCGCTGGAGCGGGTGCACCGCATCGACTTCCATGTGGTGATGCTCTTCGACCGCGGCCCGGTCCGCCACATGATCGACTTCGCCGAGTACGAGGCGTCCGCCGGCGATCTGCTGTGGATCCGGCCGGGCCAGGTGCACCGCTTCTCGCGAGCCGGCGAGTACCGCGGAACCGTGCTGACCATGCAGCCCGGCTTCCTGCCGCGCGCGACGGTGGAGGCGACCGGCCTCTACCACTACGACCAGCCGCCGCTGCTGCGCCCCGACGCGCCCCGGCTCGCCGCCCTGCGCGCCTCGCTCGCGCAGCTGCGACGCGAGTACGAGGACACGCAGACGCTGCCGCCGAGCCTGCACGCGGCGGTCCTGCGGCACTCCCTGACGGCGTTCCTGCTGCGGCTCGCGCATCTGGCGGCCAGCTCGGCGGAGGCGGCCCGCGGCCAGGCCGACACCACCTTCACCCTCTTCCGGGACGCCGTGGAGCGGAACTTCGCCACCAACCACAGCGTCAGCGCCTACGCCGACTCCCTCGGCTACTCCCGGCGCACCCTCGTCCGCGCGGTCCGCGCCGCCACCGGCGAGACCCCCAAGGGGTTCATCGACAAGCGGGTCGTGCTGGAGGCGAAACGGCTGCTGGCGCACACGGACATGCCGATCGGTCGGATCGGCGCGGCGATCGGCTTCCCCGACGCCGCGAACTTCTCGAAGTTCTTCCAGCAGCACACGGAGCAGACACCGGCGGCCTTCCGGGCGGAGCTGCGGTAGGTCTACGCGGCCGGCACGCGTGATGCCCCGCGGACACGCGTGATGCCCCGCGAGGAGGTTCGTCCTCGCGGGGCATCGTCAACTGCCGGGTCAGTGACCGAAGTCGAACCAGTTCACGTTCACGAAGTCGGCCGGCTGGCCGCTGGTGAAGGTGAGATAGACGTCGTGCGTGCCGGTCACCGAGCCGATGTTGGCCGGGACGGTTCTCCATGTCTGCCAGCCGCCGGTGCTGGAGAGCGCGAAGCTGCCGATCGGTGCGTTGCTGCGGCTGTCCAGGCGCACCTCGACCAGACCGCTGACGCCGCTCGCCGCGCCGCTCGCCACCCGGGCGTTGAACTGGGTGGCCGCCGTGGAGCCGAAGTTGACGCCCTTGTAGAGCGCCCAGTCGCCGTTGGCGAGGTAGCCCATGTCCTGTCCGCCGCCGCTGTCCGTGGTGCTCTCGGTGGTGACGCCGGACTGGCTGTCGTAGGACTCGGCCTGGATGGGGCTGTAGGCGTCGCGGTTGCCGGTGGGCGGCGGGGTGGTTCCCCCGCCGCTGCCGGAGGAGAGCACCTGGACGTAGTCCACGACCATCGGGTGTCCGGACTCGGTGGCGCTGGTCGGGCCGCCGCCGAAGGCGTCCGGGAAGCCGCCGCCCATCGCCACGTTCAGGATCACGAAGAAGCCGTGGTTGGTGGCGTTGGCCCAGGTCGTCGCGTCCATCTGACCGGCCGTCACGGTGTGGTAGTTGACGCCGTCGACGTAGAAGCGGATGGCCTCCGGGCTGACCGAGCGGTCCCACTCCATGCTGTAGGTGTGGAAGCCGGACTGGCAGGTGCTGCCCGGACAGGCGACCGAGTTGCCGATGCCCGTCGTCTCGTTGCAGGGGCCGCCCGGGTTGGTGCCGCAGTGCATGGTCGCCCAGACCTTGTTGATGCCCTGGACGTTCTCCATGATGTCCAGTTCACCGACGCTCGGCCAGTTCTGGTAGTTGCCGCGGTAGGGCGCGCCGAGTGCCCAGAACGCCGGCCAGTAGCCCGCGGCCGCGTTGCCGGTGACGTTGGGCATCTGGATCCGGGCCTCGACGCGCAGCTTGCCGCCCGCCGGAGGCTGGAAGTCGGTGCGGGTGGTCTCGATGCGGCCGGAGGTCCAGTGGCCGGAGGAGTCGCGCACCGGGGTGATGCGCAGGTTGCCGCTGCCGTCGAGCGCGACGTTGCTGGTGCTGCTGGTCATCGTCTCGACCTCGCCGGTGCCCCAGTTGGCGGCGCCGCCGGGATACGAAGTCCCGGTGTCGTACTGCCAGTTGGAGGTGTTGACGCCGGTCCCGGCAGAGCCGTTGAAGTCGTCGAGGAAGACCTGGTTCCAGCCCGACGGGGGAGTCGGGGCGGACGCGCTGGCGGACTGGGTGGTCATGGTGGCGGCGGCCGCCACCAGACCGAGGGTGCCGACCGCGGCGACGATGGCCCGCCGCAGCGGGCGCCGTCTGTGCTGCGTGCCGGAGGTGTCACTCATGCGGGGTGCCTCCCGGGGACGGAGTGAGATGCGCTGGATGCCATGAGGTCCGAACGTTCTGAGAGCGCTCTCAGGGTGGCCCCAATGTGCTCCCGGTCACTCCGGTCGTCAAGAGTTGAAGCAGGCAAAGTCCTTCTGCGGCAGGCGAGTTCACCCCATGAACGGCATATGTGCTAGAGGGCGCTGCCCTTCTTCCACTGCGCCCACGACAGGTTCCAGCCGTTGAGCCCGTTGTCCGGTTCGACGGTGCGCTCGCCCGAGTTCCTGACCACCACGACGTCGCCGAGCATCGAGCTGCTGTAGAACTTGTAGCCCGCCACCGAGGAGTCGTCCGCGCCCTTGGCGTCGTGCAGTCCCACACAGCCGTGGCTGGTGTTCTCGTGCCCGAACACCGCCGTGGGAGCCCAGTAGTTGCCGTGCACGAAGGTGCCGGAGGTGGTCAGGCGCTGGGCGTGCGGGACGTCGGAGATGTCGTACTCGTCGCCGAGCCCGACGGTCGAGGACTCCATGCGGGTCTGCTTGAACCGCTCGCTGATCACCATGATCCCGGACCAGGTGGTGTGCGCGGAGTCGCCGCCGGAGACCGGATAGGTGGCGTACGTCGCCCCGTCCCGCTTCACCACCATCTCCTTGGCGGCCAGATCGACGGTGCTGATCTGCTCGCGGCCGATGTGGAAGGTGACGTCCTTGGACTGCGTGCCGTAGACGCCGTCCGCGCCCTCGACGTCCTTCAGCCGCAGGCTGAGGGTGATCTTCGTGCCGGCCGCCCAGTACGTCTCGGGGCGGAAGTCCAGCCGGGTGTCGCCGAACCAGTGGCCGACCACCTCCACGGCCGGCTCGGCGGTGACGGTGATGGCCTTCTCGACCGCGGCCCGGTCCGCGACGGCGTGCGTGAAGTTGATCGACACGGGCATGCCGACGCCGGAGGTGGAGTCCGCCTCGTGGGTGAAGTAGCCGACGAAGGTCTCCCCGGGTGACTGCGTGGTGAAGGTCGAGGTCTCGGCCGCGCCGCCCTCGGGGGTGGCCGAGACCGTGTACTTCGTCCCCGAGTACGGGTTTGCGGTCGAAGTCCACCTGGTCCTCGCCGCGTTGAGGGAACCGGCCAGCGTAGAGCCGTCGTTCCCGGTGACCTTCACCGAGGCGAGCGTGCCGTCGGTGACGGTGACCTCGACGGGGCTGGAGAAGGCGGCCTTCCTGGTGCCGTCCGCGGGCGTGACGGAGATCGCGGGCTTCTTCGCCGCGGCCTTCGGGGTGGTCCGCACCGCGCCCTGCGAGGCGTCCGCCGAACCACTGCACCCGGTCAGCGCGGCGGCCGGTGCGATGCCCAGCACCGCCAGCAGTCCGCGCCGGGACCACGTCCGCGACGGCGGCTCGGACGGGTTCGATATGTGCGCAACGCCCACGGCAGGCCTTCCTGGGATGTCCGTCTTCTCCGGGTGCATCCTGCGCCGCGTAACTTTGTTGATCCTTTGAATCCACGGGCCGATTCCTGAGATTCCTGTGAGGAACCGCGGGTGGGAAGGCCTGAAACCACGGGAAGGCCTGAAACCACGGTTGTCCCGGCCCCGGGGTTCGTGAACAGAGTACGAGCGGCCCGGCCGGGGCCCTGAGTATCCGGTGAGTTCCGCGTCATGGCATGGCGTCCCCCACCTCCCGGCCGGAACAGTATCTGAGGTTGCGGGCGGGTCTGGCGGTGTGAGGCGGCCCGCGGGCTGTGGACCCGAGGGTGACGTCCACGGCCGAGCCGCGGACGTCAACCGTGAGCTCACGCGGACGTCGTCACCCGTTCCCGCTCCACCGCCCCCTCGCTCAGGCCGAAGCGTTCGTGGGCGTGGCGGAGGGGTTCGGGGGACCACCAGGCGTGGCGGGCCAGGAGGGACATCGTGGCGGGGACCAGCAGCATGCGGACGACCGTCGCGTCGATCAGGACCGCGAGGGTGAGGCCGAGGCCGATCTGGAGGATGGGGGAGAAGCCGCCCGTCATGAAGGCGCCGAAGACGACGGCGAGGAGGAGGGCGGCGCAGGTGACGACGCGGCCCGAGCGGCGCAGTCCGGTCACCACTGCCGCCTGGTGGTCGCCGGTGGCGAGCCATGCCTCGCGCATCCGGGCCAGGATGAACAGCTCGTAGTCCATGGCCAGTCCGAAGGCGATCGCGACGATCAGCGGGGGTGCCGTGAGGCTGAGGGCGCCCAGGCCCTCGGCGCCCAGCGCGCCGGCCAGATGGCCGTCCTGGAAGACCCACACCACCACGCCGAGGGCGGCGCCCAGGCTGAGCAGCGTGGTCACGATGGTGCGCAGCGGGATCAGCACCGACCCGGTGAAGGCGAAGAGCAGCACGAAGATGCCGGCCAGCACGGTCACGGCGGCCCAGGGCGCCCGTTCGGCGAGCATGGCGCGGAAGTCGACCAGTCGGGCGGCCGGGCCGGTCACCTCGACGGGCGCGTCGCCGCGCAGGTCGCGGACCCTCTCGACCAGCGCGGTGGCCTGTGCGCCGTCGACCCGGCCGGACGGCTGCAGGTGTACGACCGTTGCCCCGCCCGGCAGTTCGCGGGATCGCGCGGTCGGGGACAGGGCGCGGATCCGGTCCGCGGTCGCGCTGGGGGTGCCCGGCCCGAGGAGGACGGTGACCGGTGAGACGCCGGTACCGGACGGGAAGTGCGCGTCGACGGTGTCGTACAACTGCCGTGCCTCCGTGGTGGCCGGGAGCTGGGTGGCGTCGCCGATCTCGATCCTCATGCCGGTGACGGGCAGCGCGAGGACGAGCAGGGCCGGTACGACGGTGACGAGCACGGCGATACGACGGCGCGCCGCGAAACGGGCGACCCGCGCGAAGAAGCGGCCCTCCTCGCCCTCCGGGCGCTCCTTTGCCGGGGCGATCTTCGCGCCGAACTTCACCAGCAGCGCAGGCAGAAGCGTCACCGCGGCCAGCATGTCGATGACGACGACCGCCGCCACGGCCAGCCCCATGCTGCGCAGGAACACGCTGGGGAAGACCAGCAGCCCGGTCAGGCTGACGGCCACCGTGAGCCCGGAGAACATGACCGTCCGCCCGGCCGCGGCGACCGTCCGGTGCACCGCCTCCACCACGTCCGCCGTATGCCGGCGCTCCTCGCGGAAGCGGACCAGCATCAACAGGGCGTAGTCCACGGCCAGTCCGAGGCCGAGCATGGTGGTCACCTGGATCGCGTAGACGGAGATGTCGGTGACCTGGCTGAAGCCGAACAGGGCCAGGAAGGCGCCCGCGACCCCGCTGACCGCGATCACCAGCGGCAGCGCGGCCGCGCGCAGTCCGCCGAACACCACGAGAAGCAGGGCCAGTACGACGGGCAGTGAGATCAACTCGGCGTTCTTGACGTCCTGCTGGGCGCGTTCGCCGAGTTGCGTGCCCAGCAGCGGGCCGCCGCTGACGTGGACCTGGGGCGCGTCGATCTGCCTGATGCGGTCGCGGGCCGCGTCCACGGCCCGTTCCTCGGCATCGTCGCCGAGGCCGCCCTTGAACGTGACGGGGAGGATCAGCGCCTGCCCGTCCCGGGCGGTCAGGCCGCGTGTCGTGTACGGGTCCGGCACCGCGGCGACCCCGGCGACGGCGCGCACGTCCGCCACGGCTCGCTCGACCTGGCGGCGCAGCGCGGGATCGGAGACCGCGACACCCTCGACGACGCCGGTGATCGACTCACCCGTCGGGTCGGTGCGGTCCAGGTACTGGGCGGCGTGCTCCGACTCGGTGCCCGGGACCTCGGGCACGTTGTCGGAGAGCCGCGCGAAGACGCCCGTCCCCAGCCCGAAGCCGAGCAGCAGGAAGAGCACCCACAGAAGGATGACGGTCAGCGGGCGGCGGGTCGCGGCCCGGGCAAGGCTGGAGAGCACGGTGCCTCCCGGCAGGTGGTCGGTTCTCGACGCCTCCAGGCTCGTCCGGGCGGGGGTGGTCCCGGATCGCCGGAGGGAGCGGTTTCACGACCTGGGCCGTACGAGGGAGACCGCGGCCCTTCTCCCTCCTGAGGGGGAGAACGGGGGAATCGTGCGGACCCCCGGCGCCGTTGACGCAGCCACGTACCCGCGCATCCCGAGGAGCCCGTATGTCCGACGCACCGGCCGTCCGTGAACTGCGCCTGGTGGTCACGGCCGACGACTACGACGAGGCCCTGCGCTTCTACCGCGACGTGCTGGGCCTGCCCGAGCGCGCCGCGTACTCCTCGCCCGACGGACGGGTCACCCTCCTCGAGGCGGGCCGCGCCACGCTGGAGCTGACCGACCCGGGCCACGCCGCCTTCATCGACGACGTCGAGGTGGGGCACCGTGTGGCCGGGCACATCCGGGTCGCCTTCGAGGTCGGCGACTCGGCCGCCGCCACGGCGAGGCTGGCCGCCGCGGGCGCCGAGGTGATCGCGGAGCCGACGCGGACCCCGTGGAACTCGCTCAACTCCCGGCTGGAGGCGCCGGGCGCACTGCAGCTCACCCTCTTCGAGGAGCTCGGCACGCCCTAGGCGGAGCCCGGCTGAACCAGCCCCGTCTCGTACGCGCAGATCACCGCCTGCACGCGGTCGCGCAGGCCGAGCTTGCTCAGCACGTTGCTGACATGGGTCTTCACGGTGTGCTCGCTGACGAACAGGGTCGTGGCGATCTCGGCGTTGGACAGGCCGCGGGCCAGCATGCGCAGGGTCTCCACCTCGCGGGCGGTCAGCGCGTCCAGCCGCTGCGGGGGCACCCCGGTGGCGGCCTCCTCCCGGCGGCGCCGCACGATGTCCGCGACCAGCCGCCGGGTCACCGTCGGCGCGAGCAGCGAGTCGCCGGCCGCCACGACGCGCACGGCGTGCACCAGGTCGTCGCGGCGCACGTCCTTGAGCAGGAAGCCGCTGGCGCCCGCATGGAGCGCCTCGTAGACGTACTCGTCCAGGTCGAACGTGGTCAGCATGACCACCTTGCAGGCGGACTGCGCGCACACCCGGCGCGCCGCCTCCAGGCCGTCCATCACCGGCATACGGATGTCGAGGAGCAGCACGTCCGGCGCGTGCCGCTGCACCGCCGCGACCGCCTCGGTGCCGTCGCCGGCCTCGGCGACCACCTCGATGTCCCGCTGCGCCTCCAGGATCATGCTGAAGCCGCTGCGGACCAGTTCCTGGTCGTCGGCGACCACCACCCGGATGCTCACCCCAGGGCCGCCTGCCGGCCGGCGGTGGCGGGCAGGCGCACGACGACGCGGAAGCCGCCGTCCGGCCCGGGCCCGGTCTCGGCGCTGCCGCCGCACGCGGTGGCCCGTTCCCGGATGCCGATCAGGCCGTGCCCGCCGCCCGGTGTGGTGGGTCCCCGCCCGTCGTCCGTCACGGTCAGGATCAAGTGGTCCTCCGCCCAGTCGAGTTCGACGGTCGCGCGGGAAGCGTACGCGTGCTTGACCGTGTTGGTCAGGGCCTCCTGCGTCACCCGGTAGGCGGCGACCTCGGCGTCCGGCGGCATGGCGTACGGCTCGCCCCTGGTGCGCAACTCGACGTCCAGACCGGTCGATTCGGCGACCCGGCGGACCAGGCCCGGCAGGCCGGCGACGCAGGGCTGCGGCGAAGTGCCGCTTCTCTGCTCCTCCTTGAGGACGCCGAGGATGCGCCGCAGCTGCGCCATGGCGTCCCGCCCGGCCGCGGCGATCGCCTCGAACGAGGCCTCCGCACGGTCCGGATCGCTGCGCACCACCACCGGTCCGGCCTCCGCCTGCACCACCATGAGGCTCACCGCGTGGGCGAGGACGTCGTGCATGTCCCGTGCGATACGGGCGCGTTCCTGGGCGAGGGCCCGCGCGGTGTCGGCGGCCCGCTCGCGTTCCAGTCGCCGGGCCCGGTCCTCCACGGCGGTGGTGTAGGCACGCTGGACCCGGGCGAGCGTCCCGAGACCGTACGCGCACAGGACGGTCAGCAGGTGGAAGGCGTACTCGAAGGGGAGAGCGTGCTCCTTGTGCTGCATGGTCAGGGTGGTGCCGGCGAGCCAGCCCGCCAGCATCAGCCGCCGCTGCCAGACGGGGGAGCGGGCCGCCAGGGTGTACAGGACGACCAGGCCGCCCCAGACCACGTCCGGCGGGGGCGCGTGATGGACGGCCATCGCCGGTGTCGCGGCCGAGACGACCCACGCCGTGGCGAAGGGATGACGCCGCCGCCACACCAGTGGCACGGCGGTGGCGGCCCCCAGCAGCCAGCCCAGCGGGCTCAAGGGGTCGTCGCCCTCGTCGGGGAAGATCCACTGCAGGGAGACCGCGAACAGCACGAGTGCGGCGAGTGCGGTGTCGACGACGTGGGGATTGGCCGTGCGCAGGCGGGCGGCGGCCCGCGCGAACCAGGACTGCGGGGACATGGGCGGCTCCTCGGGGCAAGGGCAGCTCCAGTATCACGACGGCCGCGCGGGCGGGCCTCGCCGGTGAGAGGGATATCCGGGGCTAGTCAGTGGCGCGCAGCGAACACCCCCTGATTTGTCGGCCTTGAACTATCAGCGCTTTCCCACGCATCCGTAACCTCGCGGTTCCTGTCACCACGCAGAAGGGACGCTCCGAGGTGATGAAGCACAGCGCGAGGAAGACGCCGCACCACCGAAGAGCCGCACTGATCGCGGCCGGAGTGCTGCTGGGCGGGCTGCTCGCCGTCCCGGCCGTGACCGCGACGGCCGGCACGAGCGGGTCGTGCGCCGACTCCGACGCCGCGATCTACCGGCCCCCGGAGAGTCCCGAGGCCGCGCCGGGCGAGGTCGTCGCCTGCCGGACGGTCGACTCCCTGCCGATGATCGGCAGTGGTAAGCAGGTCAGCGCCTGGAAGGTGCAGTACGGCTCCACCGACGGCCAGGGCAGGAAGGACACCGTCGCCGGCACGGTGATCGTGCCCCGCGCGGCGTGGCAGGGGGCGGCCGAGCGGCCACTGGTCGCCTTCGTGCCCGGCACCCTCGGCATCGGCCCGCAGTGCGCCTTCTCCAAACAGCTCACCGGCGCGTACCAGGACGCCTACGAGGGACCGAACCTCGCCGCCCTGCTCAAGGCGGGCTTCGCGGTCGCGGCGACCGACGGCGCCGGCTACCTCGACGGCCAGGTACATCCCTACGTCTCCGGCGCCGACGCCGGGCACGCGGTCCTGGACATGGTGCGGGCCGCGTCGAAGCTGCCGGGCAGCGGGGTCGGTCCGGACACCAGGGTGGGGATCTGGGGCTACTCCGAAGGCGGCTCGGGAAGTCTGTGGGGCGCGCAGCTCGCCGCGTCGTACGCGCCCGAGCTCAAGGTGGTGGGGGTCGCCTCCGGCGGGGTGCCCGGCGATCTGCGACAGGTCGGCACCTCCCTCGACGGCGGGCCGTTCGCCGGGTTCCTCGTCGACGCGGTGATCGGCATGGCGGTCACCCACCCGGACATGCCCTTCGGCTCGCTGCTGAACGACGCCGGCCGCAAGGCGGTCAAGGACGCCGAGTCGCTGTGCGCGGTCGGCACGGTCGTGCGCTTCGCGGGCGCCCACGTCGCGAACTACACCGGGGACAGGCTCACCCTGGACCAGCTCTTCGCCCTGCGCGGACCCGACGGCACCAGCTGGGGCGAGGTCGTCGACACCGACAAACTCGGTGTGGGCGTGGGCACTTCGGGCTCGGGGGCGCGCTACGAGATCGGTTTCCCGGTGCTGCAGTACCGCGGTCTGCTCGACGAGGTGATCCCGGCCGGGACCGCCCGGAGCACGCGGCGGGCGTACTGCGACGCGGGGATCGACACCCGGTGGGTGTCGTACGCGGGCGACCACCTCACCGGCGATCCGCAGTCGATCACGGACGCGGTGAACTGGCTCGGCGACCGCTTCACGAACAGGCCGATGAGCGGCAACTGCTGAGGCGCAGCCGCCGAGGCACGATGGCCGAGCGGCAACTGCTCAGCGACGGCTACTGGGTGGCGTCTGCCGAGCGGCGACGGCTGGGCGGCAACTGTTGGGCGCCGACTGCCGAGCAGCAACTGTTGGGCGGCGGCCGCTGGGCTACAACCGCCGGGCGGCAATTGCTGAGCTGCGTCTGCCGAGCGGTGACCCTCAGCGGCGACCGCGGAGCGGCAAGTGCTGGGTGGCGTCTGCCGGGAGGCTGCGGTTGGGCTACAACCGCCGAGCGGCAACTGCTCATCGGCGACCGCGGAGCGGCGACTGCTGGGTGGCGTCTGCTGAGCGGCGACCGCCGAGCGGCAATTGCTGAGCTGCGTCTGCCGAGCGGCACCTGCTGAGCGGCGACCGCGGAGCGGCGACTGCTGGGTGGCGTCTGCCGGGTGGCGACCGCTGGGTGCCGTCTGCCGAGCGGCGACTGCAGGGCGGCAACTGCCGAGTGGCAACTGTTGGGCGGCGGCCGCTGGGCTACCACCGCCGGGCGGCAACTGCCGAGCGGCGACCGACGAGCGTGCCTCACGGCTCCTTCGCCGGGCGCCACCCCATCGCCCGGGAGATGCCCAGCGCCGCGAGCCGTACGGCGGGCGCCAGCACCGGCACCTGTGCGTCCGCCTGCGGCACCACCACCGACACCGCGGCGACCACCGCCCCGCCGCGGCCGCGCACCGGGGCCGCCACCGACAGGGCGTCGTCGGTCACCTGACGACTGCTCACGGCGACCCCGGTGTGCCGCACCTCGGCCAGCACCCGGCGCAGCCGCGCCGGGTCGGTGATGGTGTACGGCGTGAAGGAGGCGAGCGTGCCCGCGCAGTACTGCTCCTGGAAGTCCGGATCGCCGTGCGCCAGCAGGACGAGCCCGACCCCGGTGGCGTGCAGCGGCCAGCGGGCGCCGACGCGGATGTGCACCCCGACCGCGGAACGCCCCGAGATCCACTCGGTGTAGACGACCTCGGCGCCGTCCTGCACCGCGAGCTGCACGTTCTCGTGGGTCGCCTCGTACAGGTCCTCCAGGTACGGCAGGGCGAGCTGGCGCAGCGCGAGTCCGCGCGGGGCGAGCGCCGCGATCTCCCACAGCCGCAGCCCGACGTGGTAGACGCCCGACTCGTCCCGCTCCAGGGCGCCCCAGTCGGTGAGCGCCCCCACCAGCCGGTGCGCGGTGGTGAGGCTCAGCCCGGCCCGCCGGCTGATGTCCGTCAGGGACAGCGCCGGATGCTCGTGGTCGAAGGCGGCGAGCACGGCCAGCAACCGATCGGGCGCGGTGGGGGCGTTCATGGGCGGGCGTCCTTCCGGCGGGCCGGGTCGTAGGGGGCAGGGACGGGCGGGGACGGCGGGCCGGGGACAGCGGCCTCAGGCCAGACCGTCCTCCGCGATGCGCAGCAGCAGCGCGTGCAGCGCCGCACGCTCGGCCGGCTCCAGCGGGCCGAGCAGGTCGTTCGTCACGCGCAGGCCCGCCTCGTCGGTGTCGCGCAGGAAGGCGCGGCCCTCGTCGGTGAGGACGACGATGCGGCTGCGGCGGTCGTCGGGGGAGGGGCGGCGCTCGGCGAAGCCCAGCTTCTCCAGGTCGTCGACCAGGCCGACGATCGCGCTCGGGTCGTACCCGAGCCGGGCGCTCAGCTCGCGCTGCAGCGCGCCCTCGGAGGTGGCCAGGAAGCGCAGCACCGCGTAGTGGCGCAGGCGCAGTCCGGACTCCTGGAGGAACGTGTTGAACAGCTGGCCGGAGCGCAGGCCCAGGCGGTACAGGAGGTAGCCCGTGTCCGCGTGGAGCCCGCGCATCCACGGCTCGTCCGCGTCGATGGGCTGCGGGGCGGCGTGCTGGCGTGTGATGGCGGGCTCCCTGGGCTCGGTGCGTGGTCGAGATTCCAGCATGCCGCACCCATGGGTCGCCAACAACTATTGACGTCAACAATTATTGCTCTTAGCTTCGATCTCGCAGTCGCACCCCGCACCCGCACGTCGAAGTGAAGGGACCCACCCGTGCCCAGCATCGATCTCACCGGCAAGGCCGCCGTCGTCACCGGCAGCGGCCGGGGCCTCGGCCTCGCCTACGCGCACGCCCTGGCCGCCCACGGCGCGTCCGTGGTCGTCAACGACGTCGACGAGGCCGTGGCCGAGGCGGCCGTGAAGTCCATCACCGAGGCGGGCGGCAGCGCCGTGGCCGAGGTGGTCCCGGTCGGCACGAGCGAGGCCGCCGACCGGCTGGTGGCCCGTGCCGTCGAGGCGTTCGGGCGGCTCGACGTCCTGGTCACCAACGCCGGCATCCTGCGCGACAAGGTGCTGTGGAAGATGTCGGACGAGGACTTCGACGCGGTGATCACCACCCACCTCAAGGGCACCTTCACCTGCGCCCGGGCCGCCGCCGTCCGTATGCGCGAGCAGGGCGAGGGCGGCACGCTGATCCTGGTCGGCTCCCCGGCCGGCCAGCGCGGCAACTTCGGGCAGACCAACTACGCCGCCGCCAAGGCAGGCATCGCCGCCATGGCCCGTACCTGGTCGATGGAGCTGGGCCGCGCGAACATCACCGTCAACGCGATCGTGCCGGTCGCGGCGACCGCGATGACCGAGACGATCCCCGCCTTCGCGCCGTACGTCGAGGCACTGAAGAACGGGCAGCCCTTCCCGGACTTCCTGCGCAAGGGCGAGGGCTTCGGCACGCCCGAGGACTGCGCGGCCCTGGTTCCCTTCCTCGCCTCCGAGGCCGCCCGGGGCATCACCGGCCAGGCCATCGGCATCGGCGGCGACAAGGTGGCACTCTGGTCCCATCCGCAGGAGGTCAAGGCGGCGTACGCCGACGGCGGCTGGACTCCGGACGCCCTGGCCGACGCCTTCCCGACGTCCGTGGGCGCCGAGCTCCAGACGGTCGGCATCCCCGCGCCCAAGCTCCCGGTGGCGTGATGGACATCCAGGACCTGGTGGCGATCGACGTCCACACCCACGCGGAGGTCTCCTCCAAGGGCCACTCCTCCCTGGACGACGACCTGCACGACGCCTCCTCCGCCTACTTCAAGGTCGAGGGCAAGCGGAAGCCGACCCTGGAGGAGACCGCCGCGTACTACCGCGAGCGGAAGATGGCCGCCGTGATCTTCACGGTGGACGCCGAGTCCGCGACCGGCACCGCGCCCGTCCCGAACGAGGAGGTCGCCGAGGCGGCCGCCGCCAACTCCGACGTCCTTGTCCCCTTCGCCTCCATCGACCCCTTCCGCGGCAAGGCGGGCGTGCGGCAGGCCCGCCGCCTGGTCGAGGAGTACGGGGTCAAGGGCTTCAAGTTCCACCCCAGCATCCAGGGCTTCTTCCCCGACGACCGCGCGGTGGCGTACGGCCTCTACGAGGTGATCGAGGAGACCGGCACGATCGCCCTCTTCCACACGGGCCAGACCGGCATCGGCGCCGGCGTCCCCGGCGGGGGCGGCATCCGCCTCAAGTACTCCAACCCGCTCCATGTCGACGACGTGGCCGCCGACTTCCCGCACCTGAAGATCATCCTGGCGCATCCGTCCTTCCCCTGGCAGGACGAGGCGCTCGCCGTCGCCACTCACAAGCCGGGCGTGCACATCGACCTGTCCGGCTGGTCGCCGAAGTACTTCCCGCCGCAGCTCGTGCAGTACGCCAACACGCTGCTCAAGGACAAGGTCCTCTTCGGCTCCGACTTCCCCGTCCTCACCCCCGACCGCTGGCTCAAGGACTTCGAGCAACTGCCGATCAAGGACGAGGTCAGGCCGAAGATCCTCAAGGAGAACGCCGCCCGCCTGCTCGGGCTGGCCAAGCCGTAAGGGGCCGTAGATGCGCAATGAGGGACTGGGGTCGTGGCCCGCACGCCGGGCCCGCAAGACCCCGCACCGCACCGCCCTGATCCACGGCGGCACCTCGCTCACGTACGCGCGGCTGTACGACCGCACCACCCGCCTCGCCCACGCGCTGCGCGCCCGCGGCATCCGGCGCGGCGACCGCATCGCCTACCTCGGCCCCAACCACCCCTCGTACCTGGAGACCCTGTTCGCGGCGGGCACGCTCGGCGCGGTCTTCGTCCCGCTCAACACCCGTCTCGCGGGTCCGGAGATCGCCTTCCAGCTCGCCGACTCCGGGGCGAAGGCCCTCGTCCACGGCCCCGCGCACACCGGCCTCGTCGCCGGGCTGCCGGGCGACACCGACGTGCGGACCTACGTCGAGGTCGGCCCTGAGTACGAGGAGTTGACGGCCAGGGCGGCGGACGAGCCGATCGACGAACCGGTCGCACCCGACGACACCTGCATCATCATGTACACCTCGGGGACCACCGGCCGCGCCAAGGGCGCGATGCTCACCCACGGCAACCTCACCTGGAACGCGCTGAACGTCCTCGTCGACACCGACCTGATCGCCGACGAACGCGCCCTGGTCAGCGCGCCGTTGTTCCACACGGCCGGCCTGAACATGCTGACGCTGCCGGTGCTGCTCAAGGGCGGCACCTGCGTCCTGGTGGAGGCCTTCGACCCCGAGGCGACCTTCGACCTGATCGAACGGCACCGGATCACCTTCATGTTCGGGGTGCCGACCATGTTCGAGCAGGTGGCCCGGCACCCGCGCTGGCCGGACGCGGACCTGTCCAGCCTGCGCATCCTCACCTGCGGCGGCTCCCCGGTGTCCACCCCGCTGATCGCCGCCTACCAGGAACGGGGCCTGACCTTCCTCCAGGGCTACGGCATGACCGAGGCGTCCCCCGGCACGCTCTTCCTGGACGCCGAGCACGCGGTGAGCAAGGCGGGTTCGGCCGGCGTCCCGCACTTCTTCAGCGATGTCCGCGTCGTCCGGCCGGACTTCACCCCGGTCGGCGCCGGCGAGACCGGCGAGGTGGTGGTCCGCGGCCCGCACGTCATGCCCGGCTACTGGGGGCTGCCCGAGGAGACGGCCCGCACCTTCACCGACGGCTGGTTCCGCAGCGGGGACGCGGCCCAGGTCGACGAGGACGGCTACGTCCGCATCGTCGACCGCATCAAGGACATGATCATCTCCGGCGGCGAAAACATCTACCCCGCCGAGATCGAGGACCTGCTCCTCGCCCACCCGGACATCGTCGAGTGCGCGGTCATCGGCGTGCCGGACGACACATGGGGCGAGGTGCCGCGCGCGGTCGTCGTCGCGCGCGAGGGCGCCGAGCTCGACCCCGACGAGGTGCTGGCCTCCCTGTCCGGCCGCCTCGCCAAGTACAAGATCCCCAAATCGGTGGCGCTCGCGGACGAACTCCCGCGCACCGCCTCCGGAAAGCTCCTGAAGTCCCGGGTGCGCAAGCGCTACGGCACTCCCCGACTCCCGTAAGGAACAAGGCTGCTCATGAGCGTCACCGTCAACGGCATCGACGAGCTGAAGAAGCTCGCCGGCAGCGACCTCGGCACCAGCGAGTGGATCGAGGTCACCCAGCGGCGCATCGACACCTTCGCCGACGCCACCGGCGACCACCAGTGGATCCACGTGGACCCCGAGCGGGCGAAGGAGGGCCCCTTCGGCGCGCCCATCGCGCACGGCTGTCTGACCCTCTCCCTGTTCATCCCCCTGTTCACCGAACTGCTCGACGTCCAGGGCGTGACGACGAAGGTCAACTACGGCCTGAACAGGGTCCGTTTCCCCGCACCGGTGAAGGCCGGCTCCCGCATCCGGCTGACCGGCAGGCTCGCCGCGGTCGAGGACGTGCCGGGCGGGGTGCAGATCACCGTGGACGGCACGATCGAGATCGAGGGCGGCACCAAGCCGGCCGCCGTGCTGCAGAGCCTGTCGCGCTTCTACGCCTGATCGGAGCGGACCGGCACCAGGTCGAGAAGGCGCCGCGCGGCCTCGCGCGCGAGCGGGGTGAGCCGGTCGTGCACCGTCCGGAACGTCTTCTCGGCCCGCTCCGCCGGCCAGTCGTCCGGCAGGTGCTTGACCGGCAGGCGCGGGTCGCCGCGGATGATCCGCAGCCACTCGGTGTGCAGCCGCAGCCGCAGTACGAGGGCGTCCTCGGGCTGCGGCCGCGGGCTCTCCCGGCCCTGCCAGCGTTGCGTGAACTCCTCGTAGCGCGCGGCCAGTTCGGGCAGCTGCCAAGTCTCCTCGATCATCGCGCCGATGTCCATGCCGACGTCGGCGTGCGCGCGGAAGACCTTCACGTGGGCGGACAGGCCGAGCTCGGCGACGAGCTCCGCCACGTCGACCTCGCCCGGCGCGATCCACAGACCGCTGAACAGCGGGCCGAAGCCGCTCCAGGTGAGCTTGGAGCGCAGGTCGTGCCGCTGCCGCTGCCAGGACTCGGGGAGCGAGAAGCCGAGCAGGGTCCAGGTGCCGTCCCAGTCGCGGTTGACCGCGCCGGTGTGCCAGATGCGCAGCTCCCCGTCCCGCAGCACGGCCCGCGCGTGCTCCGTCAGGCCGAAGTACATCCGGCGGCCCTCGCGCTGGCGGCGCAGCAGCCCGCGGTTGACCATCCGGGTCAGGGTCGAGCGGGTCGCCTGCTCGCCGACTCCGGCGCGCTCGAACACGTCGATCACGCTGCCCGAGTACACGCAGACGTCCCGCCCGAGCACCTGGTCGCCCAGGAACGTCAGCAGCAGGGACTGGGGCCGCAGCGACTCCTCACCTGTCATGCGGCCACCGTACGTCGTCCCCGGTCAGCTCGTCGTCTGCCGGTACGCGTACACCGTCGTGGCCACGGCGCACACCCCCGGGGGGACGACCTCCGCGCGCAGCGTGCCGCTGTTCACGTCGTAGTCGACGCCTTCCGCCTCGAACGTGCCGTCCGTGCACAGGCTCTGCTGCGGCAGGCCGAACAGCGCCGTGACCGAGCCGGTGACCGGCTGCCCGTCCAGCTGGTGCGGCAGGTCGACCTGGAGGAGGGGGCGGCTGACGGGGAAGAGCTGACCCGACGCGTCGTCCGAGGCGCACACCAGGCGGGTGTCCGTCACGAAGTCGCAGCCCTGGATGTCGCGCACCGGCCTGTCCAGGGTGATCTGCCACGCCTCCTTCAGCTCGCCGCCCTGCTGCGGGGTGGACGGGTTGAGCAGGGGGGCCGGGAAGACCTGGAGCCGGTTCTGGTCGCCCCACTCGCCCGACACCAGCCACTGCCCGTCCGGCGAGACGGCCGCGAAGGAGTTGTTGACCTTCTCGCCCGGGTTCAGCGGGTGCACGTACTCGTAGCGCCTCCCGGCCGGCGTGGTGACCGCGAACATCTTCGACGTGGCCGTGTCGGCGCCCTGGTAGGCGTCGAAGGTGTAGCCGCGCGCCACGTCCGGGTCACCGACGTGGTTCCATCCCTTGATTCTGAGGCTCAGCGGGATGTCCGCGAGACCCCGGTACAGCAGCGAGCCGTCGGCGCGGCTCGCCAGGCCCTGCCCGCCGCCCAGCGAGTCGGTGTACGACGTACCGGCCGGCGCCCAGTGGGGCTGCCCAGAGGCGAAGGCGCTCGGGGCGCCGAGCGCCAGGACGGAGGTCAATGCGGCCAGAGCAGCGAGCTGACGCTTCATCAGGCACCTGTCACGTCTACGAAGATGGGGTTGGAATAGAACCACGTATCGGCCCACGGGTCACCGTCGCCGGGCTCGTGCGGAATCGGCCCGTGCGGGTCGACCGAGGCACCGAGGTAGCCGGCGCCGTGCCGGTTGCCGTCGCTGCCGCGCAGCCGGACGTAGAAGGACTCCTCGCCCGCGGTCAGCGGGACGCGCAGGGTGAACGTGCCCCGGCGGCCGGACACGTCCTGCGTGCCGACGACCCTGGTGTCGGGCGCCCGCCAGGTGTCCCGGTCGCTCACCGGGCCGCGCACCGCGCCGCGGATCACGTCCACGTGCGCCAACCGGGGCAGGATTCCCCGGGGGTTGGCCCGGGAGGCCGTCGTCACCGTCACGGACAGGGTGATCCTCTCGCCCCCGCGGACGCGCAGCCGCCCGCCCAGAGTGACGCCGCGCCCGTGGTCGCGCTCGCGCTTCAGGCGGACGTCGAGCCCGTCGAGCAGATGCCCGTGGTCGAGCCAGACGCGGCCCGCGCGCAGCCCCGCCATCACCGCGCGGTGACCGTAGCGCGTCACACCGACGTGGGTGCGGCTGAACTGGCCGGGCCAGAAGTCGCTGCCCGGCTGCGGGGTGTCGGTGTTCACCGGGTCGGGCAGCCTGCCGGTGTTGTCGAAGTTCTGCCCGGCCGGCCAGTCGCCGTTCCTCCAGGTGTCGAAGACCGTGCGGTGGTTGTCGGAGTTGGTGGTGATCGTGAAGAGGCGGCCCTCCGACAGCATCGCGTCCCACAGGCCGCCGACGGTCGCGGTCGCCCAGTCGAAGCCGCCGTAGGTGAGGTACGCGTCGGCCGGGTAGCCCGGCCAGGACTGCGCGGATGGCTTGTTCTCGTACTCGCCGCGGATGGAGGTGTTGCCGCGCCAGCCGGGGATCGCCGAGCCCTGGGCGCCGGGCGCGCCCTCCATGCCGATCATGATCTCGGGGGCCGCGTCGCGCCAGTCGCGCATCTCGTGCGGGGAGTCGATGCCCAGGCGCAGGGGATGGTTGGCGAGGACGAGCACGTCGTCGACGTAGCCCGAACGGCGCTGCTCCGCCAGCCACTTGACCGCCTTGACGGCGTGCGCCTCGTTGCGGGCGGTGTCGGCGTCGGCGGCGCCGCCCTTGTCGTAGCCGAGCAGCTTGCCGTCGTAGGCGAGCTCGAACCGTGTGAGCAGGTCGGTCTCGTGCGGGCCGGGCGCGGCGAACACGGTGCCGTGCTCGGCGGCCGGGATGTACCACTCCAGGCCCTGGAAGATGAGCTGGCGCGGGTTCTCCCGGCGGGCCCTGGCGATCTCGGCGTGCTCCAGCCGCGCGCCGTACTGCGCGTGCCCGAAGTTGGCGTGCTCGTTGAACACCATCCAGTCCAGGCCGTACTTGGCGGCGGCGCGCGCCTGCTGGGAGAAGGTGTACTTCGCGTCATGGCTGTAGACGGAGTGCACATGGTGGTCGCCGACCAGGTAGGCCAGGCGCGGGTCCTCGCCGCCGAGGCCGCGCCGGTCGGCGGCGAGGGCGGGTGTGGCCGCCGCGCCGCCGAGCGCGAACGCCGCGCCGAACAGGCCCGCGCGGCGCAGGAGTCCGCGTCGCGACATGCCCTGGGCGTCGAGCTCGGCGGGAGGGACGGCGGGGTCGGCCCAGGCGGGCAGCTGCTGCTCGGTCATGGTGATCCTCGGCATGGGGGTCAGCGGGTCATGAAGGAGGCGACGGGCAGCGCCCGCGAGACGATCCGGACGTCGCCGAGGCGGCCGTGCAGGATCTGGTCGATGGTGTCGGCGTACATGTAGCCGCCGAGCAGCCAGGGCAGGCCGGTGGAGGTGATGCCGATCGCGGCGGCCTTCGGATTGCGGACGACGGGACAGCCCTCGACGTAGAGGATCGTGTGCCGTCCGTCGTTGACGACGGCGAGGTGCCGCCAGGTCTCCAGCGGTGTCTCCTGGCCCCAATTGGTGGCGATGCCCTCCTGGTTGAGCGGGCGCATCGCCCACTGGGGCTCGCGGTCGTCGGACAGCGACAGCGTGGCCAGGGGCTCGTCGGGGTCGTCGGCGGTCTTGCCCGCGTCGCCGCCCGTGCCGCCGCGGCCGAGGATGCCGGCCCAGGCGTGGTGGGCCGGATCCCAGTCGGCGGGCAGCCGGAAGAACGCCTCGATGGTGTAACCGCCCCTGAAGGTCGCCGAGTTGAGCGGGGCTGCGTCGACCGTGCGCAGATACGCGCCCTTCAGCGGCGACTTGTACCCCGTGAACTCCAGGCTGCCGTGGCCCGGTTGGTCGGGGTGGTGGTCCGGCGACCAGCCGAGCGTGCCGCCGCCGACGGAGACCACGGTGAGGTCGTTGCCGTGACCGGACAGGTCGCGGACGGTGCCGGAGACGGCCGAGTCGAAGCGCCAGTAGGCGGCCGTGCCGCGCACGAGCACCGCGGAGGCGGGCCGTGCCGGGCGGGCCGGCTCGGGGTCGAAGCCGGAGAAGCGCTCCGCGAAGTCGATGCCGACGGAGAAGCGGTCCGCGTCGCCGCTGAGCTCCAGCTCCTGCCGCTCCAGCGCGTTGAGCCCCTTCTTCGCCCGGCCGAGGATCCACGGCGAGACCGTCTCCACGTCGATGACGTCGCGGTCCAGGTCGAAGTGGTAGAGGCGGATCATCGCCGCGCCGCCGAAGTAGCGGTTCTGGTAGTTGGTGAGATGGAGGTGGACCGTGTTGCCGGCCGCGTTGGTGCGCGTCGCCCGGCCTGCGGGCCAGTAGTGACCGTTGAGCGTGAGGAAGATCTGGTCGTGGCCGTCGACCAGCTCGTCCCACACCTGCTGCCCGTGGTCGGACAACTGGCCTTCCCCGACGACGAGTTCGTGCGTGGTGAGGATGACCGGGGTCTTCGGGTGGCGCGCGAGCACGTCCTTCGCCCAGGCGTACCCCTGCGCCGACGGCCGCCAGTCCAGCGCCAGCACCAGCCACTCGCGCCCGGCGGCGCGGAAGAGATGGAAGGTGTGGTAGCCATCCGGGGAGGCGCCCCCGAACGTGGGCAGGCCCTTGAAGCGCTGCGGGCCGAACGCGTCCAGGTACGGCGACGGGCCGCGCCGGTCGTCCGTCGACGACCTGACGTCGTGGTTGCCGGCCAGCACGCTGTAGCCGACACCCCGCCGGTCGAGCAGCCCGAACGCCTCGCTGATGGCGGCGAACTCCTCCTCGGCCCCGTTCTGGGTGAGGTCACCGAGATGGGACAGGAAGACGATGTTGTCCGCGGACGCGCCGCCCTGCTCGAGCAGATACCGCAGGGACGCCTCGACGGGGGCGGGGTCGATGCTGGGCCCGTCGAAGAGGTACTGGGTGTCGGGCATCACGGCGAGGGTGAAGCGCCGGCTCTCCGTGTCGGGGCGCCGCCTGTTCTCCGAGGCGGCCTGGGCGGTGGCCGGCAGCGCGACGCCGGCGGTGGCGGCGGCACCCAGCAGCGCGGTGGCCCGCAGGAAGCCGCGCCGTCCGGCACCTGCCTGCGGGGCCTCACCCTGGCTGTGGTCATGCGCAGTACACACGTGTGCTCCGTGAGGGACGTCGAGAAGAGGACTCGTCAGGGACTTCGGGCGAGCGGAACAGGGAAACTCAGAGCACGCGCAGCGTCCAGCTCCAGCGGTGGACGCCCGGGCGGATCAGGTACGCGGCGGAGGTGTCGGGGCCGCAGGACGCCGTGCCCAGGCCCCGGTGCGCCGCGTCGAGGTGCACGACGCACCCCGGGCGCGGCACCAGTTCGTCGTGGTGCGCGGCGGCGGTCAGGTCCTCGGCGCGGAACCGGGTCACCGAGACCTGGCGCGGCTCGTCCAGCTCGATCGCGAGCCCGGTCGCGTCCGGCGCGGACAGCGTGAAGTGCCGTACGCCGTGCCGGCCGCCGCTCTCCTGCGGGCGCAGATAGGGGGTGAACAACGCGTCGACGGGCAGGGCGTGATGGCCGACGGGCGCGCCCGCGCCGCGGTCGGGGTACGACTCCCAGGGCCCCTGCCCGAACCACTCCAGCAGGTCGAGGCCCGCCGCGGTCTCGAAGACCGTGCCGACCCGCGCCACGTCGTCGAACTCCTCGGGCAGCTCCGCCTCCTCGCCGACCAGGATGCCGCCCTCGACCGGGGTGAGCACCTGCCGGTGCCGTACGACACCGGCCGCTCCGGCGTACTCGGCGTCCACGGTGACCCGGCCGCCGTCCCGTCGTACCGAGACGGCCTTGCGGACCAGGGCGTCGAGCCCCCACGCCCGCCAGCGCGGGGCCGTGCCGCCGAGCTCGTCGTTGTCGGTGGGCGCCCGCCACAGGCAGAGCGTGGGGCCGGCGGTCAGCAGGGGATGGAGCAGCAGGCCCTCGTCGTCGACCCGTACGACACCCTCCACCGGCACGTCCCAGGACACGGAGGGCCCGCGCAGCCGCACCTGCGGCACGCACATCTCCGTCCCGCGCGGTGCCCACGGCAGGTCCTCGGCCGTCGTCACCCGCAGCGTCAGCCAGGCCTCGCCGCCGTCGCGCGGCACCGTGAAGGGCAGCGGCACGGCGGCCGTCTCGCCCGGTCGCAGCGCGGGCAGTTCGGCCGGTGCGGTCAGCGTGCGGCCGTCGGCCAGGGACAGCTCCCAGGTGCCGGCCAGCCACTCCAGGCCGCGGAAGTGCTGGTGGTTGCCGAGCACGATGCCCTCGTGCCGGTAGCACTCGATGCGTACGGGCGCCGCGATCTCCCGGTGCTCGTACAGCGCGGGCTTCGGGGTGCGGTCGGGGAAGACGACGCCGTCGGCGACGAACGCGCCGTCGTGGATCGTCTCGCCGAAGTCGCCGCCGTAGGCCCAGCGGTGGCCGGGTGCGGTGACACCGTTGTCGTACAGCCCGGCGCCCGCGCGCCCGGCAGGTCTGCCGTCGCTCACGCGTTGCAGGATTCCGTGGTCCCAGAACTCCCAGATGAACCCGCCCTGAAGACCCGGCGTGGACTCGATGGCCGCCCAATGGTCCGCCAGGGTGCCGTTGCTGTTGCCCATCGCGTGGCTGTACTCGCACTGGATGAGGGGCCTGGTCTGGTGGCCCGAGAGGGCGTGCGCCACGCAGTCCTCGATCGGCGCGTACATGGGGCAGGCGATGTCGGAGGCGTCGTCGGTCGCAGCCCAGTCCAGCTTGGCGGCGCCCTCGTACTGGATCGGCCGGGACGGGTCGTGGCGGCGCACCCAGCCCGCCGCCGCGTCGTGGTTCGCGCCGTAGTCGGACTCGTTGCCCAGCGACCAGACGATGACCGAGGGATGGTTCCTGTCCCGCAGCACCATCCGTGAGACGCGGTCCACGAAGGCGTTCAGATAGCGCGGGTCGTCGGCGATCTCGTGGGCGTGGTCGTGGGACTCGACGTCCGCCTCGTCGACGACGTAGAGGCCGAGTTCGTCGGCGAGGTCGTAGAGGGCCGGGTCGGCCGGGTAGTGCGAGGTGCGGACCGCGTTGAAGCCGAAGCGCTTGAGGAGGGTCAGGTCCGCGCGCAGGTCGTCGGGGGAGACCGTGCGGCCGGTCAGCGGGTGGAAGTCGTGTCGGTTGACGCCGCGGACGAACACGCGCTCGCCGTTGACCAGCAGGTCCCGGCCGGCGATCTCGACGTCGCGGAAGCCGACGCGGTGGCGGGAGGTGTCGGCGACGGTGCCGTCCGGGCGGTGCAGGCGGACGGTGAGGTCGTACAGCTCGGGCGTCTCCGCGTTCCAGGTGCGCACCTCGGGCACGGTGGCCCGGATGCGGGCCTCGCCGAGGAAGTCGGAGACCCTCTCGTCCTCGGCGTTCAGGCGGTCGAACTCCCGGTCCTGGGCGAGCGGCCGGCCGTCCAGGTCGGCGCTTACGTGCCACCCGCCCGGCAGCGCGCCCCGCGCGTCGCGCACGCGGCAGTCGACGCACAGGGCGCCGTCGTACCCGGCGCGCACGGTGACGTCGGCCAGGTGCAGGGGGTCGGTCGCGTACAGCAGCACCGACCGCGTGATGCCCCCGTGCCACCAGTGGTCCTGGTCCTCGATGTGCGAGGCGTCCGACCACTTCACCACGGTCAGCCGCAGCACGAACCGCTCACCGGCGCGTACGACGCCGGTGAGGTCGAACTCGGCGGCCAGGTGGGAGTCCTTGGAGATGCCGACGGGCCGCCCGTCGACGTGCACGAGGAGCACGCTCTCGGCGGCGCCGACCTGGAGCACCATCCGGCGCCCGGACCAGTCGGCGGGCACGTCCACCTCGCGCTCGTGGACCCCCGTCGGGTTGGCTGCGGGGGAGCCGGGCGGGAACTCGGCGAACGGCATGCGGACGTTGGTGTACTGCGGCAGGTCGTCCGTGTCCTGGAGGGTCCAGGCGCCGGGGACGTACACCGTGGACCACACACCGCCGACCGGTGCGTCGGGAGCGGGCAGCAGCTGGAAGCGCCAGTCGCCGTCCAGGGAGAGGGCTCCGGAGCGCCGGTCGACGGCGTTCGCCGCGAGCCGCCCCCAGGAGGTCACCTCGGGTGCCTCCCAGGGACGGAGCGCGAGCAGCGGGTCGGTCAACGGATGGCTCCCTTGCCGAGGTCGCCGATGATCTGCTTGGCGCCGATCGCGAAGACGATCAGCAGGGGGACGAGGGCCAGCAGCGCGCCCGTCATGACCATTCCGTAGTCGGTGGTGCCGTGGACGCCGTTGAGCTGAGACAGCGCGACCTGGAGGGTGACGTTGTCGGGGTTGGTGAGGGCGACCAGGGGCCAGGCGTAGTCGTTCCACTGGCCCATGAAGGTGAAGATGCCGAGGAAGGCCAGGCCCGGCCGGACCACCGGGAGGGCCACGTGCCAGTACTGGCGCAGGAAGTTCGCCCCGTCGATCCGTGAGGCGTCCAGCAGTTCGTCGTGGATGGCGCTCCTCATGTACTGGCGCATCCAGAAGATGCCGAAGGCGTTGGCAGCCGCGGGCACGATCAGCGCCGTCATGGAGCCGATCCAGCCGATCTTCGCCATCATCACGAACTGCGGGATGATCGCCATCTGCGTCGGCACCATGAAGATCGCCATCAGCAGGACGAACAGCGCCCTGCGGCCCGGGAAGTCGAACTTGGCGAAGACGAACGCGGCCAGCGAGTCGAAGAACAGGACCAGGAAGGTCACCGCCGAGGCCACCAGCAGCGAGTTGAGCATCGAGCCGAAGAAGTCGATGTTGTCGAAGAGGCTGCGCAGGTTCTGCAGGAAGTGCGAGCCGGGCAGCAGCTTGGGCGGGTAGGAGAAGATCTCGCTGGAGGTGTGGGTCGACATGATGACGGCCCAGTAGAACGGGAAGGCCGACAGCAGCAGTCCGGCGATGAGGACGGCGTGCAGCGCGATGCCCCGGCCGCGGGTTCCCTTGATGCCGCGGGGGCGCCTGGTGTGCTGGAGGGATGCCATGGCGTTCCGGCCTCCTAGTCTTCGCCCCGGCGCTGCACCAGCCGCCAGTTGATGATCGAGAAGATGACGACGACGAGGAAGATCCCCCACGCCACGGCGGCGCCGTAGCCGAAGTCGTTGTTGTCGAAGGTCTGCTGGAAGAAGTAGAGGACCATCGTGCGGCCCGCGTGGCCCGGACCTCCGGAGAACGTGGAGTCGTTGGAGGTGTTCTGCAGCAGCACCTGCGCCTCGGTGAAGCTCTGCAGGCCGGTCACCGTCGAGACCACGAGCACGAACAGCAGCGTCGGCCGCAGCATCGGCAGCGTGATCCGGAAGAAGGTCTGCACGGGGTTCGCGCCGTCCACCCGTGCCGCCTCGTAGAGCTCGCTCGGGATGGTCTGCAGGCCGGCCAGGAAGATGATCGCGTTGTAGCCGGTCCACTGCCACGTCATCAGCGTCGCGATGGCGACCTTGATGCCCCAGGGCGTGTTCAGCCAGGCCACCTGGTCCAGGCCCACCGCCTGCAACAGGGCGTTCACCAGGCCGAAGTTGGTGGAGAAGACCGAGCCGAAGACGATGGCGATCGCGACGACCGAGGTGACGTTGGGCAGGAAGTAGGCGAAGCGGTAGCCGTTCTTGAAGCGGACCGCCGAGTTGAGCATCACGGCCGTGACCATCGCCAGGAAGATCATGGGGAAGGTGGCCAGCGCCCAGATCAGCAGCGTGTTGCCGATCGAGCTCCAGAAGTCGCTGTCGCTCAGCAGGTACTGGTACTGCGACAGGCCGGCCCACTCCATGGGGCCGAGGCCGTCCCAGCGGTGGAAGGAGAGATAGAGCGAGAAGCCGACGGGGACCAGGCCGAAGGCGAGGAAGAGGAGGTAGAAGGGGGAGATCGCGGCATACAGGTGCCAGTACTTGCGCAATCCCGAGCGGGGTCCGGCGGTCGAGGTCCGCGCCGCGATGACGGGAGGCTTCTCCAGGGCGGTGGCCATCAGTAGCTCACCCCCAGGTGCTTCGCGATGCGCCGGCACTTGCTCATGGCGTCACTCCAGGCCTTGTCCGGGTCCTTGCCGAGGACGCCGACGTTCTTGATCTCGTCCTTGATGGGCTGCCCGAGCGCCACGTCGTACGGGCTGTTGTAGGCGACCACGATCTTCTGCGCGGCCGGCCCGAACACGTCCGTGGTCACCTGGCCACCGAAGAACGGGTCGGGTTCGCGCAGTTGCTTCAGGCCGTAGGAGGCGGGCGTGGAGGGGAACAGGCCCGCGTCGACGTAACCCGAGGCCTGGTTGGCCGCGTTGAGCATCCACGCGATGATCTCGAAGGCCCGCTCGGGCTCCCGGCACGCCTTGGTGATCGACAGGAACGAGCCGCCGTTGTTGGACGGCCGCACCGGCATGTCGGCGATCCGCCACTTGCCCTTGGTCTTCGGGTTGCCGTTCTTGATGTCGTACGTCGCCCAGGAGGCGCCGAGCTGGCTGGGGAGCTTGCCGGTGTCCACCGCGGAGATCTGGTCGGGAGTGCCGGTGACGAGGTCGGAGACGATGCCGCGCCGCTTCGCCTCCACGGCGAGCCGCCAGGCGTGGCGCACATGCTCCTGGTCGCCGATGAAGTGGCGGTCCTTGTCGACGTAGCGCCTGCTGCCCTGCTGCACGATGTTCTCGAAGACGCTGTTGACGTCGGTGAGCAGCGAGGTCCCGCGGATCCGCTTCCTCAGCCGCTCGCCGGCCGCGAAGAACTTCTCCCAGGTGTTCAACTCCGCCGAGACGTCGGCGGGTTCGTAGGGCAGCCCCGCCTTCCGGAACACCTCGTACTGGTAGAAGTGCGCCACCGGGCCGCAGTCGATGGGGAAGCCGACCATGGTGCCGTCGTCGGCGATGCCCTGCTGCCACTTCCACGGCAGGTACTGGGACTCGTACTTCTGCGCGCCGAGCGTGCGCAGGTCCACGAACTGGTCGGCGTCGGGCAGATAGGACGCCATGTCCTCGCCCTTGAGGCCCGCGATGTCGGGGACGTGGGCGCGGCCGGTGAGCGTGGTGATCAGCTTGGACCGGTAGTAGCCGCCGATCTTGATGGCCTTGAGGTCCACCGTGGAGTCGTAACGGGCCTTGGCCTTCTTCAGGACCGTGTCGCCGAGGCCGCCGTCCCAGTACCACAGGACCATGTTCCGGCCGGTCGAGCCGGCCGGTACGGCACAGCCGGACGTCAGGCCGCCGAGGGCCGTGGCGGCCGTACCGGCCAGGCCCGCGCGCAGCAGGCCTCTTCGTGAGAGCCGCACAGCTCCCACCGCCTTTCGGATCTTTTCTGGACTTCGCATGAGAGGGGCGTCATGAGGGGGGCATGGGAGGTCACCACGGCCGCACGGGCGGCGTGACGGGGGCGTACCGGACCGGCGGGCCGACGTCCGCGGGGATCCGGTCCGCGAGGAAGCCGTACGCGCGCCGCAGCCCGGAGTCGGTCAGGGAGCGCCACCAGCGGTCGACGCCGTACCAGCCGGGGGCGGCCAGGGCGCCGCCGTGGTGGCGGACGGACAGTCCCGCCGCGAGCACGGCGAAGCGCAGCCGCTCCTCCAGCGGCCAGCCGCCGAGGGAGGCCGCCACGAAGCTCGCACCGAACACGTCGCCGGCGCCGGTGGCGTCCAGGACGTCCACGTCCAGCGCCGGCACCTCGGCGTACTCGCCGGTGGTCTGGTCGACGGCGACGGCGCCGTCCCGGCCCCGGGTCACCACGGCGACCGGCACCAGCTCGGAGAGCGTGCCGAGGGCCGCGACCGCGCTGCCGGTGCGGGTGTAGGCCATCGCCTCGGTCTCGTTGGGGAGGAATGCGTGGCACAGGGCGAGCTGGTCCAGCAGGTCCGGGGACCACTCCTGGGTGGGGTCCCAGCCGACGTCGGCGTAGATCTGCGTGCCGTTCGCGGCGGCCTTGGCGAGCCAGGCGCGCGGTTCGGTCTCGAGGTGGACGAGGGCGGTGCGCGCCTCGGGCGGGTCGCCCACCAGCGCGTCCTGGGAGTACGGGGGCTCCTGGCCGTGCGTGACCAGGGCCCGGTCGTGCCCGGCGGCCAGCGAGACGGTGACGGGGGTGGGCCAGCCGTCCGCGGTGCGGGAGAGCGAGAGGTCGACGCCTTCCTGGCCGCCGATGACGTCGCGGCAGTACGTGCCGTAGAAGTCGTCGCCGAAGACCGTGGCCAGCGAGGTGCGCAGGCCGAAGCGGGAGGCGGCCACCGCGAGGTTCGCGATGCCGCCGGGGCCGCAGCCCATGCCGGCCGTCCAGATCTCCTCGCCCGGCGCCGGCGGCTTCCCGAGCCCCGTGAGGACGAGGTCGTAGAAGAGCAGCCCGGTCAGCAGCACCTCGGGCCTGTCGTCGTCCACGCGCAGCCTCTCGTCAAAACACGTCAATTTCGATGACGGGAATCGTGCGCCGCTCCGCGAGATTGGTCAATACCCAAGCAGAAGTGAGCATAGAAATGATTGAAGATGACGAGTAGTGTTCACGGCGTGCTGGCTGAACGACGACATCAACTCATCCTGCGGGCCCTGCGCTCCGGCGGCCCCGCGTCCGTGACCGACCTCTCCGAGAAGCTGGACGTGAGTCCCGCCACGATCAGGCGCGACCTGGTCAAGCTGGAGGAGGACGGGCTGCTGACCCGCGTGCACGGCGGCGCCGTCGTGGAGGAGGGCGACCAGCCCTTCGCCGAGGTCGCCGAGGTGCGCGTGGCCGAGAAGGACGCGATAGCCGCGCGCGCCGCGGCGATGGTCGCCGACGGCCAGTCGGTACTGCTCGACATCGGCACCACCGCCTACCGGCTGGCCCGCCAGCTGCACGGCCGCCGCCTCACCGTGATCACCAGCAACCTGGTGGTCTACGAGGAGCTCGCCGACGACGAGGGCATCGAGCTGGTGCTGCTCGGCGGCATGGTGCGCCGCGAGTACCGCTCCCTGGTCGGCTTCCTCACCGAGGACAATCTGCGCCAGCTGCACGCGGACTGGCTCTTCCTGGGCACCAGTGGAGTGCGTCCGGGTGGGCAGGTGATGGACACGACGGTCGTCGAGGTGCCGGTCAAGCGCGCCATGATCAAGGCGAGCGACAAGGTCGTGCTGCTCGCGGACACGGCGAAGTTCCCGGGTACGGGGATGGCGAAGGTCTGCGGTCCCGAGGACCTGGACGCGGTGGTGACGAACGCGCAGGTCGACCCGGCGACCCGCTCCTCCCTGGAGGAGGCGGGCGTCGAGGTGGTCCTGGCAGGAAAGGTGCAAGGGTGAAGCTGACGATTCTGGGCGGCGGCGGGTTCCGGGTGCCGCTGGTGTACGGCGCGCTGCTGACCGACCACGCCGAGGGGCGGGTCACCGAGGTGGTGCTGCACGACCTGGACGCCGGCCGGCTGGGCGCGGTCGCCCGGGTCCTGGCCGAGCAGGCGGCGGGCCGTGCCGACGCCCCCACGGTGACCGTCACGACCGACCTCGACGCAGCCCTGCGCGGCGCCGACTTCGTCTTCTCCGCGATCCGCGTCGGCGGCCTGGAGGGCAGGGCGCAGGACGAGCGCGTGGCCCTCGCGGAGGGCGTCCTCGGTCAGGAGACCGTCGGCGCGGGCGGCATCGCCTACGGACTGCGCACCGTCCCGGTCGCCGTCGACATCGCCCGGCGCGTGGCCCGACTCGCACCCGAGGCCTGGGTCATCAACTTCACCAACCCGGCCGGCCTGGTCACCGAGGCGATGTCCCGCCACCTCGGCGACCGCGTCATCGGCATCTGCGACTCCCCGGTCGGACTCGGCCGCCGGATCGCCCGCGTCCTCGGCGGCAACCCGCAGGAGGCGTGGATCGACTACGTCGGCCTCAACCACCTCGGCTGGGTGCGCGGCCTGCACATCGCCGGCCGCGACGAGCTCCCGCGGCTGCTCGCCGACCCCGACCTGCTCGGCTCCTTCGAGGAGGGCAAGCTCTTCGGCGTCGACTGGCTGCAGTCCCTCGGCGCGATCCCCAACGAGTACCTGCACTACTACTACTTCAACCGCGAGGCCGTGCGCGCCTACCAGCAGGCCGAGAAGACCCGCGGCGCCTTCCTGCGCGACCAGCAGGCCCGCTTCTACGAGGAGATGCGCGACCCCGGCGCCGGTGCGCTCGCCGCCTGGGACCGCACCCGGGCCGAGCGCGAGGCGACGTACATGGCCGAGAACCGGGAGAGCGCGGGCGCCGGTGAACGCGACGCCGACGACCTCTCCGGCGGCTACGAGAAGGTCGCCCTCGCCCTGATGCGGGCCATCGCCCGCGACGAGCGCACCACGCTGATCCTCAACGTCCGCAACCGCGGGACCCTGTCGGTGCTCGACACCGAGGCCGTCATCGAGGTCCCGTGCCTGGTCGACGCCAACGGCGCCCACCCGGTCACCGTCGCCCCGCTGCCCGACCACGCCACCGGCCTGGTCTGCGCGGTCAAGGCGGTCGAGCGCGAGGTGCTGGCCGCCGCCGGGTCCGGCTCCCGGGCGACGGCGGTGAAGGCGTTCGCGCTGCATCCGCTCGTCGACTCCGTGAATGTGGCCCGACGGCTGGTCGAGGGCTACACGAACGTCCACCCGGGCCTTTCCTACCTGAAGTAAGCTCCGGGCGGAAAGCGCTTTCCCCTGCGCGCTCGCCGCCCCGCCGCCCTCTCTGGAGACCTCTCATGCACGACGAACGCCGCCGGATCGAGGAGCGCGCCGAGCGCCTCCACAACCAGCGCATCAAGCCCGCGCTCTACGCGGTCACCGTTCCCCTGACGGTCGAGGCCTGGCAGGCGCCGGGCGAGCCGGTCCCGTTCGAGGAGGCCGCGGCCGCCTCCTACGAGCCCTTCGCGATGGACACCCCCTGGGGCCCGCCCTGGGGCACCACCTGGTTCCGCATGCGGGGGCAAGTGCCCGCCGAGTGGGCCGGCCGGCGCGTCGAGACGGTCATCGACCTCGGCTTCGTCGGCGACTGGCCGGGCAACCAGGCCGAGGCGCTGGTCCACCTCGCGGACGGGACGCCGCTGAAGGCGGTCAACCCGCTCAACCAGTACGTTCCGATCGCGAACCCGGCGGCGGGCGGAGAGGAGATCGACTACCTGGTCGAGGCCGCCTCCAACCCCGACATCCTGGCGGGCGACTTCGCCGCGCCCACGCCCCTGGGCGACGTGCTCACCGCCGGCGACAAGCCGCTCTACACCTTCCGGCGCGCCGACCTCGCCGTCCTCGACGAGGAGGTCTTCCACCTCGACCTGGACCTCCAGGTGCTGCGCGAGCTCATGGTCCACCTCGGCGAGCACGAGCCGCGCCGCCACGAGATCCTGCACGCCCTGGACCGCGCCATGGACGCCCTGGACCTGGACGACGTCGCCGGCAGCGCGGCCGCCGTCCGCGCGGTGCTCGCGCCGGTCCTGGCCAGGCCCGCGCACGCCAGCGCGCACACCGTCTCCGGCGTCGGGCACGCGCACATCGACTCCGCGTGGCTGTGGCCCATCCGCGAGACCAAGCGCAAGACGTCCCGCACCTTCTCCAACGTCACCGCGCTCGCCGACGAGTACGAGGAGTTCATCTTCGCCTGCTCGCAGGCCCAGCAGTACGAGTGGGTGCGCGACAACTACCCGCAGGTGTGGGAGCGGATCAAGAAGTCCGTCGCCAAGGGCCAGTGGGCGCCGGTCGGCGGCATGTGGGTGGAGTCCGACGGCAACCTGCCCGGCGGCGAGGCGATCGCCCGCCAGCTGGTCCACGGCAAGCGGTTCTTCATCGAGCACTTCGGCATCGAGACCAAGGGCGTGTGGCTGCCGGACTCCTTCGGCTACAACGCCGCCTACCCGCAGCTCGCCAAGCTCGCCGGCAACGACTGGTTCCTCACCCAGAAGATCTCCTGGAACCAGACCAACACCTTCCCCCACCACACCTTCTGGTGGGAGGGCATCGACGGCACCCGCATCTTCACCCACTTCCCGCCGGTCGACACCTACAACGCCCGCTTCAGCGGCGAGGAGATGGACCGCGCGGTGCGCAACTACGCGGAGAAGGGCGCGGGGACGCGCTCGCTCGCCCCGTTCGGCTGGGGCGACGGCGGCGGCGGCCCCACCCGCGAGATCATGGAGCGGGCGCGCCGGCTCGCCGACCTGGAGGGCTCGCCCAAGGTCGTCGTCGAGCACCCCGACACCTTCTTCGCCAAGGCCCGCGAGGAGTACCCGGACGCCCCGGTCTGGAACGGCGAGCTCTACCTGGAGCTGCACCGCGCCACCTACACCACCCAGGCCCGCACCAAGCAGGGCAACCGCCGCAGCGAACACCTGCTGCGCGAGGCCGAGTTGTGGGCGACGACCGCCGCGCTGCACGCTCCCGGCTACACCTACCCGTACGAGAGGCTGGACCGGCTGTGGAAGACGGTGCTGCTGCACCAGTTCCACGACATCCTGCCGGGGTCCTCGATCGCCTGGGTGCACCGCGAGGCGGAGGCCGAATACGCGCGCGTGGCAGGGGAGTTGGAGGCGCTGACGGCCGAGGCGATCGCCGCGCTGGGCGGCGGCGGCCCCCGCGTGTTCAACACCAGCCCTTACGCCCGCGCCGAGGTGGTCCGCACCTCCGCGGGTGAGCCCGCGTACGTGCACGTGCCCGCGAGCGGCAGCGCCCCGCTCACCGCCGCCGAGCCGCCGCGGCCGGTGACCGTCGAGGGCCGCGTCCTCGACAACGGCCTGGTCCGGGTCGAGGTGGCCGAGGACGGCACCCTGTCCTCCGTCTTCGACCTCCGGGCCAACCGCGAAGTCCTCGCCGACCGGGGCAACTTGCTGCGCCTGCACACCGACCTGCCCAACTACTGGGACGCCTGGGACATCGACAAGCACTACCGGAACCGCTACACCGACCTGCTCCAGCCTGAGGCGGTCACCGTGACCGAGGCGGACCCGCTGGTCGGCTCGATCCGGGTCGAGCGCGCCTTCGGCAAGGGGTCCAGGATCACCCAGACGATCACGCTGCGGGCCGGCAGCCCCCGTGTCGACTTCGAGACGGACATCGACTGGCACGAGGCCGAGAAGATCCTCAAGGCGGGCTTCCCGGTGGACGTCCGGGCGCCGCACTCCTCCGCGGAGATCCAGTTCGGGCACGTCCAGCGGCCCACGCACACCAACACCAGCTGGGAGGCGGCCCGTTTCGAGGTCTCCGGCCACCGCTGGGTGCACGTGGCCGAACCCGGCTACGGGGTCGCGATCATCAACGACTCGACCTGCGGCCACGACGTGACCCGCACGGTCCGCGACGACGGTGGGACCACGACGCGGGTCAGCCTCAGCCTGGTCCGCGCCCCGCGCGTGCCGGACCCGGAGGCCGACCAGGGCCGCCACCGCTTCGTGTACTCCCTGCTGCCGGGCGCGAGCATCGAGGACGCCGTGGCCGAGGGCTACGCGCTCAACCTGCCGCTGCGGGTGGCGGATGCGGCGGGCGCGCCGGAGCCGGTGGTCTCGGTGGACGGTGAGGGCGTGACCGTGGAGGCCGTGAAGCTCGCCGACGACGCCTCGGGCGATGTCGTGGTGCGGCTCTACGAGTCCCGCGGCGGCCGTGGCCAGGGCGTGCTGCGCACCGGCTTCCCGCTGGCCGGCGCCCGGGTGACGGACCTGCTGGAGCGCCCGCTCGAGGACGCGGAGGTCGTCGACGGCGGCGTCCCCGTCACGCTGCGGCCGTTCCAGATCCTGACGCTGCGGCTGCGCAGGGGCTGACCGATGGCGATGCAACCCTGGTTCACCGACGCCAAGCTGGGGATCTTCGTGCACTGGGGCATCTACGCCGTCGACGGCGTCCAGGAGTCCTGGTCGTTCTACGACGGCATCGTGCCCCACGAGCGGTACATGTCCCAGCTGGAGCGCTTCACGGGCGCCGCCTACGACCCGCGCGGGTGGGCGGACCTGTTCGCCCGCGCCGGTGCCCGGTACGCGGTGCTGACGAGCCGTCACCACGACGGCGTGGCCCTGTGGGACACGCGGTACGGCGACCTCAACCTCGGCAAGGACCACCTCGGCCCGTACGCCGAGGCCCTGCGGGAGAAGGGGCTCAAGGTCGGCCTCTACTACTCCCACTCCGACTGGAACCACCCCGACTACGCCTCCACCCGCAAGCCGGGCCGTCCGCCGGAGCTGGAGGACAACCCCTACTCGGAGTGCGCGGCCGAGGACGAGGACCTGGCGGCCTGGGAGCGGTTCATCGCCTACCGGGACGGCCAGGTGGGGGAGTTGGCCCACCGCTACCGGCCGGACCTGATGTGGTTCGACGGCGAGTGGGAGCGCAGCGAGGAGCAGTGGCGCATCCCCGAACTCGCGGCGCTGGTCCGCTCGTACGTGCCGGACGTGGTCTTCAACGCGCGCATGCTCGGCGAGGGCGACTACGCCACCCCCGAGCAGGGAGCCCCGATCGTGCCTCCGGACGGCCCCTGGGAGCTGTGCCTGACGATCAACGACTCATGGGGCTTCCAGCATCACGACCACCACCACAAGTCGCTGGCCCAGCTGATCCGCTACTTCACCGAGACCATCGGTGGGGGCGGCAACCTGCTGCTGGACGTCGGCCCGAGGGAGGACGGCACCATCCCCGAGCCGCAGGCCGAGCGCCTGGAGGGGCTGGGGGAGTGGATCCGCCGGCACGCGGACGCGGTGTACGGGACGGTGCGCGGGCTGCCGGCCGGGCACCACTACGGGCCCAGCACCCTGTCGGCCGACCGGCGCACGCTCTACCTCGTCCTGTTCGACGCCCCGCGTGCCGAGATCGGCGTCCGCGGCCTCGCGACGGGGGTGCGCCGGGTCACCGTGCTGGGCACCGGCACCGAGCTCTCCCACGAGGTCGTCGGTGGGCTGCACGAGGCGGTCGGCGTGCTGTGGATCGACCCGCCGGCCCAGGCCGACCTCGATCCGTACGCCACCGTGCTCGCCGTCGAGCTGGACGGGGAACTGGAGCTGTACCGGGGCGCGGGACGATCGTGATTTCCATCGAAAATTAAGAGAGCGGTAAGCCACCAGGTCACGGGCGCTTCGGCGGCGCCCGTGACCTGTTCCGTTCCCCTGCGCGACACCTGCGGTTCGCCTGTGCCCCCTGGGATGCGGCCCCAAGGGTAAGAGGAAGGTGTCAACGTGAGTGACCGCCGTATGTCCGCGATACGCAAGGGTCTCAGGCGCCGCGGGAGGCTCGTGGCCCAGGCGGTGAGTCCGCCGCGCCGCGTCCTCGACGCCGTGCCGTCCCCGCGCGGCCCCGAGCCGACGTACACCGCGCCGCCCGCCCCGCGCCTGGTGGAGTCGCCGGTCTTCGTCCTGTCCTCGGTGCGCTCCGGCTCGACCCTGCTGCGCGTCCTGCTGAACAGCCACAGCCGGATCCGCGCCCCGCACGAGATGCATCTGCGCACGGTGCACGTCCATCTCTCGCGCGGGTTCACCGCCGACGCCATGCAGGAACTCCAGCTCGACAAGGACGAGTTGGAGCATCTGCTGTGGGACCGGGTGCTGCATCTGGAGCTGACCCGCAGCGGCAAGGACGTCATCGTCGACAAGACCCCGCCCAACACCCTCATCTGGCCGCGTCTGCACCGATGTTGGCCCGACGCCCGCTACATCCTGCTGCTGCGCCACCCGGGAGCGGTCATCGCCTCCCTGACCGAACGCCGCGCGGATCCGGACCACGAGGCCATCCGCGCCGAGGTCCTCGAATACGGCGAGAAGCTGGAGGCGGCGCGGCACGCCCTCGACGCGCACGTGGTGACGTACGAGGACCTCACCGCCGAACCGGAGCGGACCACGCGCGGCCTGTGCGCCTACCTCGGCGTCGAGTGGGAGGGCGGCATGCTGGACTACGGCGCGAAGGACCACGGCACCTTCCGCCCGCAGCTCGGCGACTGGTCGAGCACCATCAGGTCGGGCCGTGTCCAGCCCGCCCGGCCGGCCGAGGAGTCGGCCGAACTGCCGCCGAGGCTGGCGGAGTTGGCGAAGGCGTGGGGGTACCCGGTCGGGGCACCCCCACGCCGTTGAGCGTGGGCGCCGGCCGGTGGGCCGGCGCGCCGGACTCAGCCGGTGAACCCGGCCGTGATCGAGGTGAACTGCCAGTTGTTCTGGCTGATGCCGGAGCAGTTGCTCACCACGCCGCCGCCCGGGCAGGGCCGGTCACGGTTGACGGACCAGAAGGCGAGCCGGGCGATGTGATGGCTGTTCGCCCAGTCCCGGATCTGGGTCCAGATCGCCGGGGTGGTGGTCTCCTGCTGGTCGGACAGGCCGTTCATGCCGGAGATGCCGATGTGGGAGTACGCCGTGGCGTCGTCCCAGCCGAAGGTCGACTTCAGCTTGGCCTTCAGGCCCTCCGCCGCGTTCACGGTGTTGCCGTACATGTCCGAGCCGCCGCCGAAGTCGAACGGCATGATGGTGAAGACGTCGATGCCGGCGTTCAGCGACTGGGCCTGCTCGATGAGCCGGTTGCCGTAGTACGTCGGGCCGGTGGTCGACGTGCCGAAGGTGACGATGGTCTTCAGGCCGGGGTTGTTGGCCTTGACCGTCTTCAGCGCGGTGAGGATCTTGGCCTGGACGGCCTCGTTCTCGAACTCGTCGGTGTTCTCGATGTCCATGTCGATCGCCTTGAGCGAGTAGGCGTCGATCACCTTCTGCAGGGCGCCCGCGAGCGCGCTCGCGGAGGAGCAGTTGGCGCCGAGCTTGCTGCCCTGCCAGCCACCGAAGGACGGCACGATGTCGCCGCCTGCGGAGCGGATGGCGTTGATCGCGCTCTGGTCGGCGCCACCGGTCAGCGGCCGGCTGCCGTCCCAGGCCGGGTTGCAGCCGCCGGAGTCGAGCACGAAGGCCATCGTGAACCACTTGACGCCGGTCGCGCTCATCACCGTCGACGGGCTCGGCGGGTCGCCCCAGCCCTCGTAGAGATAGGGCGCAGCCTGCTTGAAGCCGGTGCCGCCGCCCCCGCCCGCGTCCGTGGTCACGCTCACGGAGTTGGAGGCGCCGGAGGTGTTGCCGGCCGCGTCCCGCGCCTTGACGGTGAAGGTGTAGGCCGTGCTCGACGCGAGCCCGCCGACCGTGGCGCTCGTGCCGGAGACGCTGAGCACCTGGTTGGAGCCGCTGTAGATGTCGTACGCGGTCACCCCCGTGTTGTCCGTGGAGGCGTTCCACTTCAGCGACACGCTGGAGGAGGTCTTGCCGGTGGAGGTCAGCCCGGTGGGCGCGGTAGGCGCCTGGGTGTCACCGCCGCCGCCCCCGCCGGGGCCGTCCAGGCTGATGTCGTCCGCCCAGTACGTGCCCTGCGCGTACCAGCCGTGCACGTAGATCTTCGCGCTGGTCTGCGAGGCGCCGGTGGTGAAGGAGACGGTGAGCTGGCTGTACGCCGAGGGCGACGTGGTCCAGGTGGAGGCGCCGCCGTCGACGCCGAGGTAGACGTAGGAGCCGCGCACCCAGCCGCTGAGCGAGTAGGTCGTGTTCGGCTGGACCGACACGGTCTGGGAGCACTGCGCGTTGTCGCTGGAACTCACCGCGCCCTGCAGGGCCTTGGAGCCGCCGTGCACGGGGGAGGAGACGACGGAGCCGAGGTTGCCGGAGCAGGTCCACGGGGAGAGGCCGCCCGACTCGAAGCCGGGATTGGACAGGATGTTGGCCGCCTGGGCCGTGCCGGGCAGGGCGATGGCTCCCGCGAGCGCGAGGGCGGCCGAGCCGAGCAGTGCGAAGAACCGGCGTCTGTGACGCCCGAAAGTGTTGCGCATGCGATCTCCCTGGGGAAATGGGGGTGTTCGGGAGTGCAGGAAGGTGCGCAACCAAGTTGGTATGGACCAATCATGGTGTCAAGGTGCTGCGCCATGATTGGTCCAGACCGGTTGGGTGTACGGGCGTCAGGCCGGGGTGATGGCCCGCGCGCCGGTGTCCGCCGGGGCGGCCTCGGCCGGTTCCCCCGCCGGGGCGGGCACCGCCGGCAGCAGGGGCTCCGGCTCCTGGCTGCGCTGCTGCGGCAGCGTCACCGGGCGCAGCGGGCGCGGCCCCGACACCACCGTGTAGTCCTGGCCGAGGAACGGCGGCGTGATCTCGCCCGGGTCCTCGCCGAGGGCCAACTGCACCGCCGCCCATGGGGCGTTGACTCCGCACAGGGAGAGCTGGTGCAGCCCCCCGGCCGGACGCGTGTTGACGTCCATCAGGACCGGCCGGTCGCCGTACATGCGGAACTGGATGTTGGAGAGATGGTGCAGCCCGAAGCCCTCCGCGATCCGCCGCGCCGGCTCCAGCCACTGCTCGTGGAGCGTGAAGCCGCGCCGGCGGCCGTTCTTGGTGCGGCCCACGGCCAGCCGGACCCTGTTGTCGGGGCCGGTGAGGCAGTCCACCGACACCTCCGGCTGCTCCAGGCGCGGCATCACCAGCCAGTCGACGGGCTCGTCGGCCTGCCGCAGCGCCTCGACCACCAGGTCGAGCGGCACATACGGGCTGGGGAAGCCGCTGAGGTGCACCATCGAGAAGGGCGAGCGGGTGATCATGCGGAAGCCGACCCCGCCCGCGCCGGAGGCGGGCTTGAAGCACGCCGTGTGTCCGTCCGCCTCCAACTCCTCCACGGCGGCGACGAGTTCCTCCGCCGAGCGGACCCGCCACCACGGCGGCACCGGAGCCCCGATGGCCTGCACGGCCTCGTAGGCGACGATCTTGTCCTCGAAGACGGCCACGGCCTCCGGCGGCGGCGCCAGCAGCGCCGTGCCCACGGCCTCGAACTCAACGCGGTGCGCCACGACCGCCGACTGGTGCAGCCGGGGCACGAACACGTCGATGCCGCGCCGCCGGCACTGGGCCAGCGCGAACTCCACGTACGCGGCGGGGGACAGCCCCTCCGGCTCCAGCTCGGCGGTGTCGGCGGCGGCCAGCACGGGGGAGTCCGCGTCCCCGTGCGTCGCATGGATCTCCACCGCGCGATCGCTGGGATTTCGGCGCAGCTGATCCATGAAGAAGACGTTCTCCGCGTACGTGCGGTTGAGCCAGACGCGTACGCGAGAGACCATGCAGGCCGCCTTTACGGTGTGCGGGCAGGGCGGAGCGGCCCGTGCCCGGGCAGGGGTGTTTGGAGGGTCACCAAACCGCCCCTGTCTGAGAGGAGTTCGAGGCGGTGGTGTCGGGGCGATCATACGGCCTCGGAAGGGGTGCGCGTGCAACGTCCGTGTTACGGATTCCTGGAGACCTCGCACCCGACGGGCCGCCTTGTCGGCAGGCCGTGCCATGTGTTCTCGTGGTGCCGTCCGTGAGTGCGCTCGGTGGGTGGAGGAGGACGCGAGGTGACGTCGACGGCCGGGGGTGGCGGACAGCTGCTGGCCATCAGCGACCTGCACATCGGATACACCGAGAACCGCGCCCTGGTCGAGGAGATGCGCCCCGAGTCGGACGAGGACTGGCTGCTGGTCGCCGGCGACGTCTCGGAGATCGCCTCCGACATCCGCTGGGCCCTGAAGACCCTCGCGAGCCGCTTCGCCCGGGTGGTCTGGGTGCCGGGCAACCACGAGTTGTGGACCCACCCCAAGGACCCCGTCACCCTGCGTGGCGTCGCCCGCTACGAGCACCTCGTCGAGATGTGCCGCGAACTGGGCGTCCTCACCCCCGAGGACACCTACCCCGTCTGGGAGGGGCCCGACGGCCCCGTCGCCGTCGCCCCGCTCTTCCTCCTCTACGACTACTCGTTCCTGCCGCCCGGCTGCACCACCGCGGCGCAGGGCCTGGAGTACGCGCACGGGACCGGCATCGTGTGCACCGACGAGTACCTGCTGCACCCCGACCCCTACCCGAGCCGCGAGGCCTGGTGCCGGGCGCGGGTCGCCGAGACCGAGCGCAGGCTCGCCGAGATCCCCGCCGACCTGCCCACCGTGCTCGTCAACCACTACCCGCTGGACCGCCACCCCTGCGACGTCCTGTGGTACCCCGAGTTCGCCATGTGGTGCGGCACCGACCTGACCGCCGACTGGCACCGCCGCTTCCGCGTGGAGACGATGGTCTACGGGCACCTGCACATCCCGCGGACCACCTTCCACGAGGGCGTCCGCTTCGAGGAGGTCTCGGTCGGCTACCCGCGCGAGTGGCGCAAGCGGCCCGAACCGCCGGGGCGACTGCGCCGCGTGCTGCCGAAGGAGGTGGGCGTCGGGTGATCGAGGAGCTGCTGCCGCACGAGGTGGTGGCCGTGGAGGTGCACGGCGACGACGGCAGCGAGTACGCGCCGCTGTACCCCGAGGAGGCCGCGGTCGTGGCGCGGGCGGTGCCCAAGCGCCGCCGTGAGTTCGCCCTCGTCCGGGCCTGCGCGCGGCGCGCCATGGACAAGCTCGGCGTGCCGCCGCAGCCGCTGCTGCCCGGCGAGCGCGGAGCGCCGGCCTGGCCGCCCGGGCTCGTCGGCAGCATGACCCACTGCGACGGCTACTGCGCCGCCGCCCTGGTCCGCGCCGCCGACCTGGCCTCCCTCGGCATCGACGCCGAACCCCACCAGCCGCTCCCGGAGGGCGTCCTGGACGCCGTGTCCCTGCCCACCGAGACGGAGCGGCTGCGCCGGCTGACGGGGCGGCATCCCGAGGTCCACTGGGACCGGCTGCTGTTCAGCGCCAAGGAGTCCGTCTACAAGGCGTGGTTCCCGCTGACGGGCCGCTGGCTGGACTTCACGGAGGCCGACATCGAGCTGTCGGTCGACGCGGGCGCGCCGCTGCACGGCGGCTTCCGCGCCGAACTCCTGGTCCCCGGCCCGCTGGTCGGCGGCCGGCACCTCGGTCACTTCGAGGGCCGGTGGACCGTCCAGCGGGGGCTGGCGGCGACCGCGATCACTGTCCCGCACGCCTCCTGACGCCTCTTCGGGCGGCCGTCACGGCTCGGGGCACCAGGTCTGCAGCAGGCGGAAGAACTCCTCCTCGTTCCCCGTCAGGCCCGCGGCCGACAAGGCCTGTTCGGCCTCCTCCAGCACGGCGGGGGGCACTACGGGTGGTCGAGGATCGCCAGGAGGGCCGTCGAAGGCGGCTCGTACGGTGTGCAACAGGCGCAGATAGGCCTGCACGGCGGTCCGCTCGCGGTCGGTCAGTACGGCGGTGGGCATCGTCGGCTCTCCCCTGTCGGCGTCGTCTCGGCGCGCCCGCACGAAGGGGCGCAACTCCAGCTTGCCTGCCACCACTGACAATGGGGTTCCCGCCCTGCTCACGGCGTCGCCCGAGCGGCGGCACCCCGCCGGACCGGCCGGCCGTGTAGCGGCGGCGAAACGTCCGCGAAATCCCTTGTGGAAAAGCGGTTCTACGCTGGAGAACAGGGGATACGGCCGCTGCCGTGCGGCCACGGAACGGGGAGGCGAGTGCATGGTCGACGTCCCGGGACGGAGCCCGGTGCGCTCCGTACGGCTGCGCCCGGTGGGGGACGGGGAACTGGAGCTCAAGTACCGCGTGGTGCACGGCTACCGGCGTGCCTTCCGCATGGCCGGCGAGGGCCCGGCGCTGGTCCTCATCCACGGCATCGGCGACTCCTCGGCCACCTGGGCGGAGCTGATCCCGGACCTGGCGCGCACGCACACCGTGATCGCCCCCGACCTGCTCGGCCACGGCGCCTCGGACAAGCCGCGTGCCGACTACTCGGTCGCCGCGTACGCGAACGGCGTACGGGACCTGCTCACCACGCTCGGCATCGAGTCGGCGACGCTGGTCGGCCACTCGCTGGGCGGGGGCGTGGCCATGCAGTTCGCCTACCAGTTCCCCGAGCGCACCGAGCGGGTCATCCTGGTCAGCGCGGGCGGCGTCGGCCGCGAGGTCAATCCCGTGCTGCGGCTGGTCTCCGTGCCCGGCGCCCATCTGCTGCTGTCCGCGCTGCGGCTGCCGGGCATGCGACTCCAGGTGGGCCTCGCGGTGGGCCTGATGCGGCTGCTGGACACCGACATCGGCCAGGACGCACCCGAACTGCTCACGCTCGTCGACGCGCTGCCGGACGAGACCTCGCGCAACGCCTTCATCCGCACCCTGCGCGCGGTCGTCGACTGGCGCGGCCAGGTCGTCACCATGCTCGACCGGTGCTATCTGACCCAGGGCATGCCGACCATGCTGCTGTGGGGCGACCGCGACAGCGTGGTGCCGGTGCGGCACGCGTACAGGGCCCACGAGGCGATGCCGGGCAGCCGGCTGGAGATCTTCGAGCAGGCGGGCCACTTCCCGTTCCACAGCGACCCCGCGCGGTTCGTCGCGCTGGTCGAGGACTTCACGGCGAGCACGGCCGTGGCCGACTGGAGCCGGGAGCGCTGGCGCGAGCTGCTCGTGCGCGGGCGCCCCGGCACCGTCGCCGGGCGCCCGGACACGGCCCGCAACCGCCAGGTGGAGTGCGAGCTGAAAGAGGCGAGCGAGCGCAGCGCGACGTGAGGGGTACGCGGGACGGCAGTGCTGTCCGGGGCGCGACCGGAGCCGTGGCGACGGGAGTTGAGGCCGCTCAGCCCTGTGGCCCGAGATACCCCAGCGACGCCTCGATCCGCCCCGCCAGATGATCGCGCTGCACCGGCGCGCGCTGCCCCGAACCCGCCAGCCAGGTGCGGCACCTGCTACCGAGCAGCAGGCCGAAGCTCTCGGCCTCCTGCTCGTCGGCGAGGTCGAAGCGGCTGCGGGCGGCCACCGCGCGGACGGTGGCGCGCAGGTCGGCGTCGTCGCTGAGCAGCCGGGCCGCGACCCTTGCGCCCTCGACGTGACGGCCGCGGTGCCCGGCCGTCATGTGCCACAGCTCGTGGCCGAGGATCACCAACTGGTGGTCCGGCGCGGTCCGTTCCTCGATCACCACCAGGTCCTGGTCGGTCATGTCGAGCCACAGGCCGCTCGCGGTCCCGGCCGGAAAGGCGGCCGTACGGAAGTGGACCGGCCGCCCGCGGCGCCTGCTCATCGCCGCGCACAGGGCGCCGTAGAGCTCGTCGGGCCGGGCGGGCGCGGTGAGGGTGAGTTCCCCGACCAGTTCCTGGCACAGGCGGCGCATGTCTTTTCCGATGCCCACGGCTCTCCCCCGGCTCACGACTCGGGCCGTTTGACGCTCTCCAGGAGCATGTCCAGCCACTCCGCGACCTTGTCGCGGTGCTGGTCGGTGGGGAGTTGCGCGGCCCGCCAGGCGATCCCGCGGACGCCGTGGTCCTGGAGCAGCCGCTCCAGCGGGTCGTCGGCGGCCGCGGCCTCCTCCCGCTCGGCGAGCTTGTGCAGCAGCTCCTGCTCCGTGCTCTGCAGCGCGCCGGTGAGGGCCTCGGGGTCCTCGGCCGTGAGGAAGCCGGCATGCACCCGGAAGAAGCGCTGGATGGCGTCGCAGTGCTCCATGGTGGGGCGCCGGTCGCCGTTGATGAGAGCGCCCGCCTGCTGGCGCGACATGCCCGCGCCGTCGGCGATCTCCTGCTGGGTGTACTTGCGCCCGTTGGGCTTGAGCCGGGTGCGGCGCAGCAGGTCCAGACGTTGCAGGAACCGCTCCTGCACATCGGGTTCGCCCGCCGGACGGCCGTTGAGCAGGGCTCTGACCACGGGCTCGGGCACCCCCGAGGCGGCGGACAGGCGGCCGGTGTCGAAGACCTCCGCGTGGGCGACGCCGAGCCGGTCGGCGAGCGCGGTGACGCGGGCGACGACGGCCGGCAGCGCAGCGCTCGCCGCCGTGGTGCCCGGACCCTCGAAGCCTTCCGTCACCGACAGATCTCCTACGTATCTCACAGGCTTCTCACAAGCGGTTGCCGTGAACTCGACGGAGATTACCGGGTAGTTCGAACTCACATCCAGACGTCGCCACAACTGTGGCCAATTTCAGCCGTCAACCAGCACGAAATGCCACGATAGTTGACACGATCCGCCTCGGGACCGCAGGATCAAGGCGCCGCGTGAAGGCCGCAGAGGCAAGAGGGGTGACCTCCCGATGGCATATCAGGCAGGTGGGCAGCGGTCGGCGCCGCGGCCCGTCCCCGAGAGTCTCGACGCCCAGGCGTATCTGGAGGACTACGCCGTCCTCCTGGAGGCCGTTCCCTTTCCGTCCGTCGTCCTCGACCACCGTTGGGACGTCGTCCTCTCCAACAACGCTTTCGCGTCACTTTTCCGTGAGGTGGGCCCGCACCCGACGGCCATGCCGGCCGACAACTTCCTCAGGTTCGTGCTCTTCCACCCCGACGCGGCCACGGTCCTCGGCGAGCACGAGTCGAGCTGGTGCCTGCCGATGCTGGCGCACTTCGCGGCCGCCGTGGAGCGCTACGGCCACGACCACGGACTGCAGTCCATCCGCCGCGACATCGCCCAGGACCCGATCATGGAGGCCGCCTACCGGCAGGGCCTGCCGCACTGGATCCGCGCAGTCGGCGAGCAGGCCGTGGCGCACGACGGCGCGGTGCGCACCCTGAAGCACCCCGATCCGCGCTGGGGCGCCACCGACTGCCGTGTGGTGGACGAGACGCCGCGAACACTGCAGGACATGGGGTACACCAGGATCACGCTGGTGCTGCGGGAGGCCCGCCGCGAGCGGCCCCGCACCCGCCGGACGCGGCACACGGCGGCGCATCTGACGGTGGTGCCGGCCCAGGGGGCCTGATCACCCGCACCCCGCTCAGCCCCGCGCGATCACGAGCACGAGCGGGATGTCCCGGCAGGGGACCAGTCGCAGGTCCCGGAACCGCTGAGGCCGCGCCCGGTCCAGTACGGCGGCGAAGTCCGGTCCCTTGGTGAGGGATCCGGCGAGATGGGCGGGGTCGGCGGAGGCGGTCACCCGGCCGCGCGCGTTCACCAGATGGGCCGGTCCCGGCAGCCCGCGCAGCATCGGCATCACGGCCGCCTCGAAGTGCCGTAGGTACACGTCCGCCGCGGCCACCCCGGCGAAGCGGCCCGCCATCTGCACCGGCGCGGACAGCGTGAGGCTGTACTCGTCGGAGCAGAGGTAGTCGACGTAGGGTCCGGCCACCGCGCGCTCGCCGGTGTCGCGCGGGATGGTGAACCAGTCCCAGTGCGTGTAGTCCGCGTACGCCGACTGCTCGGGGTCGAGGTCGAGCAGCAGCGGCCGTACGCCGCCCTCGGAGTCGCTCTGCCACCACTCCAGCCAGGCCGGTACGTCGGCCAGCAGTCCCGGGGCGGCGACGAACCCGACGCCGGAGACCAACTCGTGGCGGGCCAGGCGCAGATGGAGGCCCGGGCGGAGGGCGGCGAGGTCCACGGTCGCGGGGCGGCGGCCCTCGGCGGCCACCCGGTCCAGCAGCCGTGCGGTGTCCGCGCGGGTGGCGGCCACGGCGTCGAACACGCTCTCCAGCGCCGAACGGACGCCGGCCGCGACCGCCTTCTCCGGAGCCGTGCCGGCTGCTGCCGTCGCGAGGCTCATGCGCACCCTCCAGCGAACGGGGACCGGGCGCGGCACGGCCTACAGCGTCAGGCGCAGCGCGACGAGCCGCGCCGTGGACTCCTGGACGCACCGCTCGGCCAGTTCCCTGGCCGTTTCGTGGGCCCCATCCTGCACCGCCGAGATTACGGACCGGTGACGGTCTGCCACCTCTTCACGATATTCGTCGTCCCCGAGCACAAGACAGAGCACGGCGCCGATCTCGGTCTGCAGCGCGACCTGTTCCCGGGTCAGCCGCGCCGACTGCGCCGCGGCCGCCAGCTCCACATGGAAGCGGCCGTAGACCCGGCTGCGCGCCGCGGTGTCCGCCGCCTGGGTCAACTCCTCTGCGGTGCGCCGCAGTTGTACGAGGTCGTCGGGTTCGGTGCGCTCGGCGGCGAGCCGGGCGGCGGTGCCCGACAGGGCGGCCCAGTGGTCGCCGAGATCGCGCAGCTCCTCGGTGCTCCAGCCGCGCAGCCGGGCCCTGAGCCGCTCCTCGCCGGGGGTCTCGGGCAGCGAGACGAAGGAGCCGCCGCCGCGGCCCCTTCGGGTGGTGACCAGGCCCTGCTGGCGAAGGGCCATCAGCGCCTCCCGCAGGGTCACGGTGGACACGCCGAGCTGCCCGGCCAGTTCGCTCTCGCCGGGCAGCTGCTCCCCTTCGGCGAGCAGGCCGAGCTCGATGGCGTCGCCGATCCGGCGGACGACGGCGTCGACGCGCGCCCGGTTGTCCACCGGGGTGAAGACGGCCCTGCGGGCGCCGCCGTTCATCTGCTGCTGCTTCACGGGCACCACCTTGTGCGTTGACTCAAGCTTTACCTTAAGGGGGACTTGAGCTTTGAACTATGACTTCATATCTTTCCGTGCAACGTAAGAGAGCGCCAGAAAGGTTCCCGTGCATGGAGGGAGTGGCGATCCGGCTGCACGATCTGCGGAAGTCGTTCGGGGAGACGACCGCCGTGGCCGGCATCGAACTGGAGATCAGGGACGGGGAGTTCTTCTCCATGCTCGGTCCCTCGGGCTCCGGAAAGACCACCGTCCTGCGTCTGATCGCCGGCTTCGAGACCCCGACCGCCGGCCGCATCGAACTCGCCGGCCAGGAGGTGACGGGCCTCGCCCCGTTCGAACGGGACGTGCACACGGTGTTCCAGGACTACGCCCTGTTCCCGCACATGACCGTTGAGCAGAACGTCGCCTACGCCCTGAAGATCCGCAAGGTGCCCAAGGCCGAACGCCTGGTCCGCGCCCGCAAGGCCCTCGCCGAGGTCCGCCTCGAGGGCTACGGCGCGCGCCGCCCCGCCCAGCTCTCCGGCGGCCAGCGCCAGCGCGTCGCCCTCGCCCGCGCCCTGGTCGGCCGCCCCCGCGTGCTGCTCCTGGACGAACCGCTGGGCGCCCTCGACCTCAAGCTGCGCGAGCAGATGCAGGTCGAACTCAAGGAGATCCAGCGCGAGGTGGGCATCACCTTCGTCTTCGTCACCCACGACCAGCAGGAAGCCCTGACGATGAGCGACCGCATCGCGGTCTTCGACCAGGGACGCATCCAGCAGGTCGGCACCCCCGCCGAGATCTACGAACGCCCCGCCACGCCGTTCGTCGCCTCCTTCGTCGGCACCTCGAACCTGATCGACGGCGAGGCCGCCCAGCGTGTCGTCGGCGACATCGGCGTCTACAGCATCCGGCCCGAGAAGATCCGCGTCCTCAAGGAGTCCGCGGAGGCCGACCAGCCGGACCACACCACCGCCACCGGCACCGTCGCCGAGGTCGTCTACCTCGGGGACAGCACCCGCTTCCTGGTCGATCTCGACGCCGGCGGCCGCCTCACCGCGCTCCAGCAGAACCTGGAGACCTCCGCCGAGGACGTCGCCGCCTACCGCGGCACGCGCGTGCGTCTGCAATGGCATCGCCGCCACACCGTCCAGGTGCCCGACACCCGCTGAAGCCCCGGTCCCGGCCGCCGAAGCCCCCACACCGCAGGGAGAACGACGTGCGTCTCACCCGAACCCTCAAGGTCGCGGCCTGCGCCGCCGCCATGCTCCTCGCCGCCGGCGCGTGCGGCTCCTCCGACTCCGGTGGCGGCTCCTCCTCCACCGGGCTCAACCCCCCTGATCTCAAGGCGCCCACGAAACTCGGCAAGACCGAGGGCAAGGTCAACCTGATCGCCTGGGCGGGCTATGTCGAGGACGGCTCCAACGACCCCAAGGTCGACTGGGTCACCGACTTCGAGAAGCAGACCGGCTGCCAGGTCAACTCCAAGGTCGCGGCCAGCTCCGACGAGATGGTCAAGCTCATGAAGACCGGCGAGTACGACGCCGTCTCCGCCTCCGGCGACGCCTCGCTGCGCCTGATCGCCTCCGGCGACGCGGCCCCCGTCAACACCAAGCTCGTGCCCAACTACAAGGACATCTTCGCCGGGTTGAAGAACGGCAGCTGGAACTCGGTCAAGGGCCAGATGTACGGCATCCCGCACGGCCGCGGCGCAAACCTGCTGATGTACAACACCCAGAAGGTCACGCCCGCGCCCACCTCCTGGGCGGCCGTCTTCGACGACGCCGCCCAGCACAAGGGCCATGTCACCGCGTACGACTCCCCGATCTACATCGCGGACGCCGCGCTGTATCTCAAGGACACCAAGCCCGAGTTGAAGATCAAGGACCCCTACGCGCTGGACCAGAAGCAGTTCGACGCGGCCGTGGCCCTGCTGAAGAAGCAGAACGCGAACGTCGGCGAGTACTGGAGCGACTACCTCAAGGAGGTCTCCGCCTTCAAGAGCGGCGACTCCGTGGTCGGCACCACCTGGCAGGTCATCGCGAACCTCACCACCGACGAGGGCGCCAAAGTCAAGGCATTCGTGCCCAAGGAGGGTTCGACCGGCTGGTCCGACACCTGGATGGTCTCGGCCAAGGCCAAACACCCCAACTGCGCCTACAAGTGGCTGGACTGGATCGTCTCGCCGAAGGTCAACGCCCAGGTCGCCGAATACTTCGGCGAGGCACCGGCCAACGCCGAGGCGTGCCGGCTGACCAGCGACAAGAACTTCTGCACCGTCTACCACGCGGCCGACGAGAACTACTGGAAGAACATCGCCTTCTGGAACACCCCCATCGAGCAGTGCCTGGACGGCCGGACCGACGTGAAGTGCGTGCCGTACGCCAAGTGGGTCCAGGCCTGGACCGAGATCAAGGGCTGACCGTATGACCGCCATCGAGGCGGGCGCCAGGCGGGGCACCGTCCGGCGCCTCGCCGGGGCGCTGCACCGCCGCCCCCGGCTCCGGCTGACCCTGCTGCTGACCGCGCCGCTGCTGTGGCTGGCCGTGCTCTACCTCGGGTCGCTCGCCGTCCTGTTCGTCTCCGCCTTCTGGACGACCAACTCCTTCACCTCGCAGGTGGTGAAGGTCTGGTCGACCGACAACTTCCACCAGCTGCTGACCACGCCCGTCTACCGGCAGGTGATCCTGCGCAGCGTGGGCGTGGCCCTCGCGGTCACCGTGGTGTGCGCACTGATCGCCTTCCCGCTCGCCTTCTACACCGCTCGCGTCGCCCGGCCGAGGTGGCGGCCGCTGTTGGTGGTCGCCATCCTCACGCCGCTGTGGGCCAGTTACCTGGTCAAGGTGTACGCCTGGCGGCTGATCCTGTCCGAGGGCGGGCTCGCCGACTGGATGCTGAAGCCCTTCGGGGCGGCGGGACCCGGGTACGGCCTTCCGGCCACGGTGCTGACCCTGACGTACCTCTGGCTGCCCTACATGATCCTGCCGATCCACACCGCGCTGGAGCAGCTGCCCGCCAACCTCCTCGACGCGTCGGCCGATCTGGGCGCGCGGAGCTGGCGCACCTTCCGCTCGGTGGTGCTGCCGATGGTGCTGCCGTCCGTGGCCGCCGGGTCGATCTTCACCTTCTCGCTGAGCCTCGGCGACTACATCACCGTGCAGATCGTCGGCGGCAAGACCCAGCTCATCGGCAACGTCGTCTACTCCAACATCGAGCTCAACCTGCCCATGGCGGCCGCGCTCGGCACCGTGCCGGTGGTGGTCATCGTGATCTACCTGCTGGCCATGCGCCGTACCGGCGCACTGAGCAGTCTGTGAGGCGGGGTGCCATGCCGTCCGAAGCCAGGTGCTATGTCCCATGACACTCTCCCGATCCGCCCGCATCGCGCTCCGCGTCGCCGCCGCGCTCGGCTTCGCCGTGATCTACGTCCCGCTGCTGCTCGTCCTCGTCAACTCGCTGAGCCCGGACCGCAGCGCGAGCTGGCCGCCGCCCGGGTTCACGTTCCACTGGTGGGAGGTCGCCTGGCGCAACGCCGGTGCCCGTGAGGCGCTGTGGGTCTCGGTCAAGGCCGGGCTCGGGGCCACCGCCATCGCCCTGGTGCTCGGCACGCTGATCGCCTTCGCCGTCGCCCGGCACCGGTTCTTCGGCCGCGGCACCATCTCCTTCGTGGTCGTGCTGCCGATCGCCCTGCCCGGCATCGTCACGGGCATCGCCCTCAACTCGGCCTTCAGCACGGTGCTCGAACCCCTCGGTGTGGGCCTGGGCCTGTTCACCGTGATCGTCGGCCACGCCACCTTCTGCATCGTCGTCGTCTTCAACAACGTCGTGGCCCGGCTGCGCCGTACCGCGGGCTCCTACGAGGAGGCCGCGATGGACCTGGGCGCCAACACCTTCCGCGCCTTCGCCGACGTCACCTTCCCGCTGGTGCGCTCGGCGCTGTTCGCGGGCGGGCTGCTCGCCTTCGCGCTCTCCTTCGACGAGATCGTGGTGACGACGTTCACGGCGGGGCCCGGCATCGAGACGCTGCCCATCTGGATCTTCAACAACATGACCAGGCCGCAGCAGGCACCGGTGGTGAACGTGGTGGCGGCCGTCCTGGTGCTGCTCTCCGTCGTGCCGATCTACGTGGCCCAGCGGCTGTCCTCGGACACGGCGACCGGGAGCCGGGTCTAGCCGGGGCCGGGTGCGCGCGGCACTGTTCCCAACCCTTGTGGTATGTGACATAGTACTGGCGTGAGTCATCCCCTGACCTGCGATGTCGTGGTCGTCGGCGCCGGAATGACAGGCGCCGCCTGCGCCCTGTACGCGGCGCGCTCGGGCCTGGACGTCGTCGTCATGGACCGCGGCCCCGTGGCCGGCGGCACGACCGGCGCCGGGGAGGGCAACCTGCTGGTCTCCGACAAGGAGCCGGGCCCGGAGCTGGACCTCGCCCTCCTGTCGAACCGCCTGTGGAGTGAACTGGCCCAGGAATACGGGGAGTTCATCGAGTACGAGGCCAAGGGCGGCGTCGTGGTGGCCACATCACCGGGCGGGCTGGCCGCGCTGGAGCGCCTCGCCGCCGAGCAGCGCGTCGCGGGCGTCGCGGCCGAACCGGTCGACGGCGACGCCCTGTACGCCCTCGAACCCCACCTCGCCCCCGGCCTGCCGGGAGCCGTGCACTATCCGCAGGACGCCCAGGTCATGCCCGCCCTGGCCGCCGCGCATCTGGTGCGGGCCTCGGGGGCGCGCCTGCTGACCGGCCGGACCGTGACGGGCGTCCTGCACGCCCCCGGCGGCGCGGTGCTCGGCGTGCGCACCGACCACGGCGACATCCACGCCCCGGCGCTCGTCAACGCGGCGGGCACCTGGGGCGGCGAGGTCGCCGCGCTCGCCGGGGTGGTCCTGCCCGTCCTCCCGCGGCGCGGCTTCGTCCTCGTCACCGAGCCGCTGCCGCGCCTGGTCCACCACAAGGTGTACGCCGCCGACTACGTGGCCGACGTGGCCAGCGACTCGGCCGCGCTGCAGACCTCGCCGGTCGTGGAGGGCACGGCCGCCGGACCCATCCTGATCGGCGCGAGCCGTGAACGGGTCGGCTTCGACCGGTCGTTCTCGCTGCCCGCGCTGCGCGCCCTGGCGGCGGACGCGACCCGGCTGTTCCCCTTCCTGACCGACGTCCACGCCATCCGCACCTACCTCGGCTTCCGCCCCTACCTGCCCGACCACCTCCCGGCCGTCGGTCCCGATCCGCGGGTCCCCGGCCTCTTCCACGCCTGCGGCCACGAGGGAGCCGGCATCGGCCTGTCGACCGGCACCGGCCACCTGATCGCGCAGGTGCTCACCGCGAAGACACCCGATCTGGACCTGACGCCGCTGCGCCCCGACCGCTTCGCCGAGGAGGCCGCGTGAGCTCCCCGCTCGACCTGGCCGGCGCCCGCCCGGGCCCCGCCTTCACGGTCACCCTGGACGGCCGCGAGATCGAGGCGCTGCCCGGCCAGACGGTCGCCGCCGCGCTCTGGACGGCCGGCATCACGTCATGGCGCACCACGCGGGGCGCGGGCCGCCCGCGCGGCGTCTTCTGCGGGATCGGCGTCTGCTTCGACTGCCTGGTGACCGTCAACGACCGCCCGGGCAGGCGGGCCTGCCTGGTCACCCTGCAACCGGGCGACGCGATCCGCACGCAGGAGGGGACGGGCCACGATGACTGAACGCTCCCTGGCCACCCCTCACCTCGCGGTGATCGGCGCGGGCCCGGCCGGCCTCGCCGCGACCGTGGCCGCCGCCGCCCACGGCGTCCGGGTCACCCTGATCGACGCGGCCCCTCAGGCGGGAGGCCAGTTCTACCGGCAGCCGGCCGCCGGGCTGCGCGCGGGCCGGCCGCAGGCGCTGCACCACGACTGGCGGACGTGGGAGCGGCTGCGCGACGCCCTCGCGGCACACATGAAGGCAGGTGCCGTACGGCATTTGACGGACCATCATGTCTGGTTCGTGGAACGGCGGCCGGAGGGGCCGGAGTCCGGCCGCTTCACCGTGCACGCCCTCCTCGGCCCCGAGCCCAAGGACGCGGCGGCCGTGGACGCGGACGCCGTCCTCCTGGCCACCGGCGGGTACGAGAAGGTGCTGCCCTTCCCCGGCTGGACCCTCCCCGGAGTCGTCACCGCGGGCGGGGCGCAGGCCATGCTCAAGGGGGCGCTCGTGGTGCCCGGCCGTACCGCCGTCGTCGCCGGCACCGGGCCGCTGCTGCTGCCGGTGGCGGCCGGACTCGCCGCGGCCGGGATGCGGGTCGCGGCGCTCGTCGAGTCCGCGGCGCCCCGCGCCTTCCTGCGGCGGACCGGCGCGCTGGCCGCCGAGCCGGGCAAGGTCGCCGAAGGCGCCGGATACGTGGCCCGGTTGCTCCGGCATCGCGTGCGCACGCTCGCCCGGCACACCGTCGTCGAGGCGCACGGGGACGAGCGCCTGGAGGCCGTGACGGTCGCCGCCCTGGACGGCGACGGGCGGGTCAGGCCCGGCACCGGGCGCCGCATCCCCTGCGACACGCTCGCCGTCGGCCACGGCATGCTCGCGCACACCGACCTCGCCGAGACGCTCGGCTGCCGCCTGGACGGGCCGGCCGTGCACGTCGACGACGAACAGCGCACCGACGTGCCGGGCGTCTGGGCCGCGGGGGAGGCCACCGGTATCGGCGGCTCCGGCCTCGCGCTGGCCGAGGGGCACATCGCCGGGCGCTCGGCCGCGGCCCGCCTGGGCGGCGGCGAACCGGACCCGCGTGAGTGGGCCCGTGCCGCCAAGTCCCGTGCCCGGCTACGGGAGTTCGCCGCCATGCTCGACTCCGTGTACGCCCCGCCCGCGCACTGGACGGAGCAGGTCCGCGACGACACCGTGGTGTGCCGCTGCGAGGAGGTCACCGCCGACGCGATCCGGGGCGCCGCCGGGGAGCTCGGTGCGGGCGACCTGCGCACGGTGAAGCTGCTGACCCGGGCCGGCATGGGCTGGTGCCAGGGCCGCGTCTGCGCACCCGGGGTGGCCGGCCTCACCGGGTGCGAACCCACCCCGTCCAGAAGGCCGTTCGCACGTCCTGTCCCGCTCGGCGTCCTCGCCCGCGAGCACGCACGCCCGACGCACCGCGAGCACACCCACCCGACCGATGGAGGGCCCTCATGACCGACCGACGTCCCTGGCGCGGTGTTCTCGTCGCCACCGCGCTCCCGCTGAACGACGATCTCTCCGTCGACCACGGCCGGTACGCCGAACACTGCACCTGGCTCGTCGAGAACGGCTGCGACGGCGTCGTGCCCAACGGCTCGCTGGGGGAGTACCAGGTGCTCACCCCCGAGGAGCGGGCCCGGGTCGTCGAGACGGCCGTCGGCGCGATCGGCGGGGAGCGCGTGATGCCCGGCGTCGCCGCCTACGGCTCCGCGGAGGCCCGCCGCTGGGCCGAGCAGGCCCGCGACGCCGGCTGCGAGGCCGTGATGCTGCTGCCGCCCAACGCCTACCGTGCCGACGAGCGTTCGGTGCTCGCCCACTACGCGGAGGTCGCGAGGGCGGGCGTGCCGGTGGTGGCGTACAACAACCCCATCGACACCAAGGTCGACCTCGTGCCGGAACTCCTCGCCGAGCTGCACGGCGAGGGGTACATCCAGGGCGTCAAGGAGTTCTCCGGGGACGTCCGGCGCGCCTACCGCATCGCCGAACTCGCCCCGGAACTGGACCTGTTGATCGGCGCCGACGACGTGCTGCTGGAGCTGGCGATCGCGGGTGCGAAGGGCTGGGTGGCGGGCTACCCGAACGCACTGCCGAGGTCGAGCGTCGAGCTGTACCGCGCCGCCGTCGGGGGAGACCTGGGCACGGCCAGGAAGCTCTACGAGCAGCTGCACCCGCTGCTGCGCTGGGACTCGAAGGTGGAGTTCGTGCAGGCCATCAAGTTGTCCATGGACATCGTGGGGCGCCACGGCGGCGGCTGCCGACCGCCGCGCGTGCCGCTGCTGCCGGAGCAGGAGGCCGTGGTGCGGGCCGCCACCGAGCAGGCCGTCGCGGCCGGACTGGCGTAGGGCCATGCGCAGCAGACTCGTCCTGCACGCCGTCGACTCGCACACCGAGGGCATGCCGACCCGGGTGATCACCGGCGGGATCGGCACCATCCCCGGCGCGACGATGAACGAGCGGCGGCTGTACTTCCGCGAACACCGCGACGACATCAAGCAGTTGCTGATGAACGAGCCGCGCGGGCACTCGGCGATGAGCGGCGCGATCCTCCAGCCGCCGACCCGGGACGACTGCGACTGGGGCGTCGTCTACATCGAGGTCTCCGGCTATCTGCCCATGTGCGGGCACGGCACGATCGGCGTCGCGACGGTGCTGGTGGAGACCGGCATGGTCGAGGTCGTCGAACCGGTCACCACCATCCGGCTGGACACCCCGGCCGGACTCGTGATCGCCGAGGTCGCGGTGGAGGGCGGCGCGGCCAAGGCGGTGACGCTCCGGAACGTACCGTCGTTCGCCGTCGCACTCGACCGCAAGGCGACGTTGGCCGACGGGCGTTCGGTGACCTACGACCTGGCCTACGGCGGCAATTTCTACGCCATCCTGTCGCTGGAGCAGTTCGGCCTGCCCTTCGACCGCTCCCGCAAGGACGACATCCTCTCGGCGGGCCTGTCCCTGATGGACGCCGTCAACGCCGAGGAGGAGCCGGTCCACCCGGAGGACCCGTCCATCCGCGGCTGCCACCACGTCCACCTGCTCGCCCCGGGCTCGACGGCGCGCCACTCACAGCACGCGATGGCGATCCACCCCGGTTGGTTCGACCGCTCGCCGTGCGGCACCGGCACCAGCGCGCGCATGGCCCAGCTGCACGCGCGCGGCGAACTCCCGCTGCACACCGAGTTCGTGAACGAGTCGTTCATCGGCACCCGGTTCACCGGCCGGCTCCTCGGCACGACCGAGGTGGCGGGCCGTCCCGCCGTGCTGCCCAGCTTCACCGGGCGCGCCTGGATCACGGGGACCGCCCAGTACCTGCTGGACCCCGAGGACCCCTTCCCCGCGGGGTTCGTGCTGTAGGCGGCTTCGATAATGTCGGGTGACCCGAGGAGGACGATCACCATGGCCCCGCAGAAACGCCCGGCACTGCCGCCGCTCGGCGGCCGGACGCCCAACTTCCGCGAACGCGTCGTGGATGTGCTGCGGGCCGCCCTGATCGCCGGCGAACTCCTCCCGGGCCAGGTCTACTCGGCGCCGGCCCTCGCCCCGCGCCTGGGCGTCTCCGCGACCCCGGTGCGCGAGGCGATGCTCGAGCTGGTGAAGGAGGGCATGGTCGACATCGTCCCGAACAAGGGCTTCCGGGTCACCGCCGTGTCCGACCGGCAGCTCGACGAGTACAAGCACATCCGCTCGCTGATCGAGATCCCGACGACGGTGGGCCTCGCGACCACCGCGGCCGCCGCCGACCTGGAGACGCTGCGCCCGCTCGCCGTGGAGATCGTCGACTCGGCCGCGAAGGGCGACCTCATCGCGTACATCGAGGCCGACCTGGACTTCCATCTGGGCCTGCTGGCGCTGGCGGGCAACGACCACCTCGTGGAGGTCGTACGGGATCTGCGGCGTCGTTCGCGGCTGTACGGGCTGACCGCCCTGGTGGAGGCGGGGCGGCTGCAGGCCTCCGCGGAGGAGCACCTCGAACTGCTCGACGCCCTCCTCGCGCGGGACCCGGAGGGCGTGCGCGAGGTCATGACCAGGCACCTCGGGCACGTCCGCGGTCTGTGGGCGGCTCACTGACGCCATTACGCAAGCTGTTTGCATTTCTTGCGCTATTCTTGCGCTCATGACGCGACGACTTGCTGAGGTGGCGAAGAAGGTCGGGGTCAGCGAGGCCACGGTCAGCCGGGTGCTCAACGGCAAACCAGGGGTCTCCGAGTCCACCCGGCAGGCGGTGCTCTCCGCCCTGGACGTCCTCGGCTACGAACGGCCCACACAGCTGCGCGGGGAGCGCGCCCGGCTCGTGGGCCTCGTGCTGCCCGAGCTGCAGAACCCGATCTTCCCGGCGTTCGCCGAGGTGATCGGCGGCGCCCTGGCCCAGCTCGGCCTGACCCCCGTGCTGTGCACCCAGACCAAGGGCGGTGTCTCGGAGGCCGACTACGTGGAGCTGCTGCTGCAGCAGCAGGTCTCCGGTGTCGTCTTCGCGGGCGGGCTGTACGCCCAGGCGGACGCCCCGCACGACCACTACCGCCGGCTCGCCGAACGCAACATCCCGGTCGTGCTGGTCAACGCCTCCATCGGCGACCTCGGCTTCCCCGGCGTCTCCTGCGACGACGCGGTGGCGATGGAACAGGCCTGGCGGCACCTGGCCTCCCTCGGGCACGAGCGGATCGGGCTGGTGCTGGGCCCGTCGGACCACATGCCCTCGGAGCGCAAGCTCGCCGCCGCCCGGGCCATGGGCGAACTCCCGGACGAGTGCGTCGCGCGGGCCATGTTCTCCATCGAGGGCGGGCACGCGGCGGCCTCCCGGCTCATCGAGCGGGGCGTCACCGGCTTCATCTGCGCCAGCGACCCTCTCGCCCTCGGGGTGATCCGGGCCGCGCGCCGCAAGGGACTCGGCGTCCCCGCGCAGGTGTCGGTCGTCGGCTACGACGACTCCGCGCTGATGAACTGCACCGAGCCCGCGCTGACCACCGTCCGCCAGCCCATCGAGGCCATGGGCCGGGCGGCCGTGGAGCTGCTGAACGCGCAGATCAACGGCAGTTCCGTAGCCGCCGAGGAGCTGCTGTTCGAGCCCGAGCTGGTGGTCAGGGGGTCGACCGCGCAGGCGCCCCGTCCCTGAGATCCACTCGCCTGTCGAATAATTTCAAATTGCGCGCGACATCTTGCGTCCAGATGTCGGCGGTGCTTGAGTGTGCGTCGCCCACCGCTCCTGCCCAGAGGGGTCCACCGATGAGAAGCACCGGGTTCCGCCGTACCTTCGCCGCACTCGGCGTCTGTTCGCTCGCTCTGACCGCGTCCGCCTGCGGATCGAGCGACGACGACTCCTCCAGCGGCAAAACGCGCATCACGGTCAACTGCGAGCCGCCCAAGAGCGCCAAGGTCGACCGGGGGTTCTTCGAGCAGGACGTCGCCGCCTTCGAGAAGCAGAACCCGGACATCGACGTCGTCGCGCACGACGCGTTCCCCTGCCAGGACCCGAAGACGTTCGACGCCAAGCTCGCCGGTGGCCAGATGGAGGACGTCTTCTACACGTACTTCACCGACGCCAAGCACGTGGTCGACATCAACCAGGCGGCCGATCTCACGCCGTACATCAAGGAGTTGAAGAGCTACAGCACCCTCCAGAAGCAGCTGCGGGACATCTACGCCGTCGACGGGAAGATCTACGGCGTCCCGCGCACCGGCTACTCGATGGGCCTGATCTACAACCGTCAGCTCTTCCAGAAGGCCGGACTCGACCCCGACAAGCCCCCGGCCACCTGGGACGAGGTCCGCGCCGACGCCAAGAAGATCGCCGCGCTCGGCGGCGGCACCGTCGGGTACGCCGACTACAGCGCCCAGAACCAGGGCGGTTGGCACTTCACCGCCGAGATGTACTCCCAGGGCGGCGACGTCGTGAGCGCCGACGGCAAGAAGGCCTCCATCGACACCCCCGAGGGCCACGCCGTCCTGCAGAACCTGCACGACATGCGCTGGAGCGACAACTCGATGGGCAGCAAGCAGCTCCTCGTCATCAACGACGTGCAGCAGATGATGGGTTCGGGCAAGCTCGGCATGTACCTCTCCGCGCCCGACAACATCCCGATCCTGGTCAAGGAGAAGGGCGGCAACTACAAGGACCTGGCGCTCGCCCCGATGCCCGGCGGCAAGGGCACGCTCATCGGCGGCGACGGCTACATGTTCAACAAGCACGACACGCCCGCCCAGATCCGTGCCGGCCTGAAGTGGCTCGACCACATGTTCCTCACCCCCGGATCGGGCTTCCTCGGCGACTACGCCCGCGCCAAGAAGGCGGACGCACCCGTCGGCCTGCCCGAGCCGCGCCTGTTCACCGGCGCCGCCGACGCCAAGGACCAGCAGGTCAAGAAGGCCAACGCCAATGTGCCGGTGGAGAACTACCAGTCCTTCCTCGACGGCAACCAGCAGCTCCAGATGAAGATCGAGCCGCCGAACGCGCAGCAGATCTACTCCGTCCTCGACGGCGCCGTCTCCGCGGTCCTCACCAAGAAGGACGCGAACATCGACCAGCTGCTCAAGGAAGCCTCCGGCAAGATCGACAGCATCCTGGCGCGGGGCTGAGCATGACCAAGACGGCCGAGCGGCGACCGATCGGCAAGGTCGCCGTACGCCCGGTGCAGGCGCCGCCCCCGGCAGGGGACCGGAGGCGGCGCCGCCTCGCCGACCAGGCCCGCGCCTACGCCTTCCTCCTCGGCGGCCTGCTCTGCTTCGCCCTGTTCTCCTGGTACCCGGCGATCCGCGCGGTCGTGATCGCCTTCCAGAAGTACACGCCGGGTTCCTCGCCCGAGTGGGTCGGCACCGCCAACTTCACCCGCGTCTGGCACGACCCGGAGTTCACCGCAGCCTGGCGCAACACCTTCACCTTCACGCTGCTGGCGCTGCTGATCGGTTTCGCGATCCCCTTCGTGATGGCCCTCGTCCTCAACGAACTCCGGCACGCCAAGGCCTTCTTCAGGGTCGTGGTCTACCTCCCGGTGATGATCCCGCCGGTGGTCAGCGCCCTGCTGTGGAAGTGGTTCTACGACCCCGGGGCCGGCCTCGCCAACGAGGCGCTGCGCTTTCTGCACCTGCCGACCTCGAACTGGTCCAACGGCGCCGACACCGCACTCGTCTCCCTGGTGATCGTGGCCACCTGGGCCAACATGGGCGGCACCGTCCTGATCTACCTGGCCGCCCTGCAGTCCATCCCGGGCGAGCTGTACGAGGCCGCCGAACTCGACGGCGCCAACCTGCTGCAGCGCATCCGGCACGTGACGATCCCTCAGACCCGGTTCGTCATCCTGATGCTGATGCTCCTTCAGGTCATCGCGACGATGCAGGTCTTCACCGAACCGTTCGTGATCACGGGCGGCGGACCGGAGAACGCCACGGTCACCGTCCTGTACCTGATCTACAAGTACGCCTTCCTCTACAACGACTTCGGCGGCGCCTGCGCGCTCAGCGTGATGCTCCTGGTGCTGCTCGGCGCCTTCGCCGCCGTCTACCTGCGGCTCACCCGCTCCGGGGAGGACGACGCATGAGCGCCATCCGCACCCTCGTCTCGCCGGCGACCCTCGCCCGGCCGCGCGGCAAGGCCGTCTACTGGACCGTCTTCACGGGCGTCGTCCTGCTCTTCGCCCTCGCCTTCCTCTTCCCCGTGTACTGGATGGTGACCGGCGCCCTGAAGTCGCCGGACGAGATCGCGCAGACCCCGCCCACCCTCGTACCGAAGCGCTGGCACCTCGGCGGCTACACCGACGCCTGGGACCTGATGCAGCTGCCGGAGCACCTGTGGAACACGGTGGTCCAGGCGGCCGGCGCCTGGGCGTTCCAGATCGTCTTCTGCACGGCCGCGGCCTACTCCCTGTCCAAGCTCAGGCCCGCCTTCGGGAAGGTCGTCCTCGGCGGCATCCTGGCCACGCTGATGGTCCCGGCGCAGGCACTCGTCGTACCGAAGTACCTGACCGTCGCCGACCTGCCCTTGCTCCACACCAGCCTGCTCAACGACCCGCTGGCCATCTGGCTGCCGGCCGTCGCCAACGCCTTCAACCTCTATCTGCTCAAGCGGTTCTTCGACCAGCTTCCCCGCGACGTGCTGGAGGCCGCCGAGATGGACGGCGCCGGAAAGCTGCGCACCCTCTGGTCGATCGTGCTGCCCATGTCGCGGCCGGTTCTCGGCGTCGTGTCGATCTTCGCGCTGGTCGCCGTGTGGCAGGACTTCCTGTGGCCGCTGATGGTCTTCTCCGACACCGACAAACAGCCGATCAGCGTGGCACTCGTCCAGCTGTCGCAGAACATCCAGCTCACCGTGCTCATCGCCGCCATGGTCATCGCCAGCATCCCCATGGTCGCGCTGTTCCTCATCTTCCAGCGGCACATCATCGCCGGGATCAGCGCGGGCAGCACGAAGGGCTGACGCCCTCCCTTCGACAGAAAGGCATGCACAGTGGGACAGCCCACCCCTGCCCAGAAGGACTCGACGGACCCGAGCGACGTGCGGGACTGGTGGCGCTCCGCCGTCATCTACCAGGTGTACGTCCGCAGCTTCGCCGACGGCGACGGCGACGGCACCGGCGACCTCGCGGGCGTCCGCTCCAGACTGCCGTACCTGGCCGAACTCGGCGTCGACGCCCTGTGGTTCACCCCCTGGTACCTCTCGCCGATGAAGGACGGCGGCTACGACGTCGCCGACTACCGCGCGATCGACCCGGCCTTCGGCACCCTCGCCGAGGCGGAGAAGCTGATCGCCGAGGCGCGCGAACTGGGCATCCGGACCATCGTCGACATCGTGCCCAACCATGTCTCCGACCAGCACCCCTGGTTCCGGGCCGCGCTCGCCGCGGGCCCCGGCAGCCCGGAGCGCGAGCTGTTCCACTTCCGGCCCGGCCGCGGCGCCCACGGCCAACTCCCGCCCAACGAATGGCCGTCGCAGTTCGTCGGCTCCACCGAGCCGGTGTGGACCCGGCTGCCCGACGGGGAGTGGTACCTGCACCTGTTCACACCCGAGCAGCCCGACCTCAACTGGGCCCACCCGGCCGTCCGCCAGGAACACGAGGACATCCTGCGGTTCTGGTTCGAGCGCGGCGTGGCGGGCGTCCGCATCGACTCGGCGGCCCTGCTCGCCAAGGACCCGGCCCTGCCCGACTACGTCGAGGGCCGCGACCCCAACCCCTTCGTCGACCGCGACGAACTGCACGACATCTACCGCTCCTGGCGTGCGGTCGCCGACGACTACGACGGCGTGTTCGTCGGCGAGGTGTGGCTGCCCGACGCCGAGCGCTTCGCCCGCTACCTGCGCCCCGACGAGCTGCACACGGCCTTCAACTTCTCCTTCCTGTCCTGCCCTTGGGACGCACGGGGACTGCGCACCTCGATCGACACCACGCTCGCCGAGCACGCCCCGGTGGGCGCGCCGGCCACCTGGGTGCTGTGCAACCACGACGTCACCCGGACGGTCACCCGCTACGGCCGCGGCGACACCGGCTTCGACTTCGCGGCCAAGGCCTTCGGCACCCCGACCGACCTCGCGCTCGGCACCCGGCGCGCCCGCGCCGCCGCCCTGCTCTCCCTTGCCCTGCCCGGCGCCGTCTACGTCTACCAGGGCGAGGAGCTCGGCCTGCCCGAGGCCGACATCCCGCGCGAGCGCATCGAGGACCCGATGTACCTGCGCTCCGGTGGCACCGACCCCGGCCGGGACGGCTGCCGGGTCCCGTTGCCGTGGACCGCCGAGGCGCCGTACGCGGGCTTCGGCTCGCGGCAGGAGCCCTGGCTGCCGCAGCCCGTCGGCTGGTCCGCGTACGCCGCCGACCTCCAGGCCGCCGACCCCGGCTCGATGCTCGCCCTCTACCGCGCGGGCATCCGGCTGCGCCCGGTCTTCGGCACCGGCCCGCTCACCTGGCTGCCCGCGCCGGAGGGCGTGCTGGCCTTCACCCGCGGCGACGCCGTCTGCGCGGTGAACCTCGCGGACACCCCCGCCGGCCTGCCCGCCCACACCGAACTCCTGCTCGCCAGCGGCCCCTTGGACACCGACGGGCGGCTGCCGAAGGACACCGCGGTCTGGCTGCGAGGCTGAGCCGCACCACGTTCGTACGTCTCTCCCGACCCGTACCGCTATCCCCACACCCCCACACGAAGGGATCAGCACATGCACAGGACTGTCAGAGGCATGCCAGCAGCGATGGTGGTCGCCCTCTCCGCCGGACTGCTCACCGCCGTCGCACCAGCCGCCCACGCGGCCGCCGGCGCGAGCCTGCCCTTCTCCTCCGTGGAGGCCGAGTCCGCCACCACCACCGGCACCAGGATCGGCCCCGACTACACGCAGGGCACCGTCGCCTCCGAGGCGTCCGGACGACAGGCCGTCCGGCTCAACTCCGGCCAGCGCGTGGAGTTCACCGTGCCGCGCGCGAGCAACGCGGTGAACGTCTCCTACAACGTCCCGGACGGTCAGACCGGCTCGCTGAACGTGTACGTCAACGGCACCAAGCTCGCCAAGACGCTTCCGGTGACCTCCAAGTACTCCTACATCGACACCGGGTGGATCGCCGGGGCGAAGACGCACCACTTCTTCGACAACGCCCGGATGCTGCTCGGGCAGAGCGTCCAGCCGGGCGACAAGGTCGCCTTCGAGTCGACCGGCACCCAGGTCACCGTCGACGTCGCCGACTTCGAGCAGGTCGACGGAGCCGCCACGCAGCCCGCCGGGTCGGTGTCGGTCATCTCCAAGGGCGCCGACCCCAGCGGCAACGGCGACTCCACGCAGGCCTTCCGGGACGCCGTCGCCGCGGCCCAGGGTGGCGTGGTGTGGATCCCGCCGGGCGACTACAGGCTGACGTCCTCGCTCGGCGGCGTGCAGAACGTCACGCTCCAGGGCGCGGGCAGCTGGTACTCGACGGTGCACACCTCCCGCTTCATCGACCAGTCCAGCTCCTCCGGGAGCGTGCACATCAAGGACTTCGCGGTACTCGGCGAGGTCACCGAGCGCGTCGACTCCAACCCGGACAACTTCGTCAACGGCTCGCTCGGGCCGAACAGTTCGGTCTCCGGCATGTGGATCCAGCACATGAAGGTCGGCCTGTGGCTGATGGGCAACAACGACAACCTGGTCGTCGAGAACAACCGCATCCTCGACACCACCGCCGACGGCCTCAACCTCAACGGCAACGCGCACGGGGTCCGCGTCCGCAACAACTTCCTGCGCAACCAGGGCGACGACTCGCTCGCCATGTGGTCCCTCAACGGGGCGGACAGCAACAGCAGCTTCGAGAACAACACCATCTCGCAGCCGAACCTCGCCAACGGCATCGCGATCTACGGCGGCACCGACATCGCCGTCAGGAACAACCTGGTCTCCGACACCAACGCCCTCGGCAGCGGCATCGCCATCTCCAACCAGAAGTTCCTCGACCCCTTCTCCCCGCTGTCCGGCACGATCACGGTCGCCGGCAACACCCTCGTGCGCACCGGCGCGATCAACCCCAACTGGAACCACCCGATGGGCGCGCTGCGCGTCGACTCCTACGACAGCGCGATCAACGCGACGGTGAACATCACCGACACGACGATCACCGACAGCCCCTACAGCGCCTTCGAGTTCGTCTCCGGCGGCGGCCACGGCTACCCGGTCAGCGGCGTCAACATCAGCGGGGCGACGGTGAGGAACACCGGCACGGTCGTCGTCCAGGCGGAGACGCAGGGCTCGGCGAAGTTCAGCAACGTCCAGGCCAGCGGGGTCGGCGCGGCCGGCATCTACAACTGCCCCTATCCCGCGGGCTCCGGCCCGTTCGCCGTCAACGACGGCGGCGGCAACTCCGGCTGGAGCAGCACCTGGAGCGACTGCTCGACCTGGCCGCAGCCCGGTCAGGGCAACACGGACCCTGACCCGGGCCGCAACCTCGCCAAGGGCCGCCCGGCCACCGCGACGGGCTCGCAGGACGTCTACACACCGGGCAAGGCGGTCGACGGCGACGTCAACAGCTACTGGGAGTCGGCGAACAACGCCTTCCCGCAGTCCCTGACGGTCGACCTCGGCTCCACCCAGGCCGTGCGCCGCCTGGTCCTGAAGCTGCCGCCGTCGTCCGCCTGGGGCGCACGCACCCAGACCGTCACCGTGCTCGGCAGCACCGACGGGTCCGCCTACTCCACGGTCGCCGGCTCCACCGGCTACCGCTTCGACCCGGCCACCGGCAACACGGCCACGGTCGCCCTCCCGGCAACCACGAACCTGCGCTACCTGAGACTGACGGTGACCGCCAACACGGGCTGGCCGGCGGGCCAGTTCAGCGAGGTGGAGGCGTATCTGACTTCGTGAGCGGCATAGGGCCGGGGCCGCGCTTCGCCGACTGGATCTGTTCGTAGACGTGGGTGCGCAGTTCGGCGAAGCGTGGGGCCACGCGGGTGTGCAACTGGTCGCGGTCGGAGGGGAGATCGACCTTCAGCTGCTCCCGCACCACGGTGGGGGAGGCGGACAGGACGATCACGCGCTCGCCCAGGTACACCGCCTCGTCGATGTCGTGGGTGACGAACAGGATCGTGATGCCGCGCTCGCGCCACAGGCCCCGTACGAGATCCTCCAGGTCCGCCCGGGTCTGCGCGTCGACCGCCGCGAACGGCTCGTCCATCAGCAGGACGTCGGGTTCGTAGGCGAGCGCGCGGGCGATGGCCACACGCTGCTGCATGCCGCCGGACAACTGCCAGGGATAGGCCCCGGCGGCGTCCGCGAGGCCGACCGAGTCCAGCGCGTCCCTGACCAGCTCCCTGCGCCGGTGCTTGGTCAAGTGCTTCTGCTTCAGCGGGAGTTCGACGTTCTCGGCGACCCGCATCCAGGGGAAGAGGCTGCGCCCGTACTCCTGGAAGACGAAGGCCATCCCGGGCGGCGGCCCGGTCACCGGCCTGCCCGCGAGCAGCACCTGGCCGGCCGTCGGTGTGAGCAGTCCACCCAGGCACTTCAGCAGCGTGGTCTTGCCGCACCCGGAGGGGCCGACGACGCAGACGAGTTCACCGGTCTCCACCGAGAAGGTCAGGTCGCGCACCGCCTCCACGCTGCGGCCCGAGCCCTCGTAGGCCTTGCGCAGACCGGATACGTCGAGCAGCGCGTCCATGGACCGCCCTTTCGCGATGTTCACGAGGACCGCCGGGTGGCGGCCCGCAGGCCGTGGTACCAGGCGAGCACCCGCCGTTCGACCAGCTGGAAGACGACGGAGAGCAGGAAGCCGAGCAGGCCGAGGACGAGGATGCCGGTCCACATGCCGGGGATGGCGAAGCTGCGCTGGAACTGCACGACGGTGAAGCCGATGCCGTTGCTGGCCGCGAACATCTCGCTGATGACCATCAGGATGATGCCGATGGACAGCGACTGCCGCAGCCCCGCGAAGATCTGCGGGCCGGCCGAGGGCAGCACCAGCGTGCGCAGCCGCGCGGCGCCGGTGATGCCGTAGGAGCGGGCGGTCTCCAGCATCACGGAGTCGACGGCGCGCACGCCCTCCACCGTGTTGAGCAGGATCGGCCAGACGCAGCCGCTGGCGATGACCAGGACCTTCATCGAGTTGCCGATGCCCGCGAACAGCATGATGACCGGGACCAGTACGGGCGGCGGGATGGCCCGCAGGAACTCCAGGACCGGCTCGCAGAACGCGCGCACCCGCCGGTAGGAGCCGATGACCGTGCCGAGCGCGATGCCGGCGACGGCCGCGATCGCGTAGCCCGCGAGCAGCCTGAGCAGACTCGGCAGCACGTCGGAGCGCAGCCGCTCGCCGGTCCAGACGTCCGGGAAGGTCTTCAGGATCGTCCGCAAGGGCGGCCAGTAGGGGTTCACGCTGCCGCTGGACGCGGCCCACCACACGGCGATCAGCACCGCGGGCAGCGCCACGGCCGGCAGCATCTTCAGCAGCACGCGCCCGATCACACCGCCACCTCCCCGCGCACCGACTGGTGCCAGGCCAGCGCCCGCCGCTCGACCGTGCGCGCGCCGACGTTGATGAGCAGTCCCAGCAGCCCGGTGACGACGATCAGCGCGTACATCTCCGGCACCGCCTGCGAGCTCTGCGCGACAGCGATCTGCTGGCCCAACCCCGGCGCCCCGATGACGAGTTCGGCGGTGATGGCGAGGATCAGCGCGACCGCCGCGGCCAGCCGCACCCCCGTCATGACGTACGGCAGCGCGGTCGGCCACAGCACATGGCGGACCCGCGCCCAGGTGCCGAGCCCGTACGACCGCGCCGTCTCGTCGGCGACCGGGTCGACGTCCTGGACGCCGTAGAGCGTCTGGATGAGCACCTGCCAGAACGACGCGTAGACCACCAGCAGGAGCACGGACCGCAGTTGGGTGCCGTAGAGCAGCACCGCCAGCGGGATCAGGGCGACCGAGGGGATCGGGCGCAGGAACTCCACCGTCGAGGCCGTCGCCTCGCGCAGATACGGCACGACGGAGAGCACGACGCCCGCGACGACCCCCGCGCCGACGGCGATCGCGAGGCCGATCGCCCAGCCGGTGAGGGTGTCGCCGAGCGCCGACCAGAACGCTCCGTCGGCGAGTTCGTCGCGAAGTGCGGAGGCGATGCGGCTGGTCGGCGGGAAGTAGCTCTCGTTGACGAGGCCGGCCCGCGGCACCACCTCGCCCAGCGCGAGGAAGGCGGCGAGCCCGGCCGCACCGAGTGCGGTGTTCAGTCCCTTCACGGCATCAGCTTGTCGACGTCCGGCGACGTCTTGAACAGGCCGTCCTGCTCGCCGAGTTTCGCCAGGGTCTCGATCGAGGCCTTGTTCGGCTCCTCGGGCCAGCGGGGCAGCGTCATCTTGGACAGCAGCGCCGCGGGAATCTTGGTGTACGTGCCGACGATCTTGCGGACCTCGTCCGGGTTCTTGTCGGAGTAGGCCAGGGCCTCCTTGGTCGCCTCCTGGAACCTCTTCATCACGTCGGGGTTCTTCTGGGCGTACTGCTGCGAGGTGAAGAACATCGCGACGGTCAGGTTGTCGGCGGCGTCGACGAAGGGGGACGCGACGTTCTTCGCGCCCTCGCTCCTGGCCTGGGTGAAGGCGGGCTCGACGATGAACGCGCCGTCGACCTGGCCCTTGTCGAGCGCGGCCGGCATCTGGTCGAAGGGCAGCTCGACGAACTTGATCTTCGAGGGGTCGCCGCCCGCCTTGCGGACCGATTCGCGCACCGTCGTGTCGCCGATGTTGTTGAGGTTGTTGACGGCGACCTTCTTGCCGGCCAGCTCCTTGGCCGAGGTGATCTTGCTGCTCTTGGGGACGACCAGGCCGCAGAAGTCGGCGTTCTGCTTGCCGGTGGAGTTCACGCCCTCGGCCACGGCCTTGACCGGCACGTTGTTGGACTGGGCGATCAGCAGCGAGGTGACGTTGGAGAAGCCGAACTGGTACTGGCCGCTGACCACTCCGGGCACGATGGCCGCGCCGCCCTGCGCCAGGCTGATGGTGAGCTTCAGCCCGTGCTTGGCGTAGAAGCCCTTGGCCTGGCCGACGTAGAGCGGCGCCGTGTCGACGATCGGGATCGTGCTGACCTTGATGGTCGTGGTGCCGTCGGACGAGGTGCTGCCGCCCGAAGAGCCGGAGCCCCCGGACGAGCCGCAGGCCGTCACGGCGAGCAGGAACGTGCCGGTCGTCAGACCGGCGATCAGACGGCGCATGACTCCTCCTGTGCAGAGAACGGGTGCAGCGATGTTCCGACAGGTCGTGCGCAGGGCGCACAGTAGTGCGCAGCCCTGCCAGCGGGAAGGTAGAAGCCGCAACGGGTCCGGTCAATGGGTTCGCCGACAACATTGTTGACACTTTTTGGGGGTGGGCCCATGCCCGGGGGAGCCCGCGCACCGCATTTCGGGAAGTCCTTCGAACGCGGCCTCGCCGTCATCCGCTCCTTCGACGCCGAGCATCCCGCGCGCACCCTGAGCGAGGTCGCCGACGCCTGTGGCCTGACCCGGGCCGCCGCCCGCCGGCTGCTGCTGACCCTGGCCGACCTCGGCTACGTCCACCAGGACGGCCGGCTCTTCCGGCTCACCCCACGCGTGCTGGAGCTCGGCTACTCCTACCTCTCCAGCGTCACGCTGCCGCAGATCGCCGAGCCGCACCTCGAGCAACTCGTCGAGCAGGTACGGGAGTCGTCGTCGCTGTGCCTGCTCGACGGCGACGACATCGTCTACGTGGCGCGGGTCCCCACCCGCCGCATCATGTCGGCGGCGATCACCGTGGGCACCCGGTTCCCGGCCCATGTGACCTCGGTGGGCCGGATGATCATCGCCCATCTGCCGGACGAGCAGATCGACGCCCGGCTCGCCCGCATCGAGCTGCTTCCCCTGACGGAACACAGCGTGATGTCAACTGCCGCCTTGCGGGCGGAACTTCACCGGGTACGGCGGCAGGGGTACGCCCTCGTCGACCAGGAGCTGGAGGAGGGACTCCGGTCGGTGGCCGCCCCGGTGCGAGACCGGGGCGGCGAGGTGGTCGCGGCCGTCAACATCGCCGTCCCGGCCGGCCGCAACTCCGTCGAGTCGATCCGCCGGGACCTGCTGCCGCACCTGCTCGCGGCGGTTGCCCGGATCGACGCCGACCTCGAGGTCACAGGTCCAGCACGAGCCGCTTCCCACGGCAGCGGGACACGCAGATCATCATCGTCTCCCCGCTCTCCCGTTCCGCGTCGGTGAGCACCGAGTCGCGGTGGTCCGGGGCGCCTTCGAGCACCTCGGTCTCACAGGTGCCGCAGGTGCCCTCGGTGCAGGAGAACAGCACCTCGACCCCGGCGGCCCGCACCGCGTCCAGCACGGAGACGTCCGCCGCGACGGTGACGCTGCGCCCGCTCTGCGCCAGCTCGACCTCGAACTCGGCGTTCTCGCCGCCTGGTTGTTCCTTCGGCGCGAACCGCTCGACGCGCAGCCGCCCGGCCGGGCAGCGCGCCTCGACCGCGTCCAGCAGCGGCCCCGGACCGCAGCAGTACACCAGGGTGTCCTCGGGCAGGCCGGCCAGCACCCGGTCCAGGTCCAGCAACCCGGACTCGTCCTGCGGGCAGACGGTCACCCGGTCTCCGTAACACGCCAACTCCTCGGTGAAAGCCATGGAGTTGCGGGTGCGGCCGCCGTACAGCAGCGTCCACTCCGCGCCCGCCGCCTCGGCCGCGGCCAGCATCGGCAGGATCGGGGTGATGCCGATGCCGCCGGCCACGAAGCGATAGCGGGGTGCTGGCTCCAGCCGGAAGTGGTTGCGCGGACCGCGCACCCGCACCTTGTCGCCCGCGCCCAACTGCTCGTGCACATGCGCCGATCCGCCTCGGCCGTCCGGCTCCCGCAGCACCGCGATCCGCCACGCCGAGCGGTCCGCGGGGTCCCCGCACAGCGAGTACTGCCGTTCCAGCTCCGGCCCGAGCACGACGTCGACGTGGGCGCCCGGCTCCCAGGGCGGCAGATCCTCGCCGAGCGGATGGCGCAGGGTGAGGGCGAGCACCCCGTCGGCCGCGGACTCCCGTCGCTCGACGACGAGTTCGGCTTCGTACACGGTCATGACGCGCTGCTCTCCTGCGGCCGGTGTCCTTCGGGATGGCCGAGCATCCACTCCCACATCTCGACCGGGTCCTGGGCGGTGTGCTCGGCGCCGCAGTGACAGGTGCCGTGCAGGACGTCGGTGCCCGGCAGCCAGTCGATGCGGTAGATCTCGCCGGTGGGGCCGTTGCTCACTGGACCTTCTCCACGGGCTTCTCGCCCTCCTCGACCAGCCGGGCGAGGATACGGCGCGCGGCCAGGCCGCCGGTGTCGATGTTGATGCTCAGCTCCTGGTAGCCGGTCCGCTCCGAACCGAGCGTCCGCTGCAGCAGGTTGAGCGCGTCGACGTCCTGCATGACCACGGTGTGGTTGTTGCCCCGCAGGAACTCGGTGACCTCCGCGTCCTCGATCGCCCAGTCGCGCGAGACCATCCAGAAGTCGTACACGTGGCCGTCGCCCGACGGCGTGATGGCGTACGTGATCTCGGTGTGGAAGCCGTTCGGGTCGCTGCCGTCGGCCTCCGGCACGACGCCGGCCGGGGCGATCCTGCTGTGCAGCAGATACAGGCACGGCGCGTGGTACTCGATGTCCTGCCAGCGGGTGATCCGGCCCTGGATGCCGGTCGAACTGGCGTAGAACGGCGGGCACTCGGCGTCGTCCATGTGCCGGCTGACCCGCACGATGCCGGCGCCCTCGTCGACCTCGGTCGTGATCGGCGTCTCGGCCACCTCGGGGGTGCCGATGTAGCCGCCGTGCAGATACGTCTCGTGCGAGAGGTCGAGGAGGTTGTCGACCAGCAGCCCGTAGTCGGCGTCGATGGGCTCCATGCCGCGCACGGTGACCCAGCCGGGGGCGTCGAGGTGGCGGGCGCGCGGAATGGTCTGCGCGTCGGCGAGCGCCGGGTCGCCGATCCACACCCACACCAGCGAGTCCTGCTCGACGACGGGATAGGAGGCCACCCGCGCGGTGCGCGGTATCCGCTTCTGCCCCGGCACGTACACGCACGTACCGGTCGTGTCGTACGTGAACCCGTGGTACCCGCACACGATCCTGTCACCGTCGAGCCGGCTCGGCTTCTCGTGCAGCGGGAAGCGCCGGTGCACACAGCGGTCGGCGAGCGCGACGGGCGTCCCGTCCTCCTCCGTCCGGTAGAACACGAGCGGCTCACCGAGGATCGTCCGGCCGAGCAGCTCCTCGCGCCCGACCTCGTGGCTGTAGGCGGCGACGTACCACTGGTTCCTGGCGAAGGCGGTCATGTGAGGCATGGCGATCCCGTCCCTGAGAGCGGGGCGTCCTCGCCCCGCGTGCCGTGGTTGAACTCAGATTCGTGACGGGGGACGCAGGGGGGCAAGGGGGCTTCCGTCTGACGGAAGCCTTCTCCACGGGCCGCTGCGGCCGGGGGCCCACGCGACGGAGAAGGCGCCGAGAACGAAAAGAATGCGCCACCCCCAGCCGCCCCTCCCCAGGAGGCGAACCCGGTGCAGCTCTCTCCCGTCGCCCCGCACCGCTCGTACCGACGACTTTCACATTGGCGCCATCCGGCCCTTCCCTGACGTTTGTTGCTCTTGGAACACTCGCTGCGCGCGCATTCCGTCATGTTCCGGCCGTCCGCACCAGGATGAGAGGCACCCACACCATGCCCGAAGTCAATCGGCGCCGATTCCTGCAACTCGCGGGCGCTACCACCGCGTTCACCGCGCTCTCCAGCAGCATCGAGCGTGCTGCCGCGCTGCCCGCGAACCGTCGCACGGGGTCCCTCGAGGACGTCGAGCACATCGTCGTGCTGATGCAGGAGAACCGTTCCTTCGACCACTACTTCGGCTCGCTCAAGGGGGTTCGCGGGTTCGGTGATCCGCGCCCGGTGACCTGGCCGAACGGCACGTCGGTGTGGCACCAGAAGGACGCGGGCGGCAAGGAGATCCTGCCGTTCCATCCCGACGCCGACGACCTGGGCCTGGCGTTCATCCAGGACCTGCCGCACGGCTGGAACGACGGACATGCCGCCTTCAACGGGGGCAAGTACGACAAGTGGGTGCCCTCCAAGGGCTCCACGACGATGGCGTACCTGACCCGTGAGGACATCCCGTTCCACTACGCGCTCGCCGACTCCTTCACCATCTGCGACGCATACCACTGCTCGTTCATCGGCTCGACCGACCCCAACCGCTACTACATGTGGACCGGTTACACGGGCAACGACGGCCAGGGCGGCGGTCCGGTGCTCGGCAACGACGAGGCGGGCTACGGCTGGACGACCTACCCCGAGCGCCTGGAGAAGGCGGGCGTCTCCTGGAAGATCTACCAGGACGTCGGCGACGGCCTGGACGCGGCCGGCGGCTGGGGCTGGATCTCCGACGCCTACCGCGGCAACTACGGCGACAACTCGCTGCTCTACTTCAACCAGTACCGCAACGCCAAGCCCGGCGACCCGCTCTACGACAAGGCCCGCACCGGCACCGACGCGACCAAGGGCGAGGGCTTCTTCGACCAGCTGAAGGCCGACGTCAAGGGCGGCAAGCTGCCGAAGATCTCCTGGGTCGTCGCCCCCGAGGCCTTCACCGAGCACCCCAACTGGCCCGCGAACTACGGCGCCTGGTACGTCTCCCAGGTCCTCGACGCGCTCACCGCAGACCCGAAGGTGTGGGCGAAGACGGCGCTGTTCATCACCTACGACGAGAACGACGGCTTCTTCGACCACCAGGTCCCGCCGTACCCGCCGCAGTCGGCCGCGCAGGGCAAGTCCACGGTCGACCCCGCCCTCGACCTGTTCAAGGGCAGCGGCAGCAACCCGGCCGGCCCCTACGGCCTCGGCCAGCGGGTGCCGATGCTCGTCGTCTCGCCCTGGAGCAAGGGCGGTTACGTCTGCTCCGAGACGCTCGACCACACCTCGATCATCCGGTTCATGGAGGCCCGCTTCGGTGTCCATGAGCCCAACATCTCGCCCTGGCGGCGCGCCGTCTGCGGCGATCTGACCGCCGCGTTCGACTTCTCCCGTACGGACACCAAGCCGGTCGCCCTGCCGGACACGGACGGCTACCGGCCGCCGGACAAGAACCGGCACCCCGACTACGTGCCGACCCCGCCGGCCCAGGGCGTCCTGCCCAAGCAGGAGCGCGGCCAGCGCCCGACGCGTCCCCTCAAGTACGCCCCGTACGTGGACGGTTCGGCCGACACGGCGGGCGGGAAGTTCACGCTCACCTTCGCCTCGGGGGCGAAGGCGGGCGCCGCCTTCCTGGTCACCTCCGGCAACCGCACCGACGGTCCGTGGACCTACACCACCGAGGCCGGCAAGACGGTCGCGGACACCTGGAACTCGGCGTACTCGAACGGCTCGTACGACCTCGCCGTGCACGGTCCCAACGGCTTCCTGCGCGTCTTCAAGGGCCCGAACAAGACCGCCGGACCCGAGGCCACCGCCCGTCACACGGGTGAGAACGTCGAGTTGACGTTCACCAACAAGGGCTCCGGCACGGTCCGTCTGAAGCTCGCGGGCGGCTACGGCGTCCGGCCGCAGGCGTTCTCGGTGCGGCCCGGCGCGACCGTCAGGCACACCGTGGACCTCGCGGCGAGCAGGCGCTGGTACGACCTCACCGTCACCTCCGAGGCCGACCCGGACTTCCTGCGGCGATTCGCCGGACATGTGGAGAACGGGAGTTGTGGCGTCAGCGACCCGGCGATCATCACGGCGTGACCGATGAGGTGACGTGCCGGGTAAAAGCTGATGAATACCGGGACGGGAGGGGTGGCGAGGTGCCGGTGGGGCCGGGGTAGTGTGCCCCGGTGACCACGCATTCGAACACACCTGCAGGCTGGTACCCGGATCCGCACGGAGCGCCCCAGACTCTCCGCTACTGGGACGGCGCTCAGTGGACCCAGCACACGCATGCCGACCAGCAGCCGGTCCCGGCCGGTCAGCCGCAGTCGCCCATGCAGCAGTCGCACATGCCGCAGATGCAGGTGCCGCAGATGCCGCAGCAGGCCGCGGGTCCCGACCCGCGGGTGCAGCGCCAGGTGCAGCAGCAGGCCGGGGTCGCCGCGGGCGGCCCCGGTGGCGGCGGCCTGTTCACCGAGCCGGTCCTGGTGGTGAACCAGAAGGCCAAGCTGATCGAGCTGACCAACGAGTACACGGTCATGGATCAGAACGGCCACCAGATCGGCTCGGTCACCGAGGTCGGGCAGAGCACGCTGAAGAAGGTGGCGCGCTTCGTCTCCAGCCTCGACCAGTTCATGACGCACCGGCTGGAGATCCGGGACGCCTACGGCCAGCCGCAGTTGGTGCTGACCCGGCCCGCGAAGTTCTTCAAGTCGCGGGTGGAGGTGAGCCGTCCGGACGGCTCGCCGGTCGGCGAGATCGTCCAGCAGAACATGATCGGGAAGATCAACTTCGCGATGAACGCGAACGGCCACCAGGTCGGCGCGGTCAAGGCGGAGAACTGGCGGGCCTGGAACTTCGCCATCGTGGACCACGCGGACAACGAGGTCGCCCGGATCACCAAGACCTGGGAGGGCCTTGCCAAGACGATGTTCACGACCGCGGACAACTACGTCCTGCAGATCCACTACCAGTTGCCCGAGCCGCTGCTGAGCCTCGTCGTCGCGACGGCGCTCACCGTGGACACGGCGCTCAAGCAGGATTCACGCGGCCTGGGCTAGCCGGCCGCCGACGGTCACAGCGGGGTGAGGTGGCCCGGGTCCGACGTCGGCCGGGGCACCAGCACCGGTTCCGGCGTCGCCGTCTCCGGCTTGAGGGCCAGGACCGCGGCCACCGGGTGTTCCTCGTCGGCCAGGACCGCGGCCACCGGGTGTTCCTCGTCGGACAGGGCCGGTGCCGCCGGGGCCGGAGCGGGGGTCAGCCGGGTCAGCAGGACGACGCCGCTGGAGGCGACGGCCGCACCCGCGAGGGCGAGGAGCACGCCCGCCGCGCCACCGCGCAGGCCCTGGCCGAGCAGGGTGAGGCCGATCACCGAGGCCGCCACCGGGTTGGACAGCGTCAGCACCGCCAGCGGAGCGCCGAGTCCGCCCTTGTACGCCGTCTGCGACAGCAGAAGTCCGCCCGCGGCGAAGGCCGCGACCAGCACCGCCACCAGGACGACCTGAAGGCTGAGCGCCGGGCCGGAGCGGTCGGTCGCCGCCACGGTCACCGTCTGCGTGAGCGCCGAGGCCACGCCCGAGGCGAACCCGGACGCGGTGGCGTGCCGCAGTCCCGGCCGGGCTCCCGGCCACGACAGCATGCCGATCAGCGCGGCCGTGGTGCCCGCGACCGCCAGCGCCTCGGTCAGGGTCAGCACCTGCTCCGGCGCCGAACCGGACGCGGCGACCAGCAGCGCGGCCAGCCCGGCCAGCGTCAGCGCGGTGCCGCGCCACTCGGCCGTGCTCACCTTCCGCCCGGCCGCCCGCGCCCCCATCGGCACCGCGGCGACCAGCGTGAGCGCGCCGAGCGGCTGCACGACGGTCAGCGAACCGTACTTGAGGGCGACGACGTGCAGCAGGGCCGCGGAGGCGTTGAGCCCGACCGACGCCCACCAGGCACCCGCGCCCAGCAGCCGCAGCACGCCGGATTCCGAGCTGCGCGCGGCAAGGCGCTCCTGGGCCACGGCCGCGGCCGCGTAGGCGACGGCGGAAACCAGGGAGAGGGCGACGGCGACGAGGACGGCGGTCATCGGCCCGCTCCGACCAGGACCTTTTCGTCGCGCTTCCCGGCGGCCGGCGCGAGCCGCCCGCTGCCGCGCCCGGCGGTGCTGACCGTGCGGTGCGGCCGGTGGACCAGGGCGAGCGCGACGCCGAGCATGGCGGTCGCGACGAGGGCGTCGACCCAGTAGTGGTTCGCCGTGCCCACGATCACCAGCAGCGTGACCAGCGGGTGCAGCAGCCACAGCCAGCGCCACCGCGAGCGCGTCGCCACGATCAGGCCGACGGCGACCATCAGGGCCCAGCCGAAGTGCAGCGAGGGCATGGCCGCGAACTGGTTGGAGAGGTGGTCCGAGGAGGGCGGGCCGTACACCGAGGGGCCGTAGACGTGCGCGGTGTCGACCAGGCCGGTGCCGGCCAGCATCCGCGGCGGGGCCAGCGGATAGACGAAGGGCAGCACCAGGGCCGCCGAGGTGACGGTGGCCAGCACGCGGCGGGCCCAGACGTAGTGCGCCGGGCGCCGCAGGTAGAGCCAGATCAGGAAGGCCGCGGTGGCCGGGAAGTGGACGGTCGCGTAGTAGGTGTTCGCGATCTGCGCGACGCCGTCGCCGTGCAGCAGGAACGACTGCACCGAGCCCTCGCCGGGCAGGTGCAGCGCGCGTTCGAGGTCCCACACGCGGTGGCCGTTGTGGAGGGCCTCGCCGGTGTGGCCGGTGGCCAGCTGCCGCCCGAACTTGTAGACGAGGAAGAGTCCCGCGACGAGCAGGAGCTCTCGGACGAGAGGCGGCCGCGGTATGGCGGCCGCCTCCAGGTCTGGAGGCTCAGTGCGTCCGTTCATCCCCCGGCTCCCTTGCTTCACGGTCGTGCGTCGTGCGTCGTGCGTCGTGCCTGTGCCAGCCGTACGTCTGCCTGCTGCTCGTGCTGCTGCTCGTGCCTGCCTGCTGCTGCGTGCGCCTGCTGTACGTGGTGAGACCCCGGCCGGGGCCGGAACTCATCGGTACGCACGCGTGCCGAAACGAATGCGTTCCGATACGGGAGTGTACCGATACGTCGGCGTTCCGGTACAGTGGCGTATCGATAGGTACGACACACTGGAAGCCGGGAATAATCCCGGTTCGGGAGTGAGGGGAAGAGCACATGACGTCGCAGGCCGCGGACGGACCGGAATCGGTCGCCTCCTCGCGCCGCTCCAAGATCACGCCCGCGCGTGAGAAGGAGTTCTTCGACGCGGTGCTCGAGCAGATCCGTGAGTGCGGCTACGACGCCGTGACCATGGAGGGCGTCGCCGCGAGCACGCGCTGCAGCAAGTCCACGCTCTACCGGCAGTGGAAGACGAAGCCCCAGTTCGTGGCGGCGGCGCTGCGGTCCGCCCGGCAGATGCGCTTCGGCGGCATCGACACCGGGTCGCTGGCCGAGGATCTGCGCCAGGCCGCGCGGGTCGCCGCGCTGTGGGGGCGCAAGGACACCAAGCTCCACCAGGCGCTCGGTCATGCCATCACCCAGGACCCGGACCTTCAGCAGGCGCTGCGCGAGGCGCTGGTGGAGCCGGAGATCCGGGCGATGCGGGAGATCCTTCAGCGGGGCGTGGACCGCGGCGAGGTCGCCGCCGACCATCCGGCCCTGCCGTACGTGCCGGCGCAGATGTTCGGCGTCATGCGGGCCCGGCCCGTCCTGGAGGGGGAGTACGCCGACCCCGACTATCTGGTCCGCTTCGTGGAGGCCGCCGTGCTGCCGGCACTCGGCCTCACCTGAGACCCAGGTCGCCGTCCACGGGATGACTGGACGGGGACCTGATCGCGCCGCACCGTGGGGACGGGG
>NZ_JBHVGU010000023.1:0-9729 GCF_042800575.1 Streptomyces sp. NPDC057616
GCCGTCGGCCGCGGCGGCCAGCTGCGCGGCGAGCGCCGCGGCGGCGGAGGCGTTCCGCGCGCAGCGGGCGTCGGCCGCCGGGTCGGGGGCGCTCGCGGTGAGCGCGTCGAGGGAGCGCGCGGACAGGCGCAGGGCACCCGCGGCGCGCCCGGCGGGCGTCGTCGGTACGACTTCGGCGGCGGCCGGGTCCACCCCGGCGTGCCCGCACGTCGCCACGGCACGGTCGTAGGCGCTGTGCGCGCGAGCGGCATGGCCCTTCCTGAGCGCCTCCGCGTCGTCGAGCCCGGTCATCCCAACCCCCTCGATCCCGCTTCTGGATATCTGACGGACCGTCAGTTATCGTCCCCTGCTGTCCGGCTTCCAAACGGGTGAGTGAAGGGCTGAACGCAGTGGCGACGACGACACCTCCCCCCAGTCCGCAGCCGACCGGGGACCCCCGCTGGGTCGCGCTGTTCCACGGGTCGTCCTCGGGGACCTGGCAGGTGTGCGCCGAGTCGCCCCACCGCGCGCCCGTGCAGTACGCGCTCGGCGAGATGGCCCAGACCGTGCGGGCGCGCGGCGGCACGCTCGCGGTGAGCCTGTGGGGTCCCGAGGGCGGCGGCTGGCGGCGCTTCGACGTGTCGGCCGCCCCCGCCGCCCCGGTGCCCCAGGCGCCCACCGGCCCCGAGGAGCCGAGCAGGCTCTCGGAGCGCATGGACGCCCGCAAGCGGCAGGTGCTCACGGCCGGCCTGAGCAAGGCGGGCCTCTACGACCTCGCACCGGACGACCACACGGCCGTACAGGCGCTGGTGGAACGGCTCGACGAGACGACGGTGCGCCGGGTGGCGAGCTGGCTCGCGGCGGCGGCCGCCGGCTCCGCCGGTGCAGAGGGCGGGGCCGTCAGTCCGTGAGTGGGGGGTGCGGGCGGAAGGCTGCGAGCGCTCGCGCGCGCGCCTCCACCACGGCCATCCGCGCCTCGCGCTCGGCCGGGTCCACGTGCGCCGCCTGGCCGGTCACCTGTCCCTCCCACTTGCGGTAGAGCAGGCCCGGCTCGCGGGAGAACCAGCCGCGGCTCACGGCGTTCAGCGCGAGCAGCAGGCCGGTGTCCTCGGACGCCGGCAGGGCCATCCACCCGCCGAGCGCGAGCAGCAGGTCCCGGCGGACGCACAGCGTGGCCGGATGCACCTGGGCGCGGAAGCCGTTCGCCTTCCAGAAGCCGAGCAGGGCGCCCCGCTCGATCGGGCCCTCGTCCGGGTCGCCCGGGAAGCCGGCCGTCGAGCCGTCCGGCAGCAGGTCCAGCGCCCGCGACGTCGTCCAGCCGGTCTCCGGCTCGCCTTCCAGCACCGCGAGATCACGGGCCAGCGCGCCGGCCGGCAGCAGGTCGTCGGCGTCGAGGACCTTCACGTACGGGCCCTCGGCACGGGCGAGCGCCATCGTGCGGGCGACACCGGGGCCGCCCGGCCGCCCCTGCCGGAAGGTCACGCGCGCGTCGTCGGGGACATGGGGCCGGACCTCGTCCGTCGTGCCGTCCTCCTGGATCACCCAGTGCCACGACCAGCCCGGCAACAGCTCCTGCGCGCAAAGGGACTTGTACGCCTCGGCGAGGAACCCGGCCGAGGGGGCGTGCACGGCGGTGACGACGGCGATGCGCCGGTCCACGGCGGCGCTCACCACCTTTCCGGGCATGTGGCGGACATGCGAAGACCCGGTCGCTGGCGACGGGGGATGCACCAGCGACCGGGCTGAGGCCCAGCCTAACAAGGCCGCAGGCGCGGCGGGAGTCGGCGACCCGTCTCCGGCCCGTGGTTGTGGCCGGAATCACGAGTTCCCTTCGATCAACTCACCACCATGACACAGGAGTTGACGCCCTACTCGCCGCACGGAGGCTGGTACGGAAGCCGCGGCAGGTACTCGTGCCACTTCTGCGCCGTCAGCACCCCGTGCGTGGCCGAGCAGATGCGCCGGATGGCGTCGTCGGGGTCCAGGCTCCACAGCCGTACGGTGTCGGCGCCGCTGGAGACGCCGAGCATGTGGTTGCGCGGGCTGAACGCGAGGAAGTTGCCGGTCTTGGCGTTGGGGCTCATCGACTGGCCGATCGGCCCGGCGTGGGCGGGGTCGGACACGCTCCACAGGCGCACGGTGTTGTCGTTGCCGCCGCTGGCCAGCATGCGCCCGCCCGGGCTGTACGTCAGCGACACGACCGCCTCGGTGTGGCCGGTGAGCGGGGAGCCCAGCGGGGTCGTCCTGGCCGGGTCGGTGCTGTTCCACAGGCGGACCGTGTCGTCGTCACCGCCGCTGGCGAGGGTGTGTCCGTCGGGGCTGTAGGCGAGCGCGTTGACGGGTCCCGCGTGCCATCTGAGCGGCCTGCCGACCGGTGTCGTGTGCGCCGGGTCGTCGACGTTCCACAGCCGGATGGTGCCGTCGGCGCTGCCGCTGGCGAGGGTGTGGCCGTCCGGGCTGAAGTCGAGGGCGTTGATGTAGCCCTTGTGGCCGGTGAGCGGGGCGCCGTACGCGACGACGTGCGCCGGGTCGGTGACGTTCCACAGCTGGAAGGTGTGGTCGGTGTAGGCGGTGGCCAGGGTGCGCCCGTCGGGGCTGAACGCCAGCGCGTCGGGGCCCATGAACCGGGTCTGGAGCTTGACGGGGTGCCCGTAGGGGACCGGCCGCGCCGGGTCGGCGACGTTCCACAGGTGCACCGTGCGGTTGGCCGTGAGCACCGCGAGCGTGCGGCCGTCGGGGGAGAAGACCATCTCCTCGCCGCCGTCGGCGTGTTTGAACGGCCTGCTCAGCGCCACCGGCCGGCCGGGCTTCTGCACGTTCCACAGCCGGACCGCTCCGTCGCGCCCGACGGTCGCGAGCACCTTTCCGTCCGGGCGGAACTCCCCGGTCCGGCCGATCATGTCCGACGTCGGGATCGACCACAGGCGGACCTTGCCGTCACCGCTGCCCGTCGCGAGGGTGCGGCCGTCGGGGCTGAAGCCCAGCGCGTACATCTCGCCGCTGCTGCCCGCCAGCGGCTCGCCGACCTGTGAGGGAAAGGCCGGGTCGCTGACGTTCCACAGGCTCGCGGTGCTGTCCGCGCTCGCCGCGGCCAGCTGCTCCCCGCCGGGGCTGAAGGCCACGGACCAGATGGGACCGGTGTGGCCGGTGAGGGGCGAGCCGATCTGCGTGGCGTGTGCCCGGTCGGACACGTTCCACAGCCGTACGGTGTCGTCCGCGCTGCCGCTGGCCAGGGTGTCGCCGTCCGGGCTGAAGGCCACGGAGTGGACCAGGTCGGTGTGGCCCTTCAGGGGCGAGCCGACCTGTGCGGCGTGCACCGGGTCGGACACGTTCCACAGCCGTACGGTGTCGTCGTCGCCACCCGTCGCCAGCGTCCGCCCGTCGGGGCTGAACGCGACCGAGCGCACGGCGGCGGTGTGGCCCTTCAGGGGCGGGCCGACCGGAGCGGCGTGTGCCGGGTCGGAGACGTTCCACAGGCGTGCGGTGCGGTCCTCGCCGACGGACGCCAGCGTGTGCCCGTCCGGGCTGAACGCGATCAGGTAGATGGTGCCCTTGTGCCCGGTCAGCGGCGCACCGAGCCGGACGGGATGGGCCGGGTCCCGCACGTCCCACAGCCGGATCGTCCCGTCGTCGCCCGCGCTGGCGAGGGTGTGGCCGTCCGGGCTGAAGACCGCGCTGCTCACCCAGCTGGTGTGGCCGGTGAGCGGGCGGCCGAGCGGCTTGGGCCGGCTGCGGTCGCGCACGTCCCACAGCCGGACCGTGCGGTCGTAGCTGGCGGTGGCGAGTGTCTTCCCGTCCGGGCTGAACGAGGTGAGGTAGACGGCGCCCGCGTGGCCGGTCAGCGGGGTGGCCAGCGGGGCGTTCACGATCGACACCAGCCGGCTGTTGGCGTCGTGGTCGCCCGGCCGCAGCCGGTGCGCCACCAGGTCGAGCTGGGCGGAGAGCGAAGGATCGGTGTACTGGACGCGGTCGGCCTCGGCGACCACCTGCGCGAAGACGGCGTCGTTGCGCTGCTGCCAGGCGACGACCGCGGCGCCGACGGCCAGCAGCGCGAGCACCACCAGGGCGGAGACCGCGCCGCGGCTGATCCACACCGTGCGCCGGCGCAGCCTGACCGAGGCGGCGAGGAACTCCACGGCGCTGCGGGTGAGGAAGGTGTCGCCGCCGTCCTTGGCGGACTTCGCCCAGGTGTGGGCCTGCTCCAGCCGCGAACCCCGGTAGAGCAGCGAGGAGTCGCGCTCGGAGCCCTCCCAGGCCCGGCCGTCCTCCTCCAGCCGCTGGCGCAGCAGATTGCCGTTGCGGTCCTCGTCGATCCAGTCGCGCAGCCGCGGCCAGGCGTGCAGCAGCGCCTCGTGGGTGATCTCCACGGTCTCCGCGTCGAGCGTCACCAGCCGGGCGCGGACCAGCGCCTCGAGCGACTCCTCCGTCTTGTCCGGGTTGGTCGACTCGTCCGCGAGCTGGCGCCGGGTGCCCCTGCGGCGGGTGGCCTGGGTGTCCTCGCTCAGCCGGACCAGCCGCAGCAGCAGAAGCCGCGCGGCCGTACGGGCGGGCGGGTCGAGGCTGGACCAGGCCCGCTCGGCGGTCGCGGCCACCGCGCCCTGGATGCCGCCCGCGGCGCGGTAGCCGGCCAGCGTGAGGCGCCCCGCCTTGCGCCGCTGCCAGGTGGCGAGGAGCGCGTGCGAGAGCAGCGGCAGCACGCCGGCGTCGTGCGCGCCGCGCGGCCCGTCGGCGCTCACCTCACGCACGATCAGCTCCGCGAGACCCGGTTCGAGCTCCAGCCCGACGGCCTTGGCCGGACCGTTGACCGCGTCACGCAGCTCGGCGGTGGTCAGCGGCCCGAGCACCATGTGGCGGTGCTGCAGCGCGTCGGCCAGCTCGGGATGGGCCAGGCACTGCTCGTAGAAGTCGGCACGGATGCCGAGTACCACCAGCACCGGGGCCGGTTCGTCGGGGGCCGCGGGCGTGCACGCGGCGTGCAGGACGCGCACGAACAGCCGCCGGCTCGCCGCGTCCGGACAGAGGGTGAACGCCTCCTCGAACTGGTCCACGATGACCACCGGACGGCCCCCGGACGGCGCCTCACGGCGGGCCCACCGCGCGAAGGCGTCCCGGACGCCGCCTTCGTCCGGGTGCTCGTCGTCCCCGGCGTTTTCCCTGGCCCTCGGGGTCTCGGCACTCCCGGTGCTCCCTGTGACGGCGGAACCGAGCTCGGGAATCCTGCGGATCAGCTCCGCGACGGGATCCGCTCCCGGTACGAGCTGCAGCACGCCGCGCGGCTTGTTGCCGATCCCCAGCGCGCCGCTCTGCACCGCGGTCGCCAGGCCCGCGTGCAGCAGCGAGGACTTCCCCGCGCCGGAGGCGCCGACGAGCATGACCAGGCCGCCCGTCCCCTCCGCCGCGAGCAGCTGGTCGACGAGCGCGCCGGTGCTCCGGTCCCGGCCGAAGAACCAGCGGGCGTCCTCCTGCCGGTACGAGGCCAGGCCCCGGTACGGACACACGCCGGGAACGGCCGTCGCCTCGGCGGCCGCCTCCTCGGGGTCCGCGGCCGCCGCGGGCCGGTCGCCGGCCGGGTCGGCCACCGCGCGCTCCCACAGGCGCTGCCAGTGGCCCATGTCGTAGAGGCCGGCGGAGACCGGTGCGGGACGGGCGCGCCGGGCCTGGGGGATGAGGACGTGCAGCACGGCGGCGAGGGCGGCGAAGTGCGCCGGTACGTTCTTGGCCCGCCGCCAGTCGCTGATCCGCTGGGCGGATACCCGTACGGGCCGCCCGCGCTCGTCCACCCGCTGCAGCTGTACGACCGCCTCGGCCACGCGCGCGAGGGGAGGGTTGCCCGCCTCCTTGTACAGCAGCGCGAGCCGCTCCGCGAAGGCCGTACGTGCCCCTGAATCGGAACCCACGGCCTCCACTCCTCACTTCCCCCGCGTGCGTCCATCCGGACCGGAAAACTCACTTTATACGGCTGACCTGCGGCTTAAGTCTCCGGACCGGAGCCGGAATCTCCTCAGCAAGAGCCCCGGCTGGCAGGATCACGACGCAAGGGCGAACCACCGCCGCGCCGTCCGCGCAGGCCATCAGCTCAGCGCCCGGAGACACAGCCCAGGACGCCGAAAGTTCTCGGTCAGCTTCAGCCCATGGTGCCGAAGCGGCTCACGAGGCGGTGTCGGCCCCACCGCTGATCTCTTCGCTCGAGTCCGAAGGCCGTCCGCACCGTTCGGCGCCGGTCCCCACGAGGGGAGGGACCGGAGCCGGACGACGCGGCGCGCGGGCGGTTGTCAGCCGCCGTTGCCCGCCCGGAAGACCGTCAGGTTCGCGGCGTCGGAGACGGGTACCGCACCGCCCGTCCAGTCAACCTTCACCGGTTCCTTCTCGTCCGGCGGCGTGATCAGAATGCCGGTGGGCGTGGCCGTCCTCGCCCCGCTGATCTCAGGGTTGCCGAAGCTCAGCCCGGCCCAGGCGCTCCGGCCCGGTGCCAGCGTGATCCTCACCGGACTCCCGGCGGCCCGCCTGGGATCCGGCCCCACCTGCTTGCCCGAACCGTCCACGAAGGCGGCGCCCGGGTATCCGTCGAGCGTGCAGGTGGTCCCGGAGAAGTTGGTCACGACCAGCGGAAAATTCTCCTGCCCGGCCCCGGGATCGTTCTGCCCCACGTGCCCGCGCAGCTGGGAGGCCCGACACCGGGTGCTGCCGCCGCCGTTCTTGGAGGAGCTGCTCCCCGTGCCCTTGCTGCCCTGCGTGCCCTGCGCCGACGGGTCGCCGACGGAGGCGGACGGGCCCGTGTGGGACGCGGTGGCGGAGGCGTCGCCGCCCCCACCCTTGCTGTCGCCACCGGTGCCGCTGTCGCTGCCCGAACCGCCCCCGCACGCGGTGAGCAGCCCCAGAGCGGCAACCGCCCCCATCGCGACAACGCCCCGCCGTGCCCTCAGAAACATGAACATGCGCTCCTCACAACTCACCGCCCACGAGGGACGTATCCGTGCACGGGCGGCCTGCACCCGCTGCCCCTCTCCGATGCACGACGGAGCAAAAGAGTTCGCACGAGTTTTCTGAGCAGCACGATCCCGGTGCTTCGAGCCACCAGGCGTCGTCATCGCCAGGCTTCACGAGACATAGGCTGTGGAATCCGAGAACGATCTCTGGGTGTGGCCCAGACCGGCGCCGGGGTCATGGACGCGCAGAAACAACTGAGGCACCCACCATCACTGGTAGGTGCCTCATTTGGTGTTTCGGCTGTCGGGGTGGCGGGATTTGAACCCACGACCTCTTCGTCCCGAACGAAGCGCGCTGCCAAGCTGCGCTACACCCCGATCGTCGCCGCTGCTCGCGGCGACGTCGTTTACTTTAGCCCACGGGTGGCTGGAGACGAAATCCGGTTTTGCGGCGGGGGCGGACCGGGTTGGGGCGGGCGTGGTCGAGGGCGACCATGAGGACCGCGAGGCCGTAGAAGGCGAGGCCGAGCAGGAGCGCGTTGGCGAGGACGTTCTTGTAGCTGTGGAGGTCGACGTCCAGGAACGGGTAGAGGTAGCGGCCCGGTGTTCCGGGCAGGATCAGCTCGCCCCTCGCGAAGGAGAACAGCAGGTAGGCCAGCGGGTAGAGCAGCCACGTCGCGGCCTGGCGGAGGTGGAGGCCGCCGCGGGGTGTCAGCAGCAGCCAGTCCAGCACGGCCGCGAGCGGGACCGCCGTGTGCAGGACCTGGTTGGTGATCCACTGCCAGCCGGTCAGGGCGGTCGTGGGGCCCGTCATGGCGAACGTGGGGGAGGTGCCGGCCAGGAGCAGGTGGTACACCAGCCCGGTGATGGTGATGTAGAGCAGCGTCGCGCCGGTCCACGCCGAGGGGAGCGGGCGGCGGGCCGACCAGGCGCGGCGGGCGGAGAGCGCGAAGACCACGGCCACGAGGATGTTGCTCTGGATCGTGAAGTAGCTCAGGACCCGGACGGGGCTGCCGAGGAGCAGGTCGATGGTGACGCCCGCCGCTGCCGCCAGCGCGACCAGGAGGCGGTACACGGCGGCCAGGGGACGGCGTACGGGAGTCACCACCGCGGCGGCGGGGACAGCGGAGTGCGGCAGCGCGGGAATCCCGGAGAGTGCGGGCAGGTCCGGGATGTCCCTGGGTATCGGGGCGGTCATGCCCTCAAGTTAGGCAAAAGGGGCATATGCGGCCACGCGAGTGGGCCGCGCGGGTTACCCCTGCCCCACCGAACCCCGCACCCTCGGTGTCAGTCCCGGCTCACCAGCGTCAGCAGCGACGCCTCCGGCGGGCACGCGAACCGTACCGGCGTGTAGCGGTTCGTGCCGCAGCCGGCCGAGACGTGGAGATACGACGTACGCCCCTCCGCCGAGTGCGTCGACAGGCCCTTCACCCGTTCCGTGTCCAGGTCGCAGTTGGTGACCAGGGCGCCGTAGAAGGGGATGCAGAGCTGGCCGCCGTGCGTGTGGCCCGCGAGGATCAGCGGGTACGCGTCGGCCGCGAAGGAGTCCAGCACGCGCAGGTACGGCGCGTGCACCACGCCCATCGAGAAGTCCGCCGCACCGGAGGGGCCGCCGGCCACCTGGAGGTAGCGGTCGCGCTTGATGTGCGGGTCGTCCAGGCCCGTGAGCTCCACCGAGACGCCCTCGACCTTGAGCGTGCCGCGCGTGTTCGTCAGGTTGAGCCAGCCCGCCGCGTCGAAGCCGTCCCGCAGGTCCTCCCACGGATTGTGGATCGCGCCGACGACCGGCGGGTTGCCGTTCAGGCCGTGCCGCCGCTGGGCCTTCTCCAGCAGGTAGCGGGCCGGGTTGCGGAACCGGGGGCCGTAGTAGTCGTTCGAGCCGAAGACGTACGCCCCGGGGAACTCCATCAGCGGGCCCAGCGCGTCCAGGACCTCCGGCACGCCGTCGGGGTCGGAGAGGTTGTCACCGGTGTTGATCACGAAGTCGGGGCGCAGACCGGCCAGCGAGCGCAGCCAGCGCTGCTTCTTGCGCTGTCCGCCGACCATGTGGATGTCGGAGACCTGGAGGATGCGCAGCGGCTGCATTCCGGCGGGCAGGACGGGGACCGTCACCCGTCGCAGCCGGAAGGAGCGGGCCTCGAACCCCGCCGCGTACACCACACCGGCGGCGCCGGCCGCCGCGATTCCCAGAGGTACTCCGTATCGAGCGCGCATACGTCCATCGTGTCAGACCCGGAGACCCTCCCGAGTCCCACCGCCCTTTAAATGAGCGGGCATCGGGCCCTGTGCACCTGCGACAATCGGTGTCATGACCACCACGCTCAAGTCGAAGCTGCAGGAAGACCTCAACGCCGCGATCAAGGAGCGCGACGAGCTGCGCTCCTCGACGCTCCGGCTGACGCTCGCCGCGATCACCAAGGAGGAGGTCGCGGGCAAGGAGAAGCGCGAGCTCTCCGACGACGAGGTGCTGAAGGTGATCACCAAGGAGGCGAAGAAGCGCCGGGAGGCCGCCGACGCCTTCGCGCAGGGCGGCCGGGCGGAGAGCGCCGAGCGGGAGAAGGCGGAGGGCGAGGTGCTCGCCGCGTACCTGCCCAAGCAGCTCGGTGACGAGGAGCTGGAGCGGATCGTCGCGCAGGCGGTCGAGGAGGCCCGGGCGGCCGGCGCCGAGGGCCCCCGCGCGATGGGTGCCGTCATGAAGATCGTGAACCCGAAGGTGGCGGGCCAGGCCGAGGGGGGCCGGGTCGCCGCGGCGGTGAAGAAGCTGCTGGCGGGCTGATCCGCCGCAGAGCCGTACGAGAATGGCCCCTGACGGTCGTCGTACGAG
>NZ_JBHVGU010000023.1:9739-160586 GCF_042800575.1 Streptomyces sp. NPDC057616
TCCTCGCACAACAGGGCTCCTTCCCCCACACCCCGCGCGGGGGCCCGCCCCTGTTTCAGCGCATGGGGGCTCGGCTCGAGCGGGCTCGCACGCGGGGTGCGTCAGCCGCGTCGTCCGCCGTTGCCGTTCCCGCCGGTGCCGTTCTGGCCCTGGAAGAGGTTGGACGGGATGGAGAAGGTCGGCGTCGGGAAGGCGCCGCCGTCCGTGTTGCCGCCGTTGGCGCCACCGTCGGTCAGGCCGCCGATGAGGCCGCCCGTGTTGCCGTTGTCGCCGTTGTTCCCGTCGTCGTGGCCGTGGCCCTTGCCCTTGTTGCCGTCGGGGATGTCGACGAGGTTGAAGTTCTGCACCGGCTTGCCGTCCAGGGCGCCGGTCATCATGTCCCGCCAGATGGGGCCGGGGACCTGACCGCCGTAGACCTTGGCGTTCCAGTTGCCGCCGATGCTGATGTTGACCATCCGGCGCTTGTGGGTGGGGTCGCCGACCCAGACCGCGCCCGCCATGTTCGGGGTGTAGCCGACGAACCAGGCCGCGTAGCGGTTGTCCGTCGTACCGGTCTTGCCCGCGCTCGGGCGGCTGCCGAGGCCCGCCTGCTGACCCGTACCGTCCTCGACCACGCCCTTCAGGAGCGTGCTCACGGTGTCGGCGGTCTTCTCCGACATGGCGCGCGAGCAGGTCGACTTCGGCACCGCCAGCGACTTCTTCTGGCTGCCGACGGTCTGGGTGATCGACTCGATCGCGACCGGCGTGCAGTACATGCCGCGCGAGGCGAAGGTCGCGTACGCGTTCGCCATCGTCAGCGGGGACATCTCCTGGGTGCCGAGCGCGATGGAGGGCGCCTGCTGCATCTTGCCGCCGTCCGCGCGCTCCACGCCCATCTTCTTGGCCATGTCGACGACCGGGCAGATGCCGATGTCGCTGATCAGCTGCACGTAGTAGGTGTTGACCGACTTCGCGGTCGCCTGCTTCATGCTGTACGGGCCGTGCTCCTCGGTGTTCTCGTTCGTGAGCTTGGCCGGGTTGTTCGGGTCGGTCCGCCACTCCTTGCCGTCACAGATGGACACCGGGCTCGGATAGGCCATCTCGTACGGCGAGGAGTACGACTGCGTGGCCGGCGTGCCGCCCTCCAGGGCCGCTGCCGCCACGATCGGCTTGAACGTCGAACCGGTCTGGTAGCCCGCGCCGCCGCCCGCGCTCTGGTTCACGGACAGGTTGATCTGCGTCTCGTGCTTGCGGAAGCCGTAGGGCCGGGACTGGCCCATCGCGAGGATCCTGCCGGTGCCGGGCTCGACGATGGTGGCCGCGGTGGCCACGTCGTCGCTCTTGTAGACGTGGTCCTTGATCGACGCCTGCGCCGACTCCTGGGCCTGCGGGTCCAGCGTCGTACGGATCGTCAGACCGCCCTGGTTCCAGACCTTCGCCCGGGCCTCCTTGGACTTGCCGAAGACCGGGTCGTTCAGGAACACCTCGCGGACGTAGTCGCAGAAGAAGCCGGCGCCCTTGACCGCGGTGATGCAGCCGTTCTTGGGCTTGCTGGGGTTGAGGCCCAGCGGCGTCTTTCCGGCCTTGTCGGCCTCCGCCTGCGAGATGTCGCCCATGTCGGCCATGCGCTGGAGCACGACGTTGCGGCGCTTGGTGGCCTCCGCCTCGTCGTTGACCGGGTCGTACCGGGTCGGCGACTGGACGATGCCCGCCAGGAGCGCCGACTCCTGGAGGTCGAGGTCCTTGGCGTGCTTGGAGAAGTAGCGCTCGGCGGCGGCCTCGACGCCGTAGGCCTGCTCACCGAAGAACGTGATGTTCAGGTAGTTCTCGAGGATCTTCTTCTTGCCGAGCTCCTCCTCGACCTGGATCGCGTACTTCAGCTCCTTGATCTTGCGGCCGAGGGTCTGCTGGGTGGCCTGGGCGACCTTGGTCGGGTCGTCGCCGGCCTCCTCCACGAAGACGTTCTTCACGTACTGCTGGGTGAGGGTGGAGGCGCCTTGGGAGACGCCGCCGCTCTGCGCGTTCTTGTTCAGCGCGCGCAGGATGCCCTTGAGGTCGACCGCGCCGTGCTGGTAGTAGCGCGAGTCCTCGATCGCGACGATCGCCTTCTGCATGTACGGCGAGATGTCCTTGAGGTTCACCACCGTGCGGTCGCGCGAGTAGACGGTGGCGATCTGGCCGCCCTCGGCGTCCAGGATGGAGGTGCGCTGACTCAGCGGCGGCGTCTTGAGGTTGGCCGGCAGCTCGTCGAAGCTCTCCACCGATCCCTTGGCCGTGAGGCCGAGCGCACCGACGGCGGGCAGGGCGATACCGGCGAGCACGGCACCGGCGAGCACACTGACACCGAGGAACTTGGCGGCCTGCTGTGTCGGCGACAGACCACCGCCCGAGCGCTTCTTTGGCATGAGGGCAGCCTACGTTCTCATTCGCCGGACACGCGTATATGCCTTGGCCTAAGCTGCTCTCAACTGTCACAGCAGTAGGGCCACGTATCAATACGTCCGGCGACCCCGAATCGTTCCGGAGGTTCCCCAACTTTTTTGGTGGGGACGTGTCCGAATCCGCCTCGTGTGTCAGTTGGCGCCCGTTGTGACTCAACAGAACTGTCCCGGTTTGCCGGGAAGGTCATGTATGTCACCAGCTCACTCCCCCGGGTGATCTGCCGCTTACGCATAGTCCGTTCGGGCCATTCAAGATTGGGCCCGAAGGGGGTGTTGCGCTGTGCCCGCCTTCCGTAACGTCCTCAACTGGCAGCGGTGAATATGCCGCTGCCGCCGTGGGGGAGCCTCGATTCGGGAGAGGACGGCGCCGGTATGGGCTGGGTAACCGACTGGAGTGCGCAGGCCGCCTGCCGCACTACCGATCCGGATGAACTGTTCGTGCAGGGAGCGGCGCAGAACAGGGCCAAGGCGGTGTGCACCGGATGTCCGGTACGCACGGAATGCCTGGCCGATGCGCTGGACAACCGCGTCGAGTTCGGCGTGTGGGGAGGCATGACGGAGCGGGAGCGCCGCGCACTGCTGCGCAGGCGCCCCACCGTGACCTCCTGGCGCCGGCTGCTCGAGACGGCTCGTCTGGAGTACGAGCGCGGCGTGGGCATCCTGCCGCTCGACGACGACCAGGTGTACGAGAACTACGCGGCGGTGAGCTGAGGCCACCCCCGCTTCACGGGGCGGCCTCCGGCACGCGCCTACGGCAGCTCGGGCCGATCGGCCGCGAGCCGCTCCCCGATGTCCCGCAGTCCTGCGAGGTCGTGCACATCGCCGGGCAGCGCGGCCACTTCGGCCACCGCCACCTCGGGGTGGCGCGCGGTGAAGCGGTCACGCGTGCGCTGCTCGCGGGAGAGCAGCTGCATACGCTCGGCGTGCAGCCTCAACAGGCCTGCGGTGAGCCGCTCGACGCCCTGGTCCTCCTGATCCGGACCGGGGGAGCCGGGCTCGGACGGGGACGACTCGGCGGGCGCAGATGCGGAAGATTCTGAACTGCCGTACGGGTCGGGAGAGTTACGAAGTCCAGCTTTCCCGCCGTCCTGATCGACAATGCGGGGCTCCACAAGATTTTCCGCGGCGGCGAGCGCCCGCTCGGCCGACAGCCGGGCGGCGCCGCTGCCGTGGACGCGGTTGAGTACCAGTCCCGCCAGCGGCATCTCCTCGGCCGCCAGCCGCTCCACGAAGTACGCGGCCTCACGCAGCGCGTCCCGCTCCGGCGCCGCCACCACCAGGAACGCCGTGCCGGGCGCCTGCAGCAGCTTGTACGTCGCGTCCGCGCGCGTGCGGAAGCCGCCGAAGGTCGTGTCCATCGCGGCCACGAACGTCTGGACGTCCTTGAGGAGTTGGCCGCCCAGCAGCTTGCCGAGCGTGCCGGTCATCATCGACATCCCGACGTTCAGGAACTTCATCCCGGCGCGGCCGCCCAGCTTGGCCGGCGCGGTCAGCAGCCGGATCAGCCGCCCGTCCAGGAACGAGCCCAGCCGCTTCGGCGCGTCCAGGAAGTCGAGCGCGGAGCGCGAGGGCGGGGTGTCGACGACGATCAGGTCCCACTCGTCGCGCGCCCGCAGCTGCCCGAGCTTCTCCATCGCCATGTACTCCTGCGTGCCGGCGAAGCCGGCGGAGAGCGACTGGTAGAAGGGGTTGGACAGGATCGTGGCGGCCCGCTCGGGGTCCGCGTGCGCCTCGACGATCTCGTCGAAGGTGCGCTTCATGTCGAGCATCATCGCGTGCAGCTCGCCCGCGCCGTCGACGTCCTTCACCCGGCGCGGGGTGTTGTCCAGCGAGTCGATGCCCATGGACTGGGCGAGCCGGCGCGCCGGGTCGATGGTCAGCACGACCACCTTGCGCCCGCGCTCGGCGGCCCTGAGGCCCAGCGCCGCCGCGGTGGTCGTCTTGCCGACGCCGCCCGAGCCGCAGCACACCACGATGCGGGTCTGCGGGTCGTCGAGCAGCGCGTCGACGTCGAGCACGCGCGCGGGGGAGAGGTGGTGGCGGCCGCTCTCCTGGTCGGCCGACCGGGTGCTGCGCCCATCCGCTGCCGGGTCCGGACTCATGACATCCCCTGCTTCCGCAGCTCGGTGGCCAGTTCGTACAGCCCTGCCAGGTCCATGCCCTCGGTGAGCAGCGGCAGTTCGTGCAGGGGCAGGCCCAGCTCGGCGAGCACCGCGCGCTGCTCGTGCTCCAGCGCGTAACGCTCGCCGTACTCCTCGGCCTGCTCCAGCAGGGGGGCCACCAGCTTCTCGGCGTTCCCACCCCGGCGGGCGCCACCGAGTCCCGCCGACGACAGTGCCTTGGCCACCGCGGAACGGGGCACGCTGCGTACGAGTTCCAGCTCTGCCGCGTCCAACACCTCGGGACGCACCATGTTCACCATGATCCGGCCCACCGGCAGCCCCGCGGCGCGCAGTTCGGCGATGCCGTCGGCGGTCTCCTGGACGGGCATCTCCTCGAGGAGCGTGACCATGTGCACGGCCGTCTCCTTCGACTTGAGCACCCGCATCACGGCCTGTGCCTGATTGTGTATCGGGCCGATCTTCGCCAGGCCCGCCACCTCGTCGTTCACGTTCAGGAAGCGGGTGATGCGGCCTGTGGGGGGCGCGTCCATGACGACGTAGTCGTAGGCGAACCGGCCGCTCCTGTCCTTGCGGCGGACCGCCTCGCACGCCTTGCCGGTCAGGAGTACGTCCCTAAGGCCCGGTGCGATGGTGGTCGCGAAGTCGATCGCGCCGAGTTTCTTCAGGGCTCTGCCCGCACCCCCGAGCTTGTAGAACATCTGGAGGTAGTCCAGAAGGGCCAGTTCGGGGTCGATGGCGAGGGCGTACACCTCCCCGCCACCTGGAGCGACGGCGATCTTCCGCTCCTCGTAGGGCAGCGCTTCCGTCTCGAAGAGCTGCGCGATGCCCTGGCGCCCCTCGACCTCGACGAGAAGCGTCCGCTTCCCCTCGGTCGCGAGGGCCAGCGCGAGTGCGGCGGCGACCGTCGTCTTTCCGGTCCCGCCCTTGCCGCTGACGACCTGGAGCCTGCTCACGCCTTCGAGCCTAACCAGTCCGTGCACCAACCACGCGACAGCCTGTGGACAACTCGACCACGGGCGGTGGGCGGGCAGCGGCTAGAGTCGGCCGCATGACCAAGTGGGAATACGCAACCGTGCCGCTGCTCGTCCATGCCACGAAGCAGATTCTGGACACCTGGGGCGAGGACGGCTGGGAGCTCGTCCAGGTCGTGCCCGGGCCGAACAACCCCGAGCAGCTCGTCGCGTACCTGAAGCGGGAGAAGGCATGAGTGGCGTAGACGCGAAGCTGGCCGAACTCGGCCTGACCCTGCCGGAGGTCGTCCCGCCGCTGGCCGCGTACCAGCCGGCCGTGCAGTCCGGCGTGTACGTCTACACCTCCGGGCAGCTGCCCATGGTCGAGGGCAAGCTGCCCGTCACCGGCAAGGTCGGCGCCGAGGTCACGGCCGAGGAGGCCAAGGAACTGGCCCGCATCTGCGCCCTGAACGCGCTGGCCGCGGTCAAGTCCGTCGCCGGCGATCTGGACCGCGTGGCACGCGTCGTGAAGGTCGTCGGCTTCGTCGCCTCGGCCGCCGACTTCACCGGCCAGCCCGGCGTGGTCAACGGCGCGAGCGAGCTGCTCGGCCAGGTCCTCGGCGACAAGGGCGTGCACGCCCGCAGTGCGGTCGGCGTGGCGGTGCTGCCGCTGGACGCCCCCGTCGAGGTCGAGATCCAGGTGGAGCTCACCGGGGCGTAGCCCCGCCGCCCCGGAGCGGGCCGGTGGCGCGGGCGCACGGGCCCGGCCACCGCTCTGACCTCGGGGGGCTCTCGAACATTCGCGCACCACGGGATAGCCTCCGCCCATGGCGAATGGGCAGTGGTTTCCGCAGGACTGGCCGGAACGCATCCGCGCGCTGTCGGACGGCACGCTGACTCCGGTCGTCCCCAAGCGCGCGGCGACCGTCATGCTCCTGAAGGACACCGACCGCGGCCCCGCCGTGCACATGCTGCGCAGACGCGCCTCCATGGCCTTCGCCGGAGGCGCGTACGCGTATCCGGGCGGCGGCGTCGACCCGCGCGACGACGAGCACCACGTCCGCTGGGCGGGCCCCACGCGCGCGTGGTGGGCGGACCGGCTCGGCGTGGACGAGGCGGCCGCCCAGGCGATCGTCTGCGCGGCCGTGCGCGAGACGTACGAGGAGGCGGGCGTCCTGCTGGCCGGGCCGTCGGCAGACTCGGTGGTCGGCGACACCACGGGTGAGGAGTGGGAGGCGGACCGCGCGGCCCTGGTCGCCCGCGACTTCTCCTTCGCCGAGTTCCTGGACCGCCGCGGCCTGGTGCTGCGCTCGGACCTCCTCGGGGCCTGGACCCGCTGGATCACCCCGGAGTTCGAGTCCCGGCGCTACGACACCTGGTTCTTCGTGGCCGCCCTCCCGCACGGCCAGCGCACCCGCAACGCCTCCACGGAGGCCGACCGCACGGTGTGGATCCGGCCCCCCGAGGCCGCCGAGGGTTACGACAAGGGCGAGCTGCTGATGATGCCGCCCACCGTCGCGACCCTGCGCCAGCTGCTCCCGTACGGCACGGCCGCCGAGGCGCTCGCCGCGGCTCCCGGGCGGGACATGACCGCCGTCCTGGCGCGGGCCCGGCTGGAGGGCGACGAGATCGTGCTGTCGTGGCCGGGGCACGACGAGTTCACCAAGCACATCCCGACCGACCTGCCGACGGGCGGAGCCTGAGCATGACGGACGCAGCAGCTCTTCCCGGCCAGCCGCGGGGCGCGGTCCTCACCGGCCCCGCCACCGCCCGGGCCGTCAACGTCCTGGCGCCCAACGCCTCGGCGATGACCCTCGACGGCACCAACACCTGGATCCTCGCCGAGCCGGACTCCGACCTGGCCGTGGTCGTCGACCCCGGCCCGCTGGACGAGGGGCATCTGCGCACCGTCGTGGACACGGCCGAGAAGGCCGGCCGGCGCATCGCGCTCACGCTGCTGACCCACGGCCACCCGGACCACGCGGAGGGCGCCGCCCGCTTCGCCGGGCTGACCGGCACGCACGTGCGTGCCCTGGACCCGGCGCTGCGGCTGGGCGACGAGGGGCTGGCCGCCGGGGACGTGGTCACGGTCGGCGGCCTGGAGCTGCGCGTCGTGCCGACCCCGGGCCACACCTCGGACTCCCTGTGCTTCCATCTCCCGGCCGACCAGGCGGTCCTGACGGGCGACACGGTCCTTGGCCGCGGCACGACGGTGGTGGCGCATCCCGACGGCCGTCTGGGCGACTACCTGGACTCGCTGCGGCGGCTGCGGTCGCTCACCGTGGACGACGGCGTCCACACCGTGCTCCCCGGCCACGGGCCGGTGCTGGAGGACGCCCAGGGGGCCGTCGAGTTCTACCTCGCCCACCGCGCCCACCGCCTCGCCCAGGTCGAGACGGCGGTCGAGGACGGCTACGGCAGCCCGTCCGAGGTCGTCGCCCACGTCTACGCGGACGTGGACCGCTCCCTGTGGCCGGCGGCCGAGCTGTCGGTGCGGGCGCAGCTGGACTACCTGGAGGAGCACGGGCTCATCTAGTCCCTGGGGCTCTTCACGCCGTGCACGCGCGCGTACTCCTGCGCGAGCCACGGGCCCAGGTCGTCGACGTAGGAGCGCAGTACGGCGGCGTCGGCGGTCGGCTCCCGGCCGCGCAGGGCCGCCGCGCGCATCTGCTCCGCGCGCTGCGGGTAGTACGCGCCGAACGCCTCGGCCATCTCCGTGAGGTCGCTGGTCCAGCCGTTCCAGCGGGGCATGACGAGCGTGAACCCGGTGCGCACGAGGTGCCGGGACATGAACCGGACGAGCCGCCGCCGGGCCGCCTCGGAGGCCGCGGGGTCCGCGGCCTCGTCGGAGTTCTCGGGGTTCTCGGCCTCCGCGACGCTTCGCCGCCAGCCGGGCAGCAGCTGGGCGAGGTCCCCGTTGGTCTCGCGGGCGAGCCGGGAGTCGGGCCGGTAGCGGGGCAGGTACTCGGCGAGGTCCTCGCCCAGCAGCGGGGTGCACATGCAGGCCACGAACCAGCCCATGTCGTACGTCTCCGCCGCGCTCAGCAGCCGCGCCCGGCCGTACAGCAGCGTGCCGACGCCGTCGATCTGCGGGAACGCCTTGTCGACGGCCTCCCCCAGCGCCCGGACACCGGCCCGGTCGGCGTCGGCCGGGTCCTCCTGCAGCGCGACCAGCAGATCCAGGTCGCTGCGTCCCGCGCGCGCGGTGCCGCGCGGGATCGACCCGTAGAGGTACGCGCTGTGCAGCCGCCCCCCGAACAGCTCCAGCAGCCGGTCCCGCGCGGAGGCGACGACCGGCCGGAAGACGCGCGGGATGCGGGCGAGGGAGCCTTCGCGCTCGATGTAGCCCTGGGGATCGAGACCTCTGGAGGTCGCGTGGTCGGCCATGGGCTCACTAAAGCAGCCAGTCCGGGGGCGGGGCCCCCGGAACACGGCCGGGAAGGGGCGTCAGCGGGACCGCTTGGCCAGGCGCTCGACGTCCAGCAGGATCACGGCCCGCGCCTCCAGACGGAGCCACCCGCGCTGGGCGAAGTCCGCCAGCGCCTTGTTGACCGTCTCGCGGGACGCGCCGACCAGCTGGGCCAGCTCCTCCTGCGTCAGGTCGTGGACGACGTGGATGCCCTCCTCGGACTGCACGCCGAAGCGGCGGGAGAGGTCCAGCAGGGCGCGCGCGACACGGCCGGGGACGTCCGAGAAGACCAGGTCGGACATCGCGTCGTTGGTCTTGCGCAGCCGGCGGGCGACGGCGCGCAGCAGGGCGCCGGCCACCTCGGGGCGGGCGCTCAGCCAGGGCTGCAGGTCGCCGTGGCCGAGACCGAGCATCTTGACCTCGGTCAGCGCGGTGGCCGTGGCCGTGCGCGGGCCCGGGTCGAACAGCGACAGCTCGCCGATCAGCTCGCTGGGACCGACGACGGCGAGCATGTTCTCGCGGCCGTCGGGGGAGGTGCGGTGCAGCTTCACCTTGCCCTCGGTGACCACGTAGAGCCGGTCTCCGGGGTCCCCCTCGTGGAAGAGCGCGTCGCCGCGCGCGAGGGTCACCTCGCTCATGGAGGCGCGAAGCTCCGCGGCCTGCTCGTCGTCGAGCGCCGCGAAGAGCGGGTTGCGCCGCAGAACGTCGTCCACGAGTACTCTCCTTGTCGACCTGCTCAGGGGATCTTGCTCCCCCTTGGTACCAGGGGACCGTGCTCCCCATTTTGCCGGACGGTCCAAACAGTGTGATCTGTCACAAGGATGCCGCACACCTGTCCCGAGGTAAGCGGCAGGGGTCCAATTGGGGGCCGATCTCCCGGGTCCGGGGCGGATGTCAGTGCCGGGCTCTAGGCTGGCCGGGTGTCCAAAACGCCGGTGAGAGCACAGGCCAAGGGGGCTGGGCGGGTGGTTGTACGTCGTGATTCCGCTGTGGGCGAACAGAACCCCGGCGGCGGAAAAAAACCGGCAAAGGTGACGAAAGGCGCCCCGACGAAGAAGGCGGCCGCCAAGCCGCCGAAGGAGGAGTCGCGCACGGCGCTCGTCCGCCGGGCCCGCCGGATCAACCGCGAGCTCGCCGAGGTGTATCCGTACGCCCATCCGGAGCTGGACTTCGACAACCCCTTCCAGCTCGTGATCGCCACGGTCCTGTCGGCGCAGACCACCGACCTCAGGGTCAACCAGACGACGCCGGCCCTCTTCGCCAAGTACCCCACCCCCGAGGACCTGGCCGCGGCCGTCCCCGAGGAGGTCGAGGAGATCCTCCGCCCGACCGGCTTCTTCCGCGCCAAGACCAAGTCCGTCATGGGACTGTCCAAGGCGCTGGTGGAGCAGTTCGGCGGCGAGGTCCCCGGCCGGCTGGAGGACCTGGTCAAGCTGCCCGGCGTGGGCCGCAAGACCGCCTTCGTCGTGCTGGGCAACGCCTTCGGGCGGCCCGGCATCACCGTGGACACGCACTTCCAGCGGCTGGTGAAGCGCTGGCGGTGGACGGACCAGACCGACCCGGACAAGATCGAGGCCGCCGTCGGCGCGCTCTTCCCCAAGAGCGACTGGACCGACCTCTCGCACCACGTGATCTGGCACGGCCGCCGCATCTGCCATGCCCGCAAGCCCGCCTGCGGCGCCTGCCCCATCGCCCCGCTCTGCCCGGCGTACGGCGAGGGCGAGACGGACCCGGAGAAGGCGAAGAAGCTCCTCAAGTACGAGAAGGGCGGCTTCCCGGGCCAGCGCCTCAAGCCCCCGCAGTCGTATCTCGACGCGGGCGGCAGGCCGGCCCCGCCGCTGGGTGCCGGATGACGGGCGCCACGACGCGCGGGGCCCCGATCGGGCGGCTCAGGAACGATCTCGGGTGCCCGGGACGTTGGACCCGGCAGGACGGGGGTGGCGATGACGCGCGCGAGTGAGACGCAGGGCGGGCCGGTGACGCTCAGCACCGAGGGGCTGCCCGAGTGGCTGGACCCGGTGGTCCGGGTGGTGGAGACGGTCGAGCCGCTCCAGCTGAGCCGCTTCCTGCCGCCGAAGGACGGGGCGGGGCGGCAGTCCGCCGTGCTGGTCCTGTTCGGCGAGGGCGAGCGCGGCCCCGAACTGCTGCTCATGGAGCGGGCCAGCTCCCTCAGATCGCATGCCGGGCAGCCCTCCTTCCCGGGCGGCGCCCTCGACCCCGAGGACGGCGACCCGAAGACCGACGGGCCGCTGCGGGCCGCGCTGCGCGAGGCCGAGGAGGAGACCGGGCTCGACCCGGCCGGCGTCCAGCTCTTCGGCGTGCTGCCCCGGCTGTACATCCCGGTCAGCGGCTTCGTGGTGACCCCGGTGCTGGGCTGGTGGCGCGAGCCGACCCCGGTCGGCGTCGTCGACCCGAACGAGACGGCGCGGGTCTTCACGGTCCCCGTGGCGGATCTCACGCACCCCGGCAACCGCGCCACCACGGTGCACCCCAGCGGCCACCGAGGTCCGGCATTTCTGGTCGAATCCGCCCTGGTGTGGGGTTTCACGGCCGGAATCATCGACAGAGTGCTGCACTACGCGGGCTGGGAGCGCCCCTGGGACCGTGACAAGCAGGTCCCGCTCGACTGGCGGTCATGACAGGGTGTCTGCCGTGCTGTGTCTTCCCGGGGGACGCCGTATCGGATCGCCGCTGCGCGGCGGGCCGGCCCCCGGCCGACCTGAGATGACCGCGAAGTGATGAGGCGAGGCTCGAACCGGTGAACGTGCTGGACATCCTGTTGCTGGTCGCCGCCGTGTGGTTCGCGATCGTGGGCTACCGGCAGGGCTTCGTCGTCGGCATCCTGTCGGTGATCGGCTTCCTGGGCGGCGGTCTCGTCGCCGTCTACACCCTGCCCGTCATCTGGGACGCGCTGACCGACAACGCCGAGGTGAGCACGACCGCCGCGGTCGTCGCCGTCGTGGTCGTCATCGTCTGCGCCTCGGTCGGCCAGGCGCTGACCACCCACCTGGGCAACAAGCTGCGCCGGTACATCACCTGGTCCCCGGCCCGCGCCCTGGACGCGACCGGCGGCGCCCTCGTCAACGTGGTGGCGATGCTCCTGGTGGCCTGGCTGATCGGCTCGGCCCTCGCGGGCACCACCCTGCCGACCCTCGGCAAGGAGGTCCGCAGCTCCAAGGTGCTCCTCGGCGTCTCGCGGGCGCTGCCCAACCAGGCCGACACCTGGTTCGCCGACTTCTCCTCGGTGCTCGCGCAGAACGGCTTCCCGCAGGTCTTCAGCCCGTTCGCGAACGAGCCGATCACCGACGTCCGGCCCCCGGACCCGGCCCTCGCGAACAGCCCCGTGGCCACGCGCGCCAAGCGCTCCATCGTCAAGGTCATGGGCACCGCGCAGAGTTGCGGCAAGGTCCTGGAGGGCAGCGGCTTCGTCTTCGGCGACCGCCGCGTCATGACCAACGCGCACGTCGTCGGCGGCGTCGACGAGCCCACCGTCCAGATAGGCGGCGAGGGCAGGAAGTACGACGCGAAGGTCGTCCTCTACGACTGGCACCGCGACATCGCCGTGCTCGACGTACCCGATCTCAAGGCGCCGGCCCTGAAGTTCACGGCCACCGACGCCCGCAGCGGCGACGGCGCGATCATCGCGGGCTTCCCCGAGAACGGCTCGTACGACGTCCGGGCGGCCCGCGTGCGGGGCCGCCTCCCGGCCAACGGCCCGGACATCTACCACCGGGGCACCGTCCGCCGGGACGTCTACTCGCTCTACACCACCGTCCGCCAGGGCAACTCCGGCGGTCCGCTGCTCACGCCCGAGGGCGCCGTCTACGGCGTGGTCTTCGCCAAGTCCCTGGACGACGCCGACACCGGGTACGCGCTCACCGCGGACGAGATCCAGGAGGACGTCGTCCAGGGGCGTACCGCGAACCAGCAGGTCGACAGCGACAGCTGCGCCCTCTGAGCCTTCGCGCCGGCGGGCGCGAGGGGGGTGTCAGCCGCGGGGGTGACGCAGGCGTACGGAGACCCAGCGGGCCCTGCGGCGCAGGATGCGCGGAATGCCCACCCGGAGATCCGTGCCCGCTATCTGCGGGGCAGCACCCCGTTGGTGGGAGCTCAGGCCACCGGCCGAGCGTCGGGTGCGTGCTGCGTCACTGTAGTCGTGCGTCCAGCCCATACCCCGACGTCTGCCCCTGCCCCAAGGTCGATAACCGCCCCCAGAGCCCCCAATTGGCCTATGCGCCAGGCAATTGGCCGTTCGTAGGACAGGCGTTCCCGTCCGGATACCGGGCGCGTTCGAGCGGTCACCGATCGGGTTCGGGGTCCTTCAGCCAATTGACCAGTTCTGTACTGAAAGCGACCGGATCCTCCTCGTGCGGGTAGTGCCCCAGTCCGTCGAACAGCCGCCAGCGGTACGGCGCTTCGACGTACTCACCGGACCCGGCCGCGCTCCGCGTGCGCATCACGGGGTCGAGCGAGCCGTGCACATGGAGCGTCGGCACCCGCAGCGGCCGCTTCATCCGCCGGTTGAACTGGATGCCGTCCGGGCGGGCCATCGAGCGGACCATCCAGCGGTACGGCTCGATCGAGCAGTGGGCCGTGGACGGGATGCACATCGCGCGCCGGTACGTCTCCAGCGCCTTCTCGTCGGCCAGGTTCGGACCGGACCACTCGCGGATCAGCTCGCCGACGAGCGCGCCGTCGTCCGCGGTCAGCTGCCGCTCGGGGATCCAGGGCCGCTGGAAGCCCCAGATGTAGGAGCCCGCGCGCGTCTGCTTGACGTCCGAGAGCATCGCCGAACGCCAGCGCCGGGGATGCGGCATCGAGGAGACCGCGAGCCGTCGTACGAGCTTCGGGCGCATCACGGCCGCCGTCCACGCCAGATAGCCGCCCAGGTCGTGCCCGACCAGCGCGGCGTCCGGCTCGCCCAGCGAGCGGATCACGCCGGTGATGTCGAGCGCGAGGTTCGCGGGGTCGTAGCCGCGCGGGGTGCGGTCGCTGCCGCCGACGCCACGCAGGTCCATGGCGACGGCCCGGAAGCCCTCGTCGGCGAGCGCGGTCAGCTGGTGCCGCCAGGTCCACCAGAACTGGGGGAAGCCGTGCAGCAGCAGGACGAGCGGCCCGTCGCCCACCTCGGCGATGTGGAAGCGCGCGCCGTTGGCGGCGACGTCGCGATGGGTCAGCTTCGTGCCGTCGGGGAGGACGTCGGGACGTACGACCGAGGCCGGCTGCGCCGAAGGTGTGGCGGGATCCGTCATGAGGACGAGCGTGCCACAGCCTCGATGGCCTCGGGGGTCCGGTCCTCGAGAGCGGGCAGTTCGGGACGCGGGTGCGGCTTGGCGTTCTGCAGCACGTTCGCCGTCTCCTTCATGGACGCGGCGACCTTCTGCGGGCCCTGGCCCTTCTTCGCCTTCTTGGCGAAGACGACGCCGATCAGCGCGAGGATGCCGGCGATGAGGACGTTCGCCGCGAAGGACAGCAGGAAGCACCAGCCGAGGTTCCAGCCGCCCTCGCCGTTGTGCCCGCCGGTCCAGGCGTGAATGCCGTACGCCAGCGCGAAGTTGAGCATCGGCAGCGAGAACACCAGGATGGCGGCGGCCACCGTGAACGCGCCGCCGCTCGTCGCGCCGCGCTTGACGTCCTGCTTGAGCTGCGCCTTGGCCAGCGCGATCTCGTCGTGCACGAGCGCCGACATCTCGGCCGTCGCGGAGGCGAACAGCTGGCCGATGCTGCGTTCGGCGCCGACCGGGCTGCCGTCGGGTGCGCTCATCGCGGTCTCCCTCTTCTGCCGTACTGCCTTTGAGCGGTCCTTTTGTACCGTCCCGTCAGATCATGCCGGACGGTCGTCGTCCTCGCCTGCCCCGCCCGGTACTTCGGCAAGCGCGCGTCGCTCGGCGGCCTTCACTTCGGCGAGCCTGCGGTGCTCCGCGGCCTTGCCCTCGTGGATCGCGGCCATGCGCAGGTGGTACGCCGGATCGTCCTGCTCGTAGATGTCCGGGACGCCGTCGAGGTCGTCGTCGCGCTCCTCCTCCTCGCACAGCCTGCGGTACTTGGCGTTGCGTATCTTCAGCAGCACCGTCGCGAGCAGGGCCGCGATCAGCGATCCGCACAGGACGGCGGCCTTGACCTCGTCCGTCAGTACGGCGTCGCCGGCGAAGGCGAGTTCGCCGATGAGCAGCGACACGGTGAAGCCGATGCCGGCCAGCGTCGCCACCGCGAACACGTCGGCCCAGGCCAGGTCGTCGCTGAGCGAGGCCCGGGTGAAACGGGCCGTCAGCCACGTACCGCCGAAGATCCCGACCGCCTTGCCGATGACGAGCCCGAGGACGACGCCCAGCGTCTCCGGCTTGGTGAGCACGTCCCCGAGCGCCCCGCCGGACACCACGACACCGGCGCTGAACAGGGCGAACAGCGGCACGGCGAGGCCCGCCGACAGGGGTCGTACGAGATGTTCGACGTGCTCGCCGGGGGAGTGCGCCTCGCCCTCGCGGGGGTGGCAGCGCAGCATCAGGCCCATGGCGACGCCCGCGATGGTGGCGTGCACGCCGCTGTTGTACATCAGTCCCCAGATGACGAGGGCGAGCGGCACGTAGACGTACCAGCCGCGCACCCCCTTGCGCAGCAGCAGCCAGAAGACGGCGAGGCCAACGACGGCGCCGCCGAGCGCGGCGAAGTCGATGGTGCTGGTGAAGAAGACGGCGATGATCAGGATCGCGAAGAGGTCGTCGACGACGGCGAGGGTGAGCAGGAAGGCGCGCAGGGCGCTCGGCAGGGAGGTGCCGATGACGGCGAGGACCGCCAGCGCGAAGGCGATGTCGGTGGCGGTGGGCACCGCCCAGCCCCCGAGCGAGCCGTGGCCGGTGAGGTTGGTGAGGGTGTAGACGAGCGCCGGTACGGCCATTCCGCACACGGCCGCGACGACCGGCAGGGCGGCGGCCCTGGGGTCGCGGAGATCGCCGGCGACCAGTTCGCGCTTGAGCTCGATACCGGCGACGAAGAAGAAGATCGCGAGCAGTCCGTCGGCGGCCCAGTGCGCGACCGAGAGGTTCAGGCCGAGGGTCTCGGGGCCGAAGTGGAAGTGGCTGACGGTCTCGTAACTGCTGTGCAGCGCGGGCACGTTCGCCCAGACCAACGCGCCTACCGCGGCCACGAGCAGCAGCACACCGCCGACCGTCTCGGTGCGCAGCGCGTCCGCGACGAAGGTCCGCTCGGGCAGGGACAGACGTCCGAGAACCTTGCGGGCGGGGGTGGTGCGGGACGCGGTCACGACGGGGACCTCCGGTCGGTGGGCAGGACTGACTCCTTGCCGACCAGACTTCCCGGCGCACCTTTGCTTAGTTTACCTAAGGTGCAGACGGAGGAATCCGGCGATCCCTACGTTAAGCGCGAAAAGGGCACCCGGCGCGTCTGCCGCCGGGTGCCCTCCCTGACGTACGGGGCCCTCGTGGACCCCCCGCCGGGCGCTCAGTCCTCGCTGGGTGCCGAGGGGAGCTTGGCCTGGATGAGGTCCATGACCGTGGAGTCCGTCAGCGTCGTCACGTCGCCGAGCTGGCGGTTCTCGGCGACGTCGCGCAGCAGGCGCCGCATGATCTTGCCGGAGCGGGTCTTGGGCAGCTCCGCGACCGGCAGGACGCGCTTGGGCTTGGCGATCGGGCCGAGGGTGGCGCCCACGTGGTTGCGCAGCTCGCCGACCAGGTCCTCGCTCTCGGCGGCCGTGCCGCGCAGGATCACGAAGGCGACGATGGCCTGCCCGGTGGTCTCGTCCGTCGCACCGACGACGGCCGCCTCGGCGACCGACGGGTGCGACACCAGCGCCGACTCGACCTCGGTGGTGGAGATGTTGTGGCCGGACACGAGCATCACGTCGTCGACGCGGCCCAGCAGCCAGATGTCGCCGTCGTCGTCCTTCTTCGCGCCGTCACCGGCGAAGTACTTGCCCTCGAAGCGCGACCAGTAGGTGTCGATGAACCGCTGGTCGTCACCCCAGATGGTGCGCAGCATGGACGGCCACGGCTCGGTGAGCACCAGGTAACCGCCGCCGCCGTTGGGCACCTCGTTGGCCTCGTCGTCGACGACGGTGGCGGAGATGCCGGGCAGCGGGGTCTGCGCGGAGCCGGGCTTGGCGGCGGTGACGCCCGGGAGCGGCGAGATCATCATCGCGCCGGTCTCGGTCTGCCACCAGGTGTCGACGACCGGCGTGGTGTCGGCGCCGATGTTCTTGCGGTACCAGATCCAGGCCTCGGGGTTGATCGGCTCACCGACGGACCCGAGGACACGGAGACTCGACAGGTCGAACTTCGCGGGGATCTCGTCGCCCCACTTCATGAACGTACGGATCGCGGTCGGCGCCGTGTACAGGATCGACACCCCGTACTTCTGCACGATCTCCCAGAAGCGGCCCTGGTGCGGGGTGTCCGGGGTGCCTTCGTACATGACCTGGGTGGCGCCGTTCGCCAGCGGCCCGTAGACGATGTACGAGTGGCCGGTGACCCAGCCGACGTCGGCCGTGCACCAGTACACGTCCGTCTCCGGCTTGAGGTCGAAGACCGCGTGGTGGGTGTACGCGGTCTGCGTGAGGTAGCCGCCGGAGGTGTGCAGGATGCCCTTGGGCTTACCCGTCGTACCGGACGTGTACAGGATGAACAGAGGGTGCTCGGCGTCGAACGCCTCCGGCGTGTGCTCGGCCGGCTGGCGGTCGACGACCTCGTGCCACCACACGTCCCGGCCCTCGGTCCAGGCGACCTCCTGGCCGGTACGGCGGACCACGAGCACGTGCCGCACGTTGTCCACGCGCGCGACGGCCTCGTCGACGGCCGGCTTGAGCGCGGACGGCTTGCCGCGCCGGTAGCCGCCGTCAGAGGTGATGACCACCTTGGCGTCCGCGTCCTGGATGCGGGTGGCGAGCGCGTCGGCGGAGAAACCGCCGAAGACGACGGAGTGCGCGGCGCCGATCCGGGCGCACGCCAGCATCGCGACCGCCGTCTCCGGGATCATCGGCATGTAGACGGCGACCCGGTCGCCCTTCTGCACGCCCAGCTCCAGCAGGGCGTTGGCGGCCTTGCTCACCTCGTCCTTGAGCTCGGCGTAGGTGATGGCGCGGCTGTCGCCGGGCTCGCCCTCGAAGTGGATGGCGACGCGGTCGCCGTGCCCGGCCTCGACATGGCGGTCGACGCAGTTGTACGCCACGTTGAGCTCGCCGTCCTGGAACCACTTGGCGAACGGCGGGTTCGACCAGTCCAGCGTCTCGGTGGGCTCCTTGGCCCAGCTCAGCCGGCGTGCCTGCTCGGCCCAGAAGCCGAGCCTGTCAGCCTTGGCCTGTTCGTACGCGTCCGCCGTGACGTTGGCGTTCGCGGCCAGGTCGGCCGGCGGCGCGAAGCGTCGCTCCTCCTTCAAGAGGTTGGCCAGGCTTTCGTTGCTCACGACATCTCCCTTTCTCAGGGTGTCCGTTGTGTCCTGGGCCACAGCTCATCAGACCCGGGGGGCCGATGACAAGGGCCGACGGGAAAGTGGTTTAGACCTTTCAAGGGAGTACTGCGGCTCGTGGCGTCATCCGTACCCACGGACCCCGAACAGACGAAGTTCAGCCCTTGTAACGCCTCTCACATCCCAGTCCACCGGCACCCCGGGGAGACGGTCACATCTTTGCCGGTCCAGGCGTGTCGGACAGGCCGGCCGCCTCCACATGGCCGAACACCTCGTCCCCGTCCGCCCCCGTGAGCAGATACGCCTGCGCCTCGCCCACCTGGAAGTACATCCCGTGCAGCTCCAGCGCGCCGTCCCGCAGGGCCCGGGCCACCGACTCGTGGGCGCGCAGATGCTCCAGCTGCTGGACCACGTTGGTCAGGCAGAGGCGCTCGACCGCGTCGGCCGGCGTCCGGCCCGCGAGCCGCGCCCATGGCCGCCCGTCGTCGGCCATCCGCTCCAGGCTCGGCAGCCCGTGCCGCAGCCACCGCCGGAGCGGGGTTGCGGCATCGCCGGGTTCGGCGGCGAGCAGCGCCTGCATGGCGCCGCAGCCGGAGTGCCCGCACACCGTGATGGACCGCACCTTCAGCACGTCCACCGCGTACTCGATCGCCGCCGCCACCGAGTCGTCGCCGCCCTCCTCGCCGGGCAGCGGGACGAGGTTGCCCACGTTGCGCACGACGAACAGGTCGCCGGGTCCGCTGGAGGTGATCATCGAGGTGACGACCCGGGAGTCGGCGCAGGTGAGGAAGAGCTGGGAGGGCTGCTGCCCCTCCCGGGCCAGACGGGCCAGCTCACCGCGCACCAGCGGTGCGGTGTTGCGCTGGAACGCGCTGATGCCGCGCGCGAGTTGGTGCTCGCTGGGACTGCGGGTGCCGGAGCTGGAGCTGGAGCCCGGGCTGAATCCGATACCGGAGCCGGTGTTCGTACCGGTGCCGGTGTCCGTGCCGGAGCCGGCGTCGATGCCGCCGCCCGATCCGTACCGTCCGTCGAGTGCTGCACCGGCGGTGCCGGCGGCCCGTGCGGACCCGGGCGGCTCGCACCGGTGGTTGCGCCACGGCGTCCAGGGGCGGCAGCGGCAGCCGACGGATGCCTCGCGCTGCCGCGGCTCGCCCTGCTCCCACTCGGTCTCGGCCTCCGCCTCGGCGCGGGGCGTGGGCTCATCGGCGCGCGTACCGGATCTGCGGCCCGCCACCTCGGCGGTGCCGCCGCGCGCGGTGTGCGTGTTCTGCCAGTCCTGCAGCGACTCGTAGGCCGCGTGGTCCATGAACGACCCGTCCAACTCCACGACGGCATGCACGCCTTGGGGCACGAGATGCAGGGCCCGGCTGAGCCGTGGCACCGCGAGGAACGTCAACTGGCCCCGTACTCGGACGTGATGGACTCCCTCTCTCTCCTCGTGCGTGATGCGGGTGCGGGCGAGGCGGTGCATGGCGACGGCGACGGCCACGGCGATCCCCAGGGCCACGCCCTGCAGGACGCCGAGGAGCACGACGCCGAGGGTGGTGACGGCGTACACCAGCACCTCGCGGTGGCGGGTCACCGTGCGAATGTGGTGCAGGGACACCATCTGGATGCCGACGGCCATCACCAGGGAGGCGAGTGCGGCGAGCGGGATGCACTCCAGGAGCGGGACCATCAGCAGCGCGGCGATCACTACGAGAACGCCGTGCAGCATCGTGGAGTTCCGGCTGACGGCGCCGGCCTTCACGTTCGCCGAACTCCGTACGGCCACACCGGCGACGGGCAGTCCGCCGAGTGCGCCGGAGACGATGTTGGCGGCGCCCTGACCGAGCAGTTCGCGATCCAGGTCGGCGCGGCGGACGCGGGCGGTGAGCCCGGGCCGCGCGGCCACCAGCTTGTCCACGGCGACCGCCCCGAGCAGAGACTGCACGCTGCACACGAGGGTGGTGGTGAGCACGGCCGCGGTCAGCCCGAGCACCGGGCCCTCGGGCAGTCCGGCCAGGGCGTGGCTGCTCCAGGACGGCAGGTCGACCCGGGGCAGGGTCAGCCCGGCGAGGGTGGCGGCGAGGGTCGCGCCCGCCACGGAGACGAGCGCGCCCGGAATTCTGCGCAGCGCATCGCCCGCCCGGCCGGGGATCCGCGGCCACAGCAGCAGCAGCGTCAGGGTCAGCGCGCTGACGGCCACGGCGGCGGGGTGCAGGTTCGCCAACTGGGCGGGCAGCGCACGGAGGTTGGCGAGCACGGAGCTCTGCGGAGTCCCGCCGAGCACGATGTGCACCTGCGCGACGGCGATGGTGACGCCGATGCCGGCGAGCATGCCGTGCACGATGGCGGGGCTGACGGCGAGCGCGGAGCGCGCCACGCGCAGGCAGCCCAGGCCCAGCTGGGCGAGGCCGGCGAGGACGGTGATGGCGCAGGTCGTACGCCAGCCGTACTGGTGGATGAGGTCGGCGGTGACCACCGTGAGCCCGGCGGCGGGGCCGCTGACCTGGAGCGGGCAGCCGCCGATCCACCCGGCGACGAGCCCGCCGACGGCGGCGGCGACGAGGCCGGCCTGGAGCGGGGCGCCGGTGGCCAGGGCGATGCCCAGGGACAGGGGCAGGGCGATCAGGAAGACCGCGATCGAGGCCGACACGTCGGCACCCGCGATACGGAAGCGGCGGTGCGGGCCCGGCGGTGGGCTGTGGGGCTGGTGGACGTGCTCGGTCCGGGTCGGGTCGGTGGCATGGGTGGGGGCACAGGCGGACATGGTTTCCCGTCTCCTCCGGGCGGCGCGGTCGCGGATCTGGTCGGCCCCGTCGATGGGCGGGGTGTCGGTCGCGGCCGTGGGTCACGGCGTACAGCGGCGGGATGCATCAACGCTCGGTAAACAGATCGTAATTCAGAGTAAAGGCCAGGCATAGACTTTCCTGGCAAATGGGTTATCGGCTCATTCCAATGAGTGAAGCGGTCATTTCATCGGCTTGTCGTACTAATTCCTTCTCGGCCTCGTGCGACCTTGGCGGCGCTGTCGGGCCTGCCCGGCAAAACACCAGAAAACGCCTTCACCGGCGTTGGCCTGAGAGAAGGAAGAAGGTGAGCGGAACATGGCCGCCACCCGCAGGATCACCGCAGGTGCCATGATCGCCGCGGCCTGTGCCGCATCCGTCGCCGGCTGTGCGCTCGGCTCCAACGGTCACAAGGACGGTGCGCCCGGCCCGCAGAAGGTCAAGCCGGCCCGGGCGCCAGGGAGTGCCGTCCGGCTGATCGGTGACGGCTCCACCGCGTACACCGGAGCCCAGCCGCACCTGCCGAGACCGCAGCGCCTCAAGCCCGGCCAGAAGCCCCCGCAGTTCGTCGTCTTCTCCTGGGACGGCGCGGGCGAGGACAGCCAGAAGCTGTTCTCCCACTTCCGCAAGGTCGCCAAGGCCAACAACGCGACGATGACGTTCTTCCTCAGCGGCGTGTACATGCTTCCGGAGGACAAGCGCGACCTCTACAAGCCGCCGCAGCACTCGCAGGGCAGTTCCGACATCGGCTTCAACGACGAGAAGGGCATCTCCGACACCGTGAAGCAGCTGCGCCAGGCGTGGCTGGAGGGCGACGAGATCGGCACCCACTTCAACGGCCACTTCTGCGGCAAGGACGGCGGGGTCGGCGAGTGGTCGGTCGCCGAGTGGAAGAGCGAGATCTCGCAGGCCAAGGAGTTCGTGAAGACCTGGAAGACCAACTCCGGGATGACGAAGGCGGCCCCGCTGCCCTTCGACTACGACAAGGAGCTCATCGGCGCGCGCACGCCCTGCCTGGAGGGCCAGAAGAACTTCATGCGGGCCGCGAGCGAGCTGGGCTTCCGCTACGACACCAGCGGCGTCAACGAGCAGCTCTGGCCGAAGAAGAAGGAGAACCTCTGGGATCTGTCGATGCAGCTCGTGCCCTTCCCCGGGCACTCCTACGAGCAGCTCACCATGGACTACAACTTCATGGTCAACCAGTCCGGCACCCAGACCCAGGGCGACCCCGACAAGTTCGACTACTGGGGCGACCAGATGCGTGACGGCCTGCTCGCCGGCTTCCGCCGCGCCTACGACGGCAACCGTGCGCCGCTGATCATCGGCAACCACTTCGAGTCCTGGAACGGCGGCACCTACATGCGGGCCCTCGACGAGGTCGTCGCGAAGGTCTGCAACAAGCCCGAGGTGCGCTGCGTGTCCTTCCACCAGCTCGCCGACTGGCTGGACGCCCAGGACCCGAAGGTCCTGGCGAAGCTGCGCGACCTGAACGTCGGCGAGGCCCCGAAGCAGGGCTGGGCCCGCTATCTGTCGGGCAGCCCGGCTCCGGCGCCGAAGGGTGCGCCGGGGGCGCCGCCGGCCAGGAGCTAGCCCCCGCGCCGCGTCACACGGGGGCGGTGACGCCCCCGCCCAGCACGAACCCGGGGTCGACCTGCGCCGCCAGGTCGACCCCCGCGCGGGCGTTGCCCCACGCGTCCGCGTTCTTCAGGTGGAAGTGCACCATCTGGCTCATGTAGCGCTCCGCGTCGCGCAGTTCGTACGTCGCGTCCGCGGCGATCCGCAGGGCGCGCAGGGCGCTGTTGTTGGCGTCCTCCAGGAGCTCGAACCGGGGCGGGCGGCCCTTCTCCATGGCGCGCACCCAGTCCGAGTGCCCGACCGTCACCAGCAGGTCGTCGCCGACCTCGGCGCGCAGGAAGTCGACGTCGTCCTGGCCCTGCACCTTGTTGCCGACGACCTTGAGCACGACGCCGAAGTCGCGCGCGTACTCCTTGTACTGGCGGTAGACCGAGACGCCCTTCCGGGTCGGCTCGGCGACGAGGAACGTGATGTCGAAGCGGGTGAACATGCCGGAGGCGAAGGAGTCCGAGCCGGCCGTCATGTCCACCACGACGTACTCGCCGCGGCCGTCCACCAGGTGGTTCAGGCACAGCTCCACCGCTCCCGTCTTGGAGTGGTAGCAGGCGACCCCCAGGTCGGCGTCGGTGAAGGGGCCGGTGACCATCAAACGGACGGTGCCGCCGTCGAGTTCCACCGGCCGGGCGCAGGCGTCGTAGACCGGGTTGTCCTCGCCGACGCGCAGCAGTCGCGAGCCCTCGCCGGGGGGCGTGGTCTTGATCATCGTCTCGGCGGAGGCGATGCGCGGGTTGGAGCCGCGCAGGTACTCCTTGATCAGCGGCAGCCGGTCGCCCATAGCGGGCAGCGCGGCGGCCTCCGCCTCGTCGAGGCCGAGCGCGGCGCCCAGGTGCTGGTTGATGTCCGCGTCCACCGCGACGACCGGCACCTTGGTGGCCGCGAGATGGCGGACGAACAGGGAGGACAGGGTGGTCTTGCCGCTGCCGCCCTTCCCGACGAAAGCAATTTTCATGTTCACGAAGCGTAGTCGGGCGATAGCTGTACGTGGCAGGAGTGCGTGAAGAAGACCACTCGATCGTGGGGCGCGCCCCGGAGGTGGCTAGTGTCGTACTCATGAGTACGACAGGCGCGACCGCCGATCCGCTCGCGGCCCTGGGCTCGCTGCCCGGCGTGGCCGAGTCCGTGGAGTCCGTGCGCAAGGCCGTGGACCGGGTCTACGGGCACCGGGTGATGCGGCGCCGCAGCAACGAGATCACCTCCGAGGCCGCGCTGCGCGGTGCCCGCGGCTCCGCGGCGCTCTCCGGCGCCGACTGGGGGCTGGAGGAGGTGCGCCGGCGCAGCGACTTCAGTGGTGACGACGACGCGCGCGTGATGGGCGCGGCGCTGCGGCTGACCGCGGAGGCGGGCCAGTTGCTGTCCATCTGGCGGCAGTCGCCCCTGCGGGTCCTGGCCCGGCTGCACCTGGTGGCCACCGCGACCGACGGCGACGAGGTCGGGCGGCCGCGGCAGGCGGGCGAGCCGGTCGACGAGCCGCTGATCGAGCTGGACCTGCCGGACGCCGACGAGGTGCACGGCCGCCTGGATGGCCTGTCCGAGCTGGTCATCGCGGGCAGCTCCGCACCCGCCCTGGTCATGGCCGCGGTCGTCCACGGCGAGCTGCTCGCGCTGCGCCCCTTCACGTCCCACAACGGCCTGATCGCGCGCACCGCCGAGCGCATCGTCCTGGTGGGCAGCGGCCTCGACCCGAAGTCGGTCTGCCCGGCCGAGGTGGGCCACGCCGAACTGGGCCGTGCGGCCTATCTCGCCGCGCTCGAGGGATACGTCTCCGGGACGCCTGAGGGCATGGCCGCCTGGATCGCCCATTGCGGCGCGGCGGTCGGTCTGGGCGCGCGTGAATCGACGGCCGTGTGTGAGGCGTTGCAGCGCGGGGCTGCCTAGGAGGCGCCGCAAAAGAGATGCGGCGGTACGAGGATTCGTACCGCCGCTGGCATGCCCACCGGGTTACCAAGCGTCCTCGATATGTTGCCCATCAGGTCGGGACTTTGCCCGTCACCTGGTGCGGCTGGCCCGTAATCGACGGGTCGACGTCGCGTGGGTGCTCGGTGTTCATGCTCGGTCCGTGGGGCCAAATGCGTTTTTAAGGTGATCCTTTCGGATGTCCTTGGTCTCGCGGGCCGTTAACCCCTTTGTACTCCAGGACCGAACCAAGCGGAACCCCTCGCTGTACTTCTTTACTTTTGGTCTCAAATAGGTTGCAAACGGGCGTCGATATGTCGAACGAGGCCCGAGTGTCGCGGATTCAACAAGTCGTCACCGAGTTGTCCCCGTGGTTCCGCGACTCAAAGAGGCATCGCCCGGCGGCGGTTGGCGTACCAGACCAGACCCGCGGTGGCGGCCGCGGCGCCTATCGCGGCGGCCGCGACGAGGGCCGGGCGGGGCGGTACGGAGAACCCCGGGATCCGCTGCTTGAGCCGGACCGGACGGTGGAAGTCGAGGATCGGCCACCCGCGCGCGAGTGCCTCGCGGCGCAGGGCCCGGTCGGGGTTTACGGCGTGCGGATGGCCGACCGACTGGAGCATCGGCAGGTCGGTCACCGAGTCGCTGTAGGCGTAGCAGCGCTCGAGGTCGTACCCCTCCGACAAGGCCAGTTCCTTGATGGCCTCGCCCTTCGTCGGGCCGTACGCGTAGTACTCCACCTCGCCGGTGAAGCAGCCGTCGTCGCCCACGACCATGCGCGTCGCGACCACGCGGTCCGCGCCGAGCAGCTCGCCGATCGGCTCCACGACCTCCACGCCGGACGTCGACACGATGACGACGTCGCGGCCGGCGGTGTGGTGCTCCTCGATGAGGGAGGCGGCCTCGTCGTAGATGATCGGGTCGATCAGGTCGTGCAGGGTCTCGGCGACGATCTCCTTGACCTGCTGGACGTTCCAGCCGCGGCACATGCCCGAGATCTGCTCGCGCATACGCTCCATCTGGTCGTGATCGGCGCCGCCCAGGAGGAAGACGAACTGGGCATATGCGGTACGCAAGGCGGTCCTGCGGTTGATCAGACCGCCTTGGTAGAACGACTTGCTGAACGTGAGCGTGCTCGACTTCGCAATGACCGTCTTGTCCAGGTCAAAGAAGGCCGCTGTGCGGGGCAAGGAGTGGTTTTCCACGACCCCGAGCATAGGCGCAGCCCATTCGGCGTAAGGTGGGGCGCGTGGGTTTGCCTGAGAGGGCTCTCGGGTACACCATGGAAGTCACGGATCGTTCGCGACCGTGCTAACCCGGCCCGGCTCCTCCCCCCCCGAGTCGGCCGTGGAGACGACCCCCACTCTCCCCCCCGGTGGGGGTCGTCGCATGTCCGGGCGGGTTTTTCCTTTTTTCATGCGGTTGTACGGCCGTTGCGTGACGGCTGCGGCCGTCCCGTCGTCATGCCCAAGATCCGTCACTGTGCGTAGCCGTCGGGCTGCTCTGTGGCAGTCGCGCGAGGGGTGGTGCAGGGCTCACCGCTAAGGGTGACGGCGGTATTCACAAGCGCCGAGTTGTCCACAGTTATCGACCAAGATCCACACGATTTCCGGGACCGCTGCACGGTGATTCAAACGCGCCTCGCCCGGGCCGAGTTCATGGCCGGTTCCGGTTTGTCGGGCGGGTTTGGCCGGTTCGTATCGGCCGTTCATGTGAAGGCCGGTTGCCGGTTCTTCGGACGTTTGGGAATCGCGTGACCGCAGGGGTTGCGCGAGAGATGCAGCGAAGGGGGATGGAAACCGTGACCGGAGCCGTCACGCACGAACCACCGTCCGCCGCCTCGGGGCGGCAGGCCGGACCACTGATCGTCACGGAGGACGTCGAACTGCTCGACGACCTGCTGCGCCTGTGCGCCGCAGCGGGCGCGACACCCGAGGTCCACCACTCGTTCCCGGAGCGCGCGGGCAGCTGGGAGGCCGCACCGCTCGTCCTGGTCGGCGACGACGCCGCGCGGCGGGTGCGCGGGGCCGCACGGCGGCGAGGGGTGGTGCTGGTCGGCCGCGACCAGGACGACTCCGGGGTCTGGCGCCGCGCCGTCGAGATCGGCGCCGACCACGTCCTGATGCTGCCCGACGGGGAGCAGTGGCTGGTCGACCGCATCGCGGACGTGGCCGAGGGGGTGGGCCGGCCCGCTCTCACGGTGGGCGTCATCGGCGGGCGCGGCGGAGCGGGCGCGTCCACGCTCGCGTGCGCCCTGGCCGTCACCTCGGCGCGGGAAGGACTGCGCACGCTGCTCGTGGACGCCGATCCGCTCGGCGGCGGACTGGACGTCCTGCTCGGCGGCGAGAGCGCCGAGGGGCTGCGCTGGCCCGCCTTCGCGGCCTCCCGCGGCCGGGTCGGCGGCGGTGCGCTGGAGGAGTCGCTGCCGGAGCTCCACTCCCTGCGCGTGCTCAGCTGGGACCGCGGCGACCGCGTCGCCGTCCCGCCCCAGGCCGTGCGGGTGGTGCTGGCCGCGGCCCGGCGGCGCGGCGGCACCGTGGTCGTGGACCTGCCGCGCCGTGTCGACGACGGCGTCGCCGAGGCCCTCGCTCAGCTGGACCTCGGGCTCCTGGTGGTCCCCGGCGAACTGCGCGCCGTGGCGGCGGCCGGACGGGTGGCGTCCGCCGTCGGCATGGTCCTGCGCGACCTGCGGATCGCGGTACGGGGGCCGTACGCGCCCGGGCTCGACGACCGCGAGGTGGCCCGGCTGCTCAAACTGCCCCTGGCCGGCGAGCTGCCCGTGGAGTCGGCGCTGCTGCGGCCCGGGGAGGGCAAGGCGCCGCCCGCAGCCGGTGGCCGGGGCCCCCTCGCCCGGTTCTGCAGGGAGTTCTGGGAGCGGTCGCTGGCCGAGGCGGGTGCCGTATGAGCGCCGGACCGAAGGCGCCGTGGCGGCCGGGTCGTGCGGCGGATTCAGCGGAGGGTACGGACGTGCCGCCCGGGCTGCTGGACGGTGTGCGGCAGTGGCTGGTGGAGAGCGGGGCCGAGCCGACCCCCGCGCGCGTGGCGCAGGCGTTGCGGGAGCAGGGGCGGGTGCTCGGGGACGCCGAAGTCCTGGGTGCGGCGGCGCAGTTGCGATCCGAGCTGGTCGGCAGCGGCCCGCTGGAGGCGCTGCTCGCCGACCCGTCGGTGACCGACGTGCTGGTGACGGCCCCCGACCGGGTCTGGGTGGACCGGGGCGGCGGGCTGGAGCTGACGCCGGTCTCCTTCCCGGACGCGGTGGCGGTACGACGGCTCGCGCAGCGGCTGGCCGCGGTGGCCGGCCGCCGGCTCGACGACGCGCGGCCGTGGGCCGACGCCCGGCTCCCGGACGGGACCCGGCTGCACGCGGTGCTGCCGCCGGTGGCCGTGGGCTGCACCTGCCTGTCGCTGCGGGTCGTACGGCCGCGGGCGTTCACGCTCGGCGAACTGGTCGCGGCGGGCACGGTGCCGCCGGGCGGGGACCGCGTGCTGCGGGCGCTGATCGAGGCACGGCTGTCCTTCCTGATCAGCGGCGGGACCGGCAGCGGCAAGACGACCCTGCTGAGCGCGCTGCTGGGGCTGGTCGGACGCGGCGAGCGGGTCGTGCTCGCGGAGGACTCGGCGGAGCTGCGCCCGGACCATCCACATGTCGTCCGCCTCGAGACCAGACCCGCCAACCAGGAGGGCGCGGGACGCGTCACGCTCCAGGACCTCGTACGGCAGGCGCTGCGGATGCGCCCGGACCGGCTGGTCGTGGGCGAGGTGCGCGGGCCCGAAGTGGTGCATCTGCTGGCCGCGTTGAACACCGGGCACGAAGGCGGCTGCGGCACCGTGCACGCCAACGCGGCGGCCGACGTGCCGGCCCGGCTGGAGGCGCTCGGCACGGCGGCCGGGCTCGACCGGGCCGCGCTGCACAGCCAGTTGGCGGCGGCGCTGGCGGTGGTCCTGCATCTGGTGCGGGACCGGTCCGGGCGGCGGCGGATCGCCGAGGTGCATGTGCTGGAGCGGGATCCGTCGGGGCTGGTGCGGACGGTGCCGGCGCTGCGGTGGGGCGCGGAGGAGTTCGCGTACGAGCGGGGCTGGGAGCGGCTGCGAGGGCTGCTGCGGAGCGAGGGGGAGCGATGACCGGAATGGGCGGTACGGCGACGGGAGCCGCCGCGATGTGCGCCGGAGCGGCGGCCCTGCTGATGAGTGGGTGGCACTCAGGGGCACGGCGGGCCCAGCTGCTGCTCGCGGGCGGCGGGGTGACGGGGAGCGGGCCGCCGGTCTGGCGGGAGGTGTCCGGGGGACTGCGGCGGGTCCGCGGGCGGTTGCGGGCCGAGTGGTGGGCGCTGGCCGTCGGGGTGCTGCTGGCCGTGCTGGGTGCGTCGGTGCTGCCGGTCGTCGCGGGGGCGGCCGGGGTGCCGTTGCTACGACGGCTGCGGCTGGCCGCCGAGGCGCGACAGGCGCGGGAGCGCCGCCGGGACGCGGTGATCGCGCTGTGCGGGTCCCTGGCCGGCGAGGTGCGGGCCGGGCGGCAGCCGGGCGAGGCGCTGCTGAGCGCGGCGCGGGACTCGGGCGGGCTCGGTGGTGCGCAGGCCGCGGTGCTGGCGGCGGCGCGGTTCGGCGGCGACGTGCCGGGCGCACTCGCGGCGGCGGCACGGCAGCCGGGTGCCGAGGGGCTGCTGGGTCTCGCCGCGTGCTGGCGGGTGGCCGTGGACCAGGGCGCGGGCCTCGCGGCCGGACTCGACCGGCTGGAAGGGGCGCTGCGGGCGGAGCGCGACCAACGTGCTGATCTGCGCGCGCAGTTGGCCGGACCGCGGTCCACAGCGGCGATGCTCGCGGGGCTGCCGGCCGTGGGTCTCGCCCTCGGCGCCGCCCTCGGGGCCGATCCGCTGCGGGTGCTGCTCCACACCGGTGCCGGCCTGGGCTGCCTGTGCGTCGGCGGTGTGCTGGAGGGCCTGGGGCTGTGGTGGGCACTGCGGATCGTGCGGCGGGCGGAGGCGGCATGAGCGCGGAAGTTGTCCACAGGCTGGGGGTGACCGTGGGGACTCTCCTCGCCCTCGGGTGGCTGGTGAGCCGGCTGGAGGCGGTTCGGCGGGAGCGGAGAGTGGCCCGGCGAGTGGCCGCGCTGGTGGCGGGCGTCGAAGTGATGCGCCGCGAGCCGCACTTCGAGGTGCGGGATGCCGCGTGGCGGTCGCTGCCCACGGCGGGAGTGGTGTGCGCCGGGTGGGTTCTGGTCGGCGGTCTTGCCGGTGTCGTCCTGGGCCTTGCCGTCGCGGGCGTGCTGTGGCGGTGGCGCGGGAGACAGATGGCCGCGGGCGGCGCGGAGGCGTACGACCCGGTCGAGGCGGCACGTCAACTGCCGCTCTCCGCCGACCTGGTGGCCGCCTGCATCGCCGCCGGGGCGGGACCCGTGCCCGCGGCGCGGGCCGTGGGCGAGGCCCTGGGCGGGCCGGTCGGGGACGCGTTGGCGCGGGGTGCGGCCGAGGTACGGCTCGGCGGTGAACCGGCCGAGGCCTGGCGGAGGCTGGCCGCGCTGCCCGGCGCCGAGGCGCTGGCACGGCTGCTGGAGCGGGCCGACGTGTCCGGGCTCCCCGCCGCCGCGCCGGTCGCACGGCTCGCGGCGGACGTCCGCGCCGACTGGGCCCGTACCGCGACGGCCCGGGCACGGCGGGCGGCCGTGATGGTGACCGCACCGGTGGGGCTGTGCTTCCTGCCCGCCTTCATCGCGATCGGAGTCCTGCCCGTGGTGATCGGGCTCGCGGGCGGGGTGCCGGGAGGGGGTGGTGGATGACGGGCAGCGGAGCGATCGGTGGCGAACGGCAGACGGTCAACTGGACGGAAACCTCACGGGGGTTGAGATGTGCAAGGCGGTACGGGCGCTGGTGCGCAGGGCAGGTGCGGCGCGCAGGGACGCGGGGATGGTCACCTCGGAGTACGCGGTGGGCATCGTCGCTGCGGTGGCCTTCGCGGTGGTCCTCTACAAGGTGGTGACCAGCGGTCAGGTCAGCGCGGAGCTGCAGGGCATCGTGAAGCAGGCGCTCGATGGACGGATGTGAGCGGGGACGTGCGACGGCCGGGTGCGGGCGAGGACGGGCAGCGGGCACAGACAGAGGTTTCGTGACGGCGGAGTCGGCGGTCGTGCTGCCCGTGCTGGTGATGTTCACGACGGCACTGGTGTGGGGGCTGCTGGTGGTGGCCGCGCAGATCCAGTGCGTGGACGCGGCGCGGACGGGAGCGCGGGCGGCGGCCCGGCAGGATCCGGCCGCCTCGGTGGTCGAGTTGACCCGCGCGGCGGCTCCGCACGGAGCGCGGGTCACCGTCGGCCGGGAGGGGGACCAGGTCCGTGTGGTCGTGGTGGCGAGGCCGCCCGTGCTGCGCGGTCTGCCCTTCGACGTACGGGAGGAGGCCGTGGCCCAGGCGGAGGAGACGGTGGGGGTGGGGTCGTGAGGCCCGGCCGCGGGAGGCGTCTGTGGGCCTGCGCGAGACGCCTGCGAGCCTGCGGGAGAGGCGGTGACCGCGGTTCCGCCACCGTCTGGAGCGTCGGTGCGATCGCCGTGCTGTGCGTGGTGTTCGGCGTCGTGCTCGCTCTCGGGCAGGCCGTCGTGGTCCGCCACCGGGCGGCCGGCGCCGCGGACCTCGCGGCGCTCGCGGCGGCGGACCACTGGGCGGACGGCGGTCAGGCGGCCTGCACCACGGCGGGGCGGCTGGCCCGGGCCCAGCACTCCCGGCTGGTGCGGTGCGTGGTCGTGGGCGAGATCTCGGACGTGACGGCGGCGTCGGGACGGGGGCCGTTCGCGGCGGAGGTCAGGGCGCGGGCGGGGCCTGCGGAGCCGGTACCGCGGACGCCTCCGTGACGGACTCGGGGCCGGGCGCCTCCTCCGGCGTCCCCGGCACCGCAGACGCCCCCGCAGCGGGCTCTTCTTGCGGCGCCCGCTCCTCCGTCGGCGCCTGCTCTTCCTTGGGCTCCTGTTCCTCCGGCGCTCCCCGCAGCAGCACCGTCAGCAGCCGTACCGCGCCCCTTTTGTGCAGCGGGTCGTTGCCGTTGCCGCACTTGGGGGACTGGATGCAGGACGGGCAGCCGGCCTCGCACTCGCAGGAGGCGATGGCCTGGCGGGTGGCGGTGAGCCAGGAGCGGGCGGTGTGGAAGGCCCGTTCGGCGAAGCCCGCGCCGCCCGGGTGGCCGTCGTAGACGAAGACCGTGGGCAGGAGCGTGTCGGGGTGGAGGGGGACGGAGACGCCGCCGATGTCCCAGCGGTCGCAGGTCGCGAAGAGGGGCAGCATGCCGATGGAGGCGTGCTCGGCGGCGTGCAGGGCGCCGCCGAGGATCTCCGGGTTGATCCGGGCCTCGTCGAGCTGGTCCTCGGTGACCGTCCACCACACCGCGCGGGTGCGCAGCGTACGAGGAGGGAGGTCGAGCTTCGTCTCGCCCAGGACCTCGCCGGTGATCAGCCGGCGGCGCAGGAAGGAGACCACCTGGTTGGTGACCTCGACGGAGCCGTAGCACAGGCGGCCCGAGCCCCAGGGGATCTCGGTGTCCGTCTCCAGGACGGCGATGGAGGTCGTGTCGCGGGCGACGGTCGAGTACGACGGACTGGCCTGCTCGACGAGGGCGACGGAATCGTCCAGGTCGAGTGAGCGGACCAGGTACGTACGGCCCTGGTGGAGGTGGACCGCACCCTCGTGGACGGCCGTGTGGGCGGCGCCCTCGTCGACCGTGCCGAGCAGCCGGCCCGTGCCGGACTCGACGACCTGGACCGGGCGGCCGCCCCCGCCGCGGATGTCGGTCAGGTCGGCGGCCCGCTCCCGCCGCGTCCAGTGCCACGCCTTCGTCCGGCGGCGCAGCAGCTTCGCGGCCTCCAGCTGCGGGAGCAGGTCCTCGCAGGCGGGGCCGAAGAGCGCGAAGTCCTCGTCGGTGAGCGGAAGTTCCGCGGCGGCCGCGCACAGGTGCGGGGCCAGGACGTAGGGGTTGTCGGGGTCGAGGACCGTGGACTCCACAGGCTGGTCGAAGAGGGCCTCGGGGTGGTGCACGAGGAAGGTGTCCAGCGGGTCGTCGCGGGCGACCAGGACGGCGAGGGCGCCCTGCCCGGCGCGTCCGGCGCGGCCCGCCTGCTGCCACAGGGAGGCGCGGGTGCCCGGGTAGCCGGCTATCACCACGGCGTCCAGGCCCGAGACGTCGATGCCGAGTTCCAGGGCGGTGGTCGCGGCGAGGCCGAGGAGCTCGCCCGAGTGCAGGGCCTGTTCCAGGGCGCGGCGCTCCTCGGGGAGGTAGCCGCCGCGGTAGGCCGCCACGCGGCGGGCGAGGGAGCGGTCGACCTCGGCCAGGCGTTCCTGGGCGATCACGGAGATCAGCTCGGCGCCGCGCCGGGAGCGTACGAAGGCGACCGAGCGGACGCCCTGCACGGCGAGGTCGGTGAGCAGGTCGGCCGTCTCCGCGGTGGCGGTGCGGCGGACCGGGGCGCCCTTCTCGCCCTGCATCTCGGTCAGCGGGGGCTCCCAGAGGGCGAAGACCAGCTCACCGCGCGGGGAGGCGTCGTCGGCCACCTCGACCACCGGGAGGCCGGTCAGGCGGCGGGCGGCCACCGAGGGCTCCGCGGCCGTCGCGGAGGCCAGCAGGAAGACCGGGGAGGCGCCGTAGCGGGCGCACAGGCGGCGCAGCCGGCGCAGCACCTGGGCGACATGGGAGCCGAAGACGCCCCGGTAGGTGTGGCACTCGTCGATGACGACGTACTTCAGCGACTTCAGGAAGGAGGACCAGCGCGGGTGGGACGGGAGTATGCCGCGGTGCAGCATGTCCGGGTTGGTGAGGACGTAGTTCGCGTACTGGCGGACCCACTCGCGTTCCTCGAACGGGGTGTCTCCGTCGTACACCGCGGGTCGGACGGCATTTCCCAGAGATTGTGAAAGTTCCTTCACCGATCGGCACTGATCGGCCGCAAGAGCTTTCGTCGGAGCCAGGTAGAGCGCGGTGGCGCCGCGGCCGTTCGGAGCCTCGGAGCCGTCCAGGAGCGTCGAGAGCACCGGGACCAGGTAGGCGAGGGACTTGCCGGACGCCGTGCCGGTGGCGACGACCACCGAGTCGCCGTCCAGGGCGTGCTCGGCCGCGCGTGCCTGGTGGGCCCAGGGGTGTTCGATGCCGCACGCCTGCACCGCGGCGATGACCTCCGAACGAATCCGGTCAGGCCAGACGGCATGGCGGCCCTCGCGCGGGGGCAAGTGCTCCGTATGAGTGATGCGCGAAGCCCGGCTCGGCCCGGAGGCGAGCCGGCCCAGGACCGTCCCCGGTTCAGGCCGGGATTCGGGCCCCGTCGGGGTTCGATCGGATCGGTGATTCTTGGCCATCGGCACCGAGTGTGTCACCGGCGTGACGGACAATGGGACCAAGGCGTCGTGCACGCCTGCCGTTAAGTGATTGAATGCCATCGCGGCTGGCGAACCGTTCCGGGGGCTGAAGCCGAGATGTCCCAAGGAGCGACCGCTCGATAGCAAGGTGCTGGAGGATCCGTGGACCTGTCCCTGTCGACCCGTACCGTCGGCGATCGTACGGTCGTCGAGGTCGGTGGCGAAATCGACGTATATACCGCGCCCAAGCTGCGCGAGCAGCTGGTCGAGCTGGTGAACGACGGGAGTTTCCACCTCGTCGTCGACATGGAGGGCGTGGACTTCCTCGACTCCACCGGGCTCGGCGTGCTGGTCGGCGGACTGAAGCGGGTGCGTGCCCATGAGGGCTCGCTGCGCCTGGTCTGCAACCAGGAGCGCATTTTGAAGATCTTCCGCATCACCGGCCTCACCAAGGTGTTCCCGATTCACACCTCGGTCGAGGAAGCGGTGGCGGCGACCGACTGACCACCACCGCCCCGTGGAGCGGGAAAGGACCGCTCCACGGGACGGAAGCAGCTTCATGGGGGGTCCGGGCTTTCGGCGGCCCGGTCCCCCCGACAGCACGCCCGTAGTTCTGAGGGGGATGCATGGCCACCGTTGAACTCCGCTTCAGCGCGCTGCCCGAGCACGTCAGGACCGCCCGGCTGGTGGCGGCAGCGGTGGCGCGCAGGGCCGGAGTGGACGAGGCCGTCCTCGACGAGGTCAGGCTCGCCGTCGGCGAGGCCTGCACCCGTGCCGTCGGACTGCACCAGAGTGCCGGGATCACGGCGCCGGTGAAGGTCCAGCTGGTCGAGGAGGAGAAGCAGTTCTCCATCGAGGTCGGTGACGAGGCGCCGCGTACGGCTCCCGGAGACCGGGCGCCCGGCTCCCCCGGGGACGACGTGGACAGCGAGGAGGACGAGATGGGCCTCGCGGTCATCAGCGGTCTCGTTGACGACGTCGAGGTCACCGCCGGCGAGCACGGCGGGCAGATCCGGATGACCTGGCCGACCACGCCGCCCGTCGCGGTGCTCCCCTGACCGCACCCTCGTAGGACGTCGCAGGGCCCTGCTGAGCAGGGCCCTTTCTGTTTTTCCGGTGTTCCCGCGAATTCGTGAAGGAATTCACGATCAATCAGCCGATCATTTGATCAAGCATCAATCCAGCCGTCAATGCCTTTGAGGCATTACCTCTTTCGGGTTCTGTGGCCTGATGTCGATCATTTGCTGAAGAGCATGTGAAGGCTAATTCCGTTTACCGCGGACTGTTTTGATCAGGTTGCGGTACCTACAATCCGTCCACATCTTGAGCTCAGCCCAAGCGTCAAGGAGGACGAATGGCGGGGCTTTCTACCCCTCATCAGTTGGATCACCCCACTAACCTCGCGGCCGCCGTACTGACGGACGACAACCGGATCATCGTGATGATCATCGGTGTCGTCGCGCTGGCCGCTCTCGCGGTCGCCGGCGTCCTGGTACGCCAGGTGCTCGCGGCGGGCGAGGGCACCGACAGCATGAAGAAGATCGCGGCGGCGGTCCAGGAAGGCGCGAACGCCTATCTGGCCCGGCAGCTGCGCACGCTCGGCGTATTCGCCGTCATCGTGTTCTTCCTGCTCATGCTGTTGCCCGCGGACGACTGGAATCAGCGCGCCGGGCGATCGATCTTCTTTCTGATCGGCGCGGCGTTCTCGGCGGCCACCGGCTATATCGGCATGTGGCTCGCCGTGCGCAGTAATGTCCGCGTCGCCGCGGCGGCCCGGGAAGCGACTCCCGCGGAAGGTGAGCCGGAAAAGGATCTCACCGCCGTCTCGCACAAAGCCATGAAGATCGCTTTCCGCACGGGCGGCGTCGTCGGCATGTTCACAGTGGGGCTCGGTCTGCTGGGCGCCTCCTGCGTGGTGCTGGTGTACGCGGCCGACGCACCGAAGGTGCTGGAAGGCTTCGGCCTCGGGGCCGCCCTGATCGCCATGTTCATGCGTGTCGGCGGCGGCATCTTCACCAAGGCCGCCGACGTCGGCGCCGACCTGGTCGGCAAGGTCGAGCAGGGCATTCCGGAGGACGATCCGCGTAATGCCGCGACCATCGCCGACAACGTGGGCGACAACGTCGGCGACTGCGCGGGCATGGCGGCCGACCTCTTCGAGTCGTACGCCGTGACCCTGGTCGCCGCGCTGATCCTCGGCAAGGTGGCCTTCGGCGACTCGGGACTCGCGTTCCCCCTGCTCGTGCCCGCGATCGGCGTGCTCACGGCGATGATCGGCATCTTCGCCGTGGCGCCGCGCCGCTCGGACCGCAGCGGCATGTCCGCGATCAACCGCGGCTTCTTCATCTCCGCGGCGTTCTCGCTCGTGCTGGTGGCCGCGGCGGTCTACGCCTATCTGCCGGCGAAGTACTCGGACCTCGACGGCGTCACCGACGCCACGATCCAGGCCAAGGACGGCGACCCGCGCATCCTCGCGCTCGTCGCGGTGGCGATCGGCATCGTGCTGGCCGCCGTCATCCAGCAGCTGACCGGCTACTTCACCGAGACCAACCGCCGTCCCGTCATGGACATCGGCAAGACCTCGCTGACCGGCCCGGCCACCGTCGTCCTCGCCGGTATCTCGGTGGGTCTGGAATCGGCCGTCTACACCGCCCTGCTGATCGGCCTCGGCGTCTACGGGGCGTTCCTGCTCGGCGGCACGTCGATCATGCTCGCGCTGTTCGCGGTGGCGCTGGCCGGTACCGGCCTGCTCACCACGGTCGGCGTGATCGTGGCGATGGACACCTTCGGACCGGTCTCCGACAACGCGCAGGGCATCGCCGAGATGTCCGGCGACGTCGAGGGGGCGGGCGCGCAGGTGCTCACCAACCTGGACGCGGTCGGCAACACCACCAAGGCCATCACCAAGGGCATCGCCATCGCCACCGCCGTCCTGGCGGCGTCGGCGCTCTTCGGGTCGTACCGTGACGCGATCACGACCGGCGCGCAGGACGTCGGCGAGAAGCTCTCCGGAGCGGGTGCGCCGATGAGCCTGATGATGGACATCTCGCAGCCGAACAACCTGGTCGGCCTGATCGCCGGCGCGGCGGTCGTCTTCCTCTTCTCGGGGCTGGCGATCAACGCGGTGTCGCGGTCGGCCGGGTCCGTGGTGTACGAGGTGCGCCGGCAGTTCCGTGAGAAGCCCGGGATCATGGACTTCACGGAGACGCCGGAGTACGGCAAGGTCGTCGACATCTGCACCAAGGACGCCCTGCGGGAGCTCACGACGCCGGGTCTGCTGGCGGTCATGGCGCCCATCGCCATCGGGTTCACGCTCGGTGTCGGCGCGCTCGGGGCCTACCTGGCCGGCGCGATCGGCACCGGCACGCTGATGGCGGTGTTCCTCGCCAACTCCGGTGGCGCCTGGGACAACGCCAAGAAGCTCGTGGAGGACGGCCACCACGGGGGCAAGGGCAGTGAGGCCCACGCCGCCACGGTGATCGGCGACACGGTCGGCGACCCCTTCAAGGACACCGCCGGTCCCGCGATCAACCCGCTGCTCAAGGTGATGAACCTGGTGTCGCTGCTCATCGCGCCCGCGGTGATCAAGTTCAGCTACGGCGACGACAAGAACATCGGCATCCGGATCACGATCGCGATCCTCGCCCTGCTCGTCATCGTCGGCGCGGTCTACGTCTCCAAGCGGCGCGGTATCGCCGTGGGCGACGAACCCGGCGCCGAACGGGTGGCCAACTCGGCGGATCCCGCGGTGGTTTCGTAGGCGGTCCTACGAGGCCCGGCTCAAGGGGCGGGCGGGAGGCGCGTATTGACGCGTCGCCCGCCCGTCTCGTGTGTTCACACCCTCACCGTGAGCCTTCTCTCGCCTGGTGCAAAAAGCGATAAAAGTGAATGGATCGGACGTTCGGCGTGCGGTTGTCGCGTGGGTGCCGTGTATGTTCCGGGGCCGAGAGCCATGGAAGGGACCGATCCGGTGAACAAGAAGCTCGCGGCCGCACTGTCCGGCGGTGCGGTACTGGTACTGGCGCTGTCGGGATGCAGCAGCGACAAGGGCAACGACAAGCTGGACGCCTGGGCCAAACAGGTCTGCGACGCGGTGCAGCCGCAGGCCAAGAAGATCGAGGCCGCCAACGCCGCGATCCAGAAGGAGACCTCGGACAACAGCACGCCGGACCAGGTCCGGAAGACCGACGCCCAGGCCTTCCAGGACATGTCCGACGCCTACAAGGCGATCGGCGCCGCCGTGCAGAAGGCCGGCGCGCCGGACACCGACAACGGCGAGAAGAAGCAGAAGGACGCGGTCAAGGAGCTCGACCAGATCTCCGCGTCGTACGCCTCGCTGAAGACGCAGGTCGACAAGCTCGACACCAAGGACCAGGCGAAGTTCGCCGACGGCCTCAAGGACATCGCGACCTCGCTGGACAAGCTCAGCAAGAGCGGGAACGACGCGCTGAAGACCCTCGAGGAGGGCGACGTCGGCAAGGCGATGGCCAAGCAGGAGAGCTGCAAGACCGCCTCCACCTCCGCTCCGGCGACGGCGGGCTGACCCAGGACAGGAGCTGCAGGCGGCCGCCCGTCCCCGCCACAATGGGGGCGTGAGTACCTCAGGCCTGCCCTCGCTGCCCGCCGTTCCCGTCCCCGGCCGTCCCGACGTCACCGCCCCGCTGCGGGACGCCCTGCTCGCGGCGTCCTTCACCGCCGACGGGCTGCTCGAGCTGCTCGGCGCCCCCGCGTATGCGGCGCTGGCGCGCAGCGAGACCGTGCCCGCGCTCCGGGCGACCCGCGGGGACACCCCGCTGGAGGTCCTCGTCCGGCTCTTCCTGCTCCAGCAGCCGGTGCCGCACGCGCGCGTGGAGGCCGTTCTGCCCGTCGCGGACTGCCTGGAGAGCGGATGGCTGGTGGCCGCCGGCGCGGACGAGGTCGCGGCGACCGTGGACGTACGGCCCTACGGCGGGCCCGACGGCGAGGACTGGTTCATCGTCTCCGACCTCGGGTGCGCCGTCGGCGGCGCCGGCGGCATCGGCAGTCGCGAGGAGGGCGTCGTGCTCGGCGTCGGCGGGGCGTCCACGACCCTGGCGGGCATCACCGTCCGCAGGCCCGTCTCCGCCGCCCTCGACGTCGGCACCGGCTCCGGCATCCAGGCGCTGCACGCCGCGCGGCACGCCACGCGCGTGACGGCGACCGACCTCAACCCGCGCGCGCTGCACATCACCGCCCTCACCCTGGCCCTCTCCGGTGCCCCCGCGGCCGACCTGCGCGAGGGCTCGCTCTTCGAGCCGCTGCGCGACGACGAGAAGTACGACCTGATCGTCTCCAACCCTCCCTTCGTGATCTCGCCGGGCGCACGGCTGACCTACCGCGACGGCGGGATGGGCGGGGACGATCTGTGCCGCTCGATCGTTCAGGGGGCGGGGGAGCGGCTGAACGAGGGCGGGTTCGCGCAGTTCCTCGCCAACTGGCAGCACGTCGAGGGGGAGGACTGGCAGGACCGGCTCCGGTCGTGGGTGCCGCGCGGGTGCGACGCCTGGATCGTGCAGCGCGAGGTGCAGGACGTCACGCAGTACGCCGAGCTGTGGCTCAGGGACGCCGGCGACCACCGGGGCGACCCGGCCGAGTACCAGGCGCGCTACGACGCATGGCTGGACGAGTTCGAGGCACGCAAGGTGCGGGCCGTCGGGTTCGGCTGGATCACCCTGAGGCGCACCGGCGCGGCCGTGCCCTCGGTCACCGTGGAGGAGTGGCCGCACCCGGTCGAGCAGCCGCTGGGCGAGACCGTGCGGGCGCACTTCGACCGCCTGGTCTATCTGCGGGCGCACGACGACGCCTCCCTGCTGGAGGGGCACTTCAGGCTCGTCGCCGAGGTCGTCCAGGAGCAGGTCGGGCTGCCCGGCGCCGAGGACCCGGAGCACGTGGTGCTGCGGCAGAACCGCGGCATGCGCCGGGCCACCAAGGTGGACACGGTCGGCGCGGGCTTCGCCGGCGTCTGCGACGGCACGCTCAGCGCGGGCCGCATCCTGGACGCGATCGCCCAACTGGTCGGCGAGGACCCGGTGTTGCTGCGCGACCGCACGCCGGCGCAGATCAGGCTGCTGGTGGAGCAGGGGTTCATCGAGCCGGCGTGAGCCGCGAGCCACGGCTGAGGCAGGCCCGCGCCCCTGGGACCCCTTGATGCCCATGTGTCCGCTCTGACGGGATTGATCCCGAAAAAGCCTCCTGTCAGTGGTGGGTGCGAAGCTACCTTCGAGAGACAGGCTCCACGCGTCCTCGGGGGAGGCGCGCTGTCTCGGGGGAGGCACGATGACGGGGGACACTCCGGAACAGGGCGAAGGCAGGGTGATCCACGGCCGGTACCGGCTGCTGCGCACGCTGGGCGCGGGTGGCATGGGCCGCGTCTGGCTCGCCTACGACGACGAGCTGGCCTGCGAAGTCGCGCTGAAGGAGATCGCCCTTCCGGACACGCCGGTGGACGCGGGCGAGCCCGCCCAGCGCATCGCCCGCGCCCGCAGCGAGGCCCGGCACGCGGCCCGTCTGCGCGGGCACCCGCACGTGGCGACGGTCCACGACGTCGTGGTGCACGAGGGCCTGCCCTGGATCGTCATGGAGTACGTGCCGGACGCGGTCGACCTCCAGGCGGTCGTACGGCGTTCCGGCCCGCTGCCGCCCGCCCAGGTGGCCCGCATCGGGCTCGCCGTCCTCGACGCGCTCACCGCGGGACACCGCATCGGCATCCTCCACAGGGATGTGAAACCGGCCAACATCCTTCTGGCGTCCGACGCTTCGGGCGACCCGTACGCACGCGTGCTGCTCACCGACTACGGCATCGCCCTGCAGCCCGAGTCCCGCGAACCCCGGCTCACCGCCACGGCCGGCATCCTCGGCACACCCGGCTATCTCGCCCCCGAGCGGGCACGGGGCGAGCCGCCCACCCCGGCCGCCGACCTGTTCTCGCTGGGCGCCACGCTCTACGCCGCCGTCGAGGGCCGGGGCCCCTTCGACCGGCACGGCGACTACGCCACCCTGACGGCCCTGCTCGGCGAGGAGCCCACCCCGCCCGCCCGCGCGGGTGAACTGGCGCCGGTGCTCCAGGGGTTACTGGTCAAGGATCCCGTGCGCCGGTCCTCGCCGGAGGCGGTCGCGCGCGGCCTGCAGCGGGTCGTGCAGCAGGCGGCGGGCGCGGGATCGGGGACCGCCGTGCCGGGCTGGGCCGCGGCGCCAGGCGGCCTCGGACCGGCACCGGGAGCGGACGCGTCGGCCGCGCCGCAGGGCTACGGTTTCCCGCCGGCCGGGTTCGGGCCCCCGCCCGGGGGATTCGGCGCGGCGGCGTCCGCCGAGGGCCGTGGCGGGCAGCCGGGAGGCCCGGGGACTCCGCAGACGCCCGGTGTGCCACCGGCGCCCCACACGCCCCACACCCCGCAGACACCGCACACCCCGCCCGGCACCCCCGACACCCCGGGAGCCCGCGCCGCCGGTCCGGCCACCCCCGCGGGCGCGCCCGGTGCGCCGCCCTACACCGCGTGGCGGCAGCCCGGCCCGCAGCACCCCGCCGATCCGGCCAACCCGTACGCGCAGAGCCCCGCCCCGCCCTACGCGCAGCCCCCGTCGCCGTACGCGGGCGGCACCCCGGGCGGCTACTGGAACGCGAGCGCCCCGACCGCGCCCGGCACGGGCGGTCCGGTGCCGGCGCCGCGTGGACCGGAGTCCCGTAGAAAAAGGACGCCGGCGATCGTCGCGCTGGTCGTCGGCGCCGTCCTCGTCGTCGCCGGTGGCACCTGGGGCCTGGTCGCCCTGGCCGGCGGCCACGACGGAGGCGGGAAGAACAGCGCGGTGGCCAAGAAGAAGCCCTCGGCGAGCACGACGACGAAGCCCCCGCCGCCGACCGGGCCCGTGCTGCCGTACGGCGCCGTGGTCGGGCTCAGCAAGCCGCTGGAGACCGGGGACTGCGTGAAGGCGGTCTGGTCGGGGAAGCCGTTCGACTCGGTGCCCAACCTCGGCGTCGTCGACTGCGCCGGCGACTGGCCGGACGGCCAGGTCGTGGCGGTCGACACGGCCGACGACTACGGCCAGGCCCGCGCGCAGGGCGCGAAGCGCTGCGCGAGCCAGAGCAAGGAGGTCGTCGACGAGCTGCCGGACGCGGAGGGCTACGCCGTCCTGCCGACCAAGGAGGGGTTCGCCGCGGCCGACAGCGGTACGCCATGTCTCGTACTCGGCAGGCATGCCGCGATAGGCGGTGAGGTGGGCCGATTCCGGGACGAGGGCTCGAATTTGTGGGTCGGTCAGATGAGCGTCGGTGACTGCTGGGACTACAAGGAAGTCCAGGACGGTTACAAGGCGCCGCTCACCGACTGCTCGAAACCCCACACCGAGCAGGTCATCGGGTCCGTTCCGGCCCCCGGCGGAATGAGCTACAAGAACGGCGTCGACAACGCGAACAAGCTCTGCAGCAACAAATTCGAGTCGACCTGGGCGCCCGGTTCCGAACGCGTCGTCTACGGCTGGGTGGCCGATCAGAACGACTGGGACCGCGGCTTCACCAAGGCGGTGTGCACGGTGGGCCAGGCCGACAACTCGAGGACGACCGGAAAGATACCCGCGCCCGGCGCGGTCTGAGCCCGAGCCCGGACCGGCTCCGCGGACGGGCCGGGGCCGCGGCCGTGGGGTGACCGCACGGGCCTGTCGGCTCCCCGTTCACCCCGGGTTCGCCTGTGCGCCGCCCGCGCGTGCCAGTCTCGCGGGACCGGGCACGCGCGAACGGGAGAAAAGGGGCACGGGGAGCCATGGAGAGCGGGCCGGCGATCTTCGCCGGGGTGGTGTTCGCCCTGTTCGGAGGGGCGCTTGTGGTGTGGACCGTGGCCCGGGTGCGGCACGGCGAACCCGTTGCGCACGGTGTGAGCCCTGTCGCATCGGCGACTCTCGCGAGTGTCGCCTCGGTGATCGCGCTCGTTCTCGGAGTCTGGTGCTTCACGCGGGTCTGAAAGCCGCCCCGGAGCTGCGGCTCCGATAATTGAGAGGTGATCCTCCGGACCGGCTCGAAAAGGCCGGTGGGTACTCCGGGCGGCAGGAATGGCGGAAGTCGGGTTACCGTTCGAGTGGCCGTTGCGGGCTTTTCCCGTTTGACACGGGGGCGGGCTGTACCGTCACACTCCGCAGCGTCACCACGACCCGTCCCCGGGACGCACACTCCCGGGGACGCCCCAGCGTCGACCGGAGAGAAGAGCGAAGTTGTCCCCGACCAGCGAGACCGCACACGGCGGCCGCCGACTCGTCATCGTCGAGTCGCCTGCCAAGGCGAAGACGATCAAGGGCTATCTCGGCCCCGGCTACATCGTCGAGGCCAGCGTCGGGCACATCCGTGACCTTCCCAACGGCGCCGCGGAGGTGCCCGAGAAGTACACCGGCGAGGTCCGCCGCCTCGGCGTGGACGTCGAACACGACTTCCAGCCCATCTATGTGGTCAACGCCGACAAGCGTGCCCAGGTCAAGAAGCTCAAGGATCTGCTGAAGGACTCCGACGAGCTCTACCTCGCCACCGATGAGGACCGCGAGGGCGAGGCCATCGCCTGGCACCTCCAGGAGGTGCTCAAGCCCAAGGTCCCGGTCAAGCGCATGGTGTTCCACGAGATCACCAAGTCCGCGATCCAGGCCGCCGTGGCCAACCCGCGCCAGCTCAACCAGCTGCTGGTCGACGCCCAGGAGACCCGCCGCATCCTCGACCGCCTCTACGGCTACGAGGTCTCGCCGGTCCTGTGGAAGAAGGTCATGCCGCGCCTGTCGGCCGGCCGTGTCCAGTCCGTCGCCACCCGGCTCGTGGTGGAGCGGGAACGCGAGCGCATCGCCTTCCGCTCGGCCGAGTACTGGGACCTGACGGGCACCTTCGCGACCGGCCGCGCCGGAGACCCCTCCGACCCGTCGTCGCTGGTCGCCCGTCTGCAGACCGTCGACGGCCGGCGCGTGGCACAGGGCCGCGACTTCGACTCCCTGGGTCAGCTGAAGAGCGCGAACACGCTTCACCTCGACGAGGCGAACGCCCGCGCGCTCGCCGCCGCCCTGGAGAACACCCGGTTCTCGGTGCGGTCCGTCGAGTCGAAGCCGTACCGCCGCTCGCCGTACGCCCCGTTCCGTACGACGACGCTGCAGCAGGAGGCGAGCCGCAAGCTCGGCTTCGGTGCGAAGGCCACCATGCAGGTCGCGCAGAAGCTGTACGAGAACGGCTACATCACGTACATGCGTACGGACTCCACGACGCTGAGCGACACCGCCGTGAACGCCGCCCGCGCCCAGGTCACCCAGCTCTACGGGGCCGACTACCTGCCGGCTCAGCCGCGGACGTACGCCGGGAAGGTCAAGAACGCGCAGGAGGCGCACGAGGCGATCCGCCCCTCGGGTGATCGTTTCCGCACGCCGGCCGAGACCGGCCTGACCGGCGACCAGTTCAAGCTGTACGAGCTGATCTGGAAGCGCACGGTCGCCTCCCAGATGAAGGACGCGACCGGGAACTCGGTCACGGTGAAGATCGGCGGCGCCGCGGCCGACGGCCGGGACGTCGAGTTCAGCGCGTCCGGCAAGACGATCACCTTCCACGGATTCCTGAAGGCCTACGTCGAGGGCGCCGACGACCCGAACGCCGAGCTGGACGACCGCGAGCGCAGGCTGCCACAGGTCTCCGAGGGCGACGCCCTCACGGCCGAGGAGCTCACCGTCGACGGCCACGCGACCAAGCCGCCGGCCCGCTACACCGAGGCCAGCCTGGTCAAGGAGCTCGAGGAGCGCGAGATCGGCCGTCCGTCGACGTACGCGTCGATCATCGGCACGATCCTCGACCGCGGCTACGTCTTCAAGAAGGGCACGGCGCTCGTCCCGTCCTTCCTGTCCTTCGCCGTGGTCAACCTCCTGGAGAAGCACTTCGGGCGGCTCGTCGACTACGACTTCACCGCCAAGATGGAGGACGACCTCGACCGCATCGCCCGCGGCGAGGCGCAGGCCGTGCCGTGGCTGAAGCGCTTCTACTTCGGCGAGACGGTGCCCGGTCACAACGGCACCGCGGCCGAGGCGGGCAACGGCGACGGGGACCACCTCGGCGGCCTCAAGGAGCTGGTGACCGACCTGGGCGCGATCGACGCCCGCGAGGTCTCGACGTTCCCGGTGGGCAACGACATCGTGCTGAGGGTCGGGCGCTACGGCCCCTACATCGAGCGCGGCGAGAAGGACTCCGAGAACCACCAGCGGGCGGACATCCCCGAGGACCTCGCCCCGGACGAGCTGTCCGTGGAGCTCTCCGAGGAACTGCTCGCCAAGCCGAGCGGCGACTTCGAGCTGGGCAACGACCCGCAGACGGGCCATCAGATCGTCGCCAAGGACGGCCGTTACGGGCCGTACGTCACCGAGGTGCTCCCCGAGGGCACCCCGAAGACCGGCAAGAACGCCGTCAAGCCGCGTACGGCCTCGCTGTTCAAGTCGATGTCGCTCGACACGGTGACGCTCGAGGACGCGCTCAAGCTGATGTCGCTGCCGCGCGTCGTCGGCGCCGATGCCGAGGGCCAGGAGATCACCGCTCAGAACGGCCGCTACGGGCCGTACCTGAAGAAGGGCACGGACTCCCGCTCGCTCACCTCCGAGGAGCAGCTCTTCACGATCACCCTCGAAGAGGCGCTGCAGATCTACGCGCAGCCCAAGCAGCGCGGCCGGGCCGCCGCCAAGCCGCCGCTGAAGGAGCTGGGCACCGACCCGGTCAGCGAGAAGCCGGTGGTGGTCAAGGACGGCCGGTTCGGGCCGTACGTGACCGACGGGGAGACCAACGCGACCCTGCGCTCCGGCGACAGCGTCGAGACGATCACCCCGGAGCGCGGCTACGAACTCCTCGCGGAGAAGCGGGCGAAGGGCCCCGCCAAGAAGACCGCGAAGAAGGCGGCCGCGAAGAAGGCCCCGGCCAAGAAGGCGACGGCCGCCAAGAAGACCGCCGCGAAGAAGACGACCACGGCCGCGAAGAAGACCGCCACCAAGAAGACGGCGGCTTCGAAGACGGCGTCGGACGACTGAGCGGATACACCTTCCTCCACGGAGACTTCGCAAAACGCACGCCCCGATATCGCTTTGGTGTCGGGGCGTGCGCACGTCCGGGCGCGCCCCGCGGGCTGTCAGCCGGTCCCGATAGGCTGAACGCATGACGCGAGCCGAGCAGCCAACGGCCCACCACCCGGCCCCCGACGACGCCCTTGCCGCGGACTCCCGCGAGCGCGCCGTCCGCTCCCTGCTGCGGCGACCGCAGTTGCGGAGGCTGTGGAGCGCGCAGCTCGTGGGCGGCATCGGGGACACCCTCGCCCTCCTCGTGCTGGTGCTCCTCGCCCTCCAGGCGGCGATCAGCCAGGGCTCGTTCGGCGGCGGTTATCGCGGCGTCGCGTTCGCAGTGGCGACCGTTTTCGGAGCACGCATCCTGGCGACGCTGCTGTTCGGGGCCGTGCTCCTCGGACCGCTGACCTCACTGACCTCCCAGGAGGGCCCGCTCGACCGGCGCTGGACCATGGTCGGCGCCGACGGCCTGCGCGCCGCGGTGCTCATCGTCGCCCCGCTGTGGATCGACTGGACCCCTGAGAACGCGCTGGCCCTCCTGCTGGTCAGCACCTTCGTGACCGGAGTCGCCGAGCGCTTCTGGACGGTCTGCCGCGAGAGCGCGGCGCCCGCGCTGCTGCCCGCCCCGCCCCCGGAGGGCGCGACGGTGCGGCCGCTGCCGGACCACATGGACGCCCTGCGCCGCCTGTCGCTGCGCACGAGTTTCGTGGCGATCCCCGCCGCGGCCGCCGCACTGGTCGTCGCGGGCCTGCTCAACAACCTGCTGGGCACCGGGATCGACTGGTTCGAGCAGCACCAGGCGGCACTCGCCTCGTACGTCGCGGCCGGCCTGTTCGCCGCGTCGCTGTCCGTGCTGACCTACCTGGAGCTGCCCGACACGCGCACGCCCCGCGCGCGCTCCCCGCTGGAGGGCCTGCGCCGCCCGAAGACGGGCACGGGCGCCGACAAGGGCCGTACGGGCGCCATCCCGCTGCTGGTGCTCGCCTGCGCCGCCGTCGCGGGCGCGATCTCCGCGGCCGTCGCGGTCTGCGTGCTGCACGCCAAGGACCTGGGCGGCGGTCCGGTGCTGTACGGCCTGCTGGTGTTCGCGCTGACCGGCGGTGTCGCCGTCGGCATCCGTACGGCGCCCTCCCTGCTGCCCGCCCTGTCGCGGCGGCGGCTGCTCGCGCTCGCGATCGCCTTCACCGGGGTCGCGCTGCTGGCCGCCGGGCTGGTCCCGGACGTCACCACCGTGCTGCTGATCGTCGCGCTCGCCGGCATCGGCGCGGGCGTTGCCGCCAACACCGGGCACACGCTCCTCGACCAGGAGGCCGAGGACTTCCGGCGCACCCGTACGACCGAGCACCTGCACGCGGTCGTCCGCGTGTGCGTGGCGCTCGGCGCGGTGATCGCGCCCGTGGTGGCGGCGGCGATCGGCCCGCACCGCCTGGAGAACGGCAAGTTCGTGTTCGCGCACGGCGGCGCCGCGTTCACGCTGATGCTCGTCGGCGCGCTGCTGCTGCCGGTGGCCGCGCTGGTCCTGGCCAAGGTCGACGACCGCTCGGGCGTGCCGCTGCGGCACGACCTGCGGGACGCGCTGCTCGGCGGCGACGACCCGCTGACGGTGCCCGCCACCAACGGCTTCTTCATCGCCCTGGAGGGCGGCGACGGAGCGGGCAAGTCCACCCAGGCCGAGGCGCTCGCCGAGTGGATAAGGGGCAAGGGCCACGAGGTCGTCCTGACCCGCGAGCCGGGTGCGACCCCGGTCGGCAAGCGGCTGCGCTCGATCCTGCTGGACGTGTCGAGCGCGGGGCTCTCGCACCGCGCGGAGGCGCTGCTGTACGCCGCGGACCGCGCCGAGCACGTGGACACCGTGGTCCGGCCCGCCCTGGAGCGCGGCGCGATCGTGATCACCGACCGCTACATCGACTCCTCGGTGGCCTACCAGGGAGCGGGCCGCGACCTGTCCCCGACCGAGATCGCCCGCATCAACCGCTGGGCGACCAACGGCCTCGTACCGCATCTGACCGTGCTCCTCGACGTGTCGCCGGAGATCGCGCGCGAGCGGTTCACGGAGGCGCCGGACCGGCTGGAGTCGGAGCCGGCCGAGTTCCACGCGCGCGTGCGGTCCGGCTTCCTGACGCTGGCCGCGGCCGACCCCGGTCGGTATCTGGTGGTGGACGCGGGCCAGGAGCCCGAGGCCGTCACCACCGTCGTACGCCACCGGCTCGACCTGATGCTGCCGCTGTCCGAGGCCGAGGTGAAGGCGCAGGAGGAGGCGCGCAAGAAGGCAGAGGAGGAGGCGCGCAGGAAGGCCGAGGAAGAGGCCGCGCGCAAGGCCGAGGAGGAGCGGCTCGAGCGCGAGCGCAAGGAGCAGCTCGAGCGGCTGCGCGCCGAGGAGGAGGAGCGCAAGCGGCGCGAGCTGGAGGAGGCGCAGCGCCGCGAGGCCGAGCGGCAGGCGGAGGAGGCGCGGCTGCGGGCCGAGGAGGCGCGCAAGCGTGCCGAGGAGGAGCAGGCACGGCTCCTCGCGGAGGAGAAGGCCCGCGCCGAGCAGGAGGCCCTCCGCAAGGCCGAGGAGGCCCGGCGCCGCAAGCAGGCCGAGGAGGAGGCCCGGCTGCACGCCGAGGCCGAGACGCGGCGCCTGGAGAAGCAGCGCAAGGCCGAGGAGGCGCTGCTGCGGGCCGAGGAGGCCCGGCGGCTCGCCGAGCAGGCCGCGGCCGCCGCGGAGGCCGGACCCCGCCAGCCCGAGGCGCCCGCGGTTCCGCCGGAGGCGACGACGGTGCCGACGCCGGTGGTGACGCCGACGAACGCGTCGGGCGGGCCCGTCGAGGAGACGGCCGTGCTGCGGCCGGTGCGCGGGGGCGAGCGGGACGGCGCGAAGGGCGGCAGGCGCCCGGCCGCCGAGTCCGAGTCCGAGGTCACGGCGAAGCTGCCGAAGCCGCCGGCCCCCGAGACCGCCGCGGAGGAGACGGCGGTGCTGCCGCCCGTCGCGCCCGGTGCCGCCGACGAGACGGCCGTGCTGCCGCCCGTGGCTCCCGGGCCCGAGGAGGAGACGGCCGTGCTGCCGCCGGTGCGGGACGACGACCCCGCGCACCGGGTGCCGCCGGGGTACTTCCGGGACGAGCAGGCCCCCGCGCGGCCGGACGGGGCCGACGACCGTACGCGTGAGATGCCGCAGGTCGGTGCCGAGGAGCCGCGGCGCCGGGCCCGTCCGGACTGGGCCGAGGAGACCCCGCTGGACGATCTGCCGACGCTGGCGGACGAACTGCTCGGCCCGCGGGACGACGAGCCGGACGAGGACCAGGGCCGGGGCAGGCGCGGCCGGGGGCGCCGGGGCTGAGATGGGCGAGAAGGGGCCGAGAAGCGGTCCCGCACCGCTGGGTGCGCCCGTTGTCAGTGCCGCCCCGCACAATGGATCTCGCAAGGTGACAGGAGACGAAGGGGCGGGGTGACCTCATGACCGTCTGGGACGACCTCGTCGGCCAGGAGAAGGTGGCCGGGCAGCTCGACGCCGCTGCCCGGGACGCCGACGCGCTGGTCACCGCGGCCACCGACGGCACGGCGCCGCCCGAGGCGCCGAAGATGACCCACGCCTGGCTGTTCACGGGGCCGCCGGGTGCGGGGCGGGTCCAGACGGCGCGGGCGTTCGCCGCCGCGCTCCAGTGCGTGAGCCCCGACCGCGCGCTCGGCGGCAGCCCGGGCTGCGGCTTCTGCGACGGCTGCCACACCGCGATCGTCGGTACGCACGCGGACGTCACCACCGTGGCCGCCGTCGGTTCGCAGATCCTCGCCGAGGACATGCGCGACACCGTCCGCAAGTCGTACACCTCGCCTGCCAACGGCCGCTGGCAGGTCATCCTCGTCGAGGATGCCGAGCGGCTGAACGAGAAGTCGGCCAACGCCGTCCTGAAGGCCGTGGAGGAGCCCGCCCCGCGCACGGTCTGGCTGCTGTGCGCGCCCTCCGTCGAGGACGTCCTGCCCACCATCCGCTCCCGCTGCCGCCACCTCAATCTGCTGACGCCGTCGGTGGACGCCGTGGCCGACATGCTCGTACGGCGCGAAGGTGTCGAACCGGCCGTCGCCGCCGCGGCGGCCCGCGCCACGCAGGGGCATGTCGACCGGGCCCGCCGGCTGGCGACCGACCCGGCCGCCCGCGAGCGCCGCGCCACGGTGCTGAAGCTGCCGCTGCGGGTCGAGGAGATCGGCGGCGCGCTCAAGGCCGCCCAGGAACTCGTCGACGCGGCCGCCGAGGACGCCAAGCAGCTCGCCGAGGAGCGGGACGGCAAGGAGGCCGACGAGCTGAAGACGGCGCTCGGCGCGGCCCAGGGCGGCCGGCTGCCGAGAGGCACGGCGGGCGTGATGAAGGACCTGGAGGACAAGCAGAAGCGCCGCAGGACCCGCACGCAGCGCGACAGCCTGGACGTCGCCCTGACCGACCTCACCGGCTTCTACCGCGATGTCCTCGCCCTCCAGCTCGGCTCCCGCGTGGCCATCGCCAACGCGGACGCGGAGGACACCCTGGAGCGCTTCGCCCGCGGCAGCTCCCCGGAGTCCACCCTCCGCCGTATCGAGGCGGTCGCCGCCTGCCGCGACGCCCTCGACCGCAATGTGGCGCCGCTGCTGGCGGTGGAGGCGATGACGATGGCGCTCAGAGCGGGCTGACGACGGCGCGGGTGGGCAAGGTGCGTTGACGTTGTCCTTCGTACGAGCCACGGTGTGCGCGGACAGCGATCATGTGGCTGCGCAGAGTTACGCTCGCCAGATGTACCTCAGGCGCAGCTCCCGTCCCTGTCGGCCCCGCACCGCCGCGGCCCTCCTCGCAGCCGCCGCGCTGCTCGTCTCCGCCTGCACCTCCGGCGGCAGCGCGGACACCGCTACCGGTGACCACGCGGCACCGGCGGCGCTGGCCGCGCTGCCGCGGTCGACGCCGTCCGCCCTGACGCCGTACTACGGACAGAAGCTGAGCTGGCGCAGCTGCGGAGTGCCGGGCTTCCAGTGCGCCACGATGCGTGCGCCGCTGGACTACGCCCGGCCGGACGCCGGTGACGTGCGGCTCACGGTGGCCCGCAAGAGGGCCACCGGCAAGACAAGGCCGCTCGGTTCACTGCTCGTGAACCCGGGCGGACCGGGCGGCTCGGCGATCGGGTACCTCCAGCAGTACGCCGGCATCGGCTACCCGGCGAGCGTCCGCGCCCGCTACGACATGGTCGCCGTGGACCCGCGCGGCGTCGCCCGCAGCGAGCCCGTGGAATGCCTCGACGGCCGTCAGATGGACGCGTACACGCAGACGGACAACACCCCCGACGACCGCAGGGAGACGGACCAACTCGTCGCCGCGGACAAGAAGTTCGCGAACGGCTGCGAGAAGCGCTCCGGGAAGCTGCTGCAGCACGTGTCCACCGTCGAGGCGGCCCGCGACATGGACATCCTGCGCTCGGCGCTGGGCGACTCGAAGCTGTCGTACGTGGGGGCGTCGTACGGGACGTTCCTCGGCGCGACGTACGCCGGGCTCTTCCCGGACCGGGTGGGGCGCATGGTCCTGGACGGCGCGATGGACCCCACCCTGACCTCGCGCCGGATGAACCTGGACCAGACGGCGGGGTTCGAGACGGCGTTCCAGTCCTTCGCGAAGGACTGCGTGCGGCAGTCCGACTGCCCCCTCGGCGGCAAGGGCACCTCGCCCGCTCAGGTCGGCAGGAACCTCAGCGCCTTCTTCAGGAAGCTGGACGCGCACCCCCTCCCCGCCGGCGACGCCGACGGCCGCAAGCTCGGCGAGGCGCTCGCCACGACCGGCGTGATCGCCGCGATGTACGACGAGAGCTCGTGGGGGCAGCTGCGCGAGGGGCTGTCGACGGCGATGAAGGAGCACGACGGCGCCGGACTGCTCGTCCTCTCCGACAGCTACTACGAGCGCGAGGCCGGCGCCCGCTACTCGAACCTGATGTTCGCCAACGCCGCCGTGAACTGTCTGGACCTGCCGGGCGCCTTCGCCGGCCCCGGCGAGGTGCAGAAGGCGCTCCCGGCGTTCGAGAAGGCGTCCCCGGTCTTCGGCGAGGGCCTCGCCTGGGCCGCCCTGAACTGCGCGTACTGGCCGGTGAGGCCCACGGGGGCGCCGCACCGCATCGAGGCGAAGGGTGCCCGGCCGATCGTCGTCGTCGGCACCACCCGTGATCCGGCGACGCCGTACCGCTGGGCCCAGTCCCTGTCCCGCCAGCTCACCTCGGCCCGGCTGCTGACCTACGTCGGCGACGGCCACACCGCCTACGGCCGCGGCAGCACCTGCATCGACTCCGCGATCGACACCTACCTGCTCCGCGGCACCCCTCCCACCCAGGGAAAGCGCTGCTCATAGGGGTGCCCCCGGCCCCGCGGCAGCCCGGCCCGGGGCCGGTACGGAGCACCCCTCGAAACTGTGTAGACTTACCGACGTTGCTGATCGCACCATGGTGCGGAAGCGCGCCGCCTTAGCTCAGATGGCCAGAGCAACGCACTCGTAATGCGTAGGTCTCGGGTTCGAATCCCGAAGGCGGCTCCGAGATGAACCGCAGGTCGCTCCTCTGACCTGCGGTTCGTTTGTTTTTGGGGCCCTGGAGTGGCGCGCCGAGGGGTTGCGGCGCATGGAGCCGACGACGTGCTGGTGCGCGAATTCGAGCACGTGCACGCCCAGTTCATGGCTCTCGTGCCCGGAGACCGCAGGATCGCCACGCTGCATGGTACGAGCGGCGTGCTGTACCGCCTGGTCATGGCGAATCCGGTACTGCGGGCCTACAACACCCGTGACGGGCAGGTGCTCGGCACCCACGTGGCGGCACAGGGGAACGCGGACGCCCTCGGGATCTCCCTCGTCGCCCTCCTGGCGCGCATGCCGTGTCTCGAGTTGCTGCGCGACAACGGCCTGCTCATCGCACGGCCTGCTCATCGAAGCGGTCTGCTCCCCGGAGGGCCAACTGTCCATCGAGGCCGTCGTCAGCGGATTCGTCGCCCGTGCGGGGCACGCGGACGACCCGGAGCGGGCGAAGGCGTCCTCCCGCATGATGGCGACCGTGCTGCGCCGGGCGTTCGACCCCGTCGACCCGCCGCAGCCGGCTGATCACGACCGCATGACCGAGGCCATGCTGTCGGCCCGCCCACTGCGGTCCGGGACCCCCATGCGGGCGACCTCCACGACGGGTGCGCGATGACCCTTCGGCTGGCAGTGTGTTCGTCCGGGCCTTCGACTGCCCGGCCGTGTACTGGTTCGTCGGGTCCGGCGAACCCGGTGGGCGGCTCGGCCCGGTGCGCCCGGCCTGCCACACCGACGAGTACCTTCCCCACCCGGCGACGCTCGCGGTAGCCACTGCCGCGATGCGTGAGGCGCTGCTCGCCGGGTTGGCCGGTGACCTGTGCGGGCCGAGGGATCGGGATCGTCCACAGGCGCTCCAGCGGATCGCCGAGCAGGCGCAGGGCCACGGGGCGCGGGCCGAGGCGTAGGGGCGGGCGGGAACGTGCGCCGTACAGGGGATCGATTTGGTTCACGAATCGGCGTCCTCAGGAAGTCCTTACCGTTAACGGCTAGCATCGCGGCCGGAATTGACGGCGGCCTGGATGGGGTGAGGGCATGGGGGACCTGCGTACGCCGAGGATCGCCGTAGCGGTGGTGACCATGGGAAACCGGCCCGACGAGGTAGACGCCCTGCTCGAGTCCGTGGCCAAGCAGGACGTCGCCCCCGCGCGGATCGTGGTCGTCGGGAACGGCTGCCCGCTGCCCGACTTCGCCGAGCGGCTGTCGCTGCCGGGCGAGGTCACCCTGCTCGAACTCGACGAGAACCTCGGCTGTCCGGGCGGACGCAACCAGGCGCTGGCCCAGCTGCGGGAGTTCGGGGACGTCGACGTCGTCGTGGAGCTCGACGACGACGGCCTGCTCGTCGACGCCGACGTGCTGCGCCGGGTGCGCGACCTGTTCGCCGCCGACCCGAAGCTCGGCATCGTCGGCTTCCGTATCGCGGACGAGCACGGCGAGACCCAGCAGCGGCACGTGCCGAGGCTCGGCGCCGCCGACCCCATGCGCGGCGGCTACGTCACCGGGTTCCTCGGCGGCGGCCACGCCCTGAGGTCGGCCATGCTCGACGAGATCGGCGACTGGCCCGCCCAGTTCTTCTTCGCGCACGAGGAGACCGACCTGGCCTGGCGCGCCGCCGACGCCGGCTGGCGCATCCTCTACGCACCGGAACTCCTGCTCCAGCACCCGAAGACCTCACCGGCCCGGCACGCCATCTACCACCGGGTGACCGCCCGGAACCGGGTCTGGCTGGTCCGCCGCCGCCTCCCGCTCCCGCTCATCCCCGTCCACCTGGGCGTCTGGACGCTGCTCACTCTCCTACGGACCCGTTCGGGCGCGGGCCTGCGTGCCTGGCTCGGCGGTTTCGTGGAGGGCCTGCGGGAGCCGGCCGGCGAGCGGCGGCCGATGCGGTGGCGGACGGTGTGGCGACTGTCACGGCTGGGCCGGCCACCGGTGATCTGACGCAGGAGAAGAACAGGGAAGAGCAGAGAAGAGCAGAGAAGAACCAAGAAAGAGAAGAGAGGGGACGAGGGTCCCGGTCGTTCACCTCCGCCGACCGGGACCCTCCCACGTCCCCGGATCCGGCCACGGCGGCGTCACTCCCCCGAGTTGCGCGTCGTACGCGCGCACCCCCGGGCCAGATCCGATGAAGTGATCACATCAGGCCGCACCAACGGATCGCTAACATGTGGCCAACGGTTCTCCCTTCCGGCCCCCGGCCGATTGGCGCGAAACCGCCGTGACAAGGGCGGATGTCCGCCAGAAACCCGGAAAGGCAGTGGACGGCGTGGGTCGGTGCGAGCTGCGGTTCGGACTGCTGGGGCCGCCGGTTCTCCACGACGTCGACGAGGGGGCGGGAGACGCCGACGTGCGAACCGTCGGCAGCCCCAAGGTCCGCACGCTGCTCGCCGCCCTGCTCCTCGAAGCCGGCCGCGTCGTCTCCGTCGAGTCGCTCAAGGACGCGCTGTGGGCCGGGGCGCCGCCCGCGTCCGCGCAGGCTTCGCTGCACAACCACGTGGCCCGTCTGCGCAGGCTGCTCGACGATCCGGACCGGCTGCGCGCGGTGCCGCCCGGCTATCTGCTGCGCGTCGAGCAGGGCGAGTTGGACGTCCACGTCTTCGAACGCCATCTCGCCACGGCACGCGGCGCCCACGCCGCCCGCAACTGGGAGCGCGTCGTGCGGGAGTGCACGTCCGCGCTGGCCCTCTGGCGGGGCGTTCCGCTCAGCGGCCTCTCGCCGGAGTTCGGCGGCCACGCCTTCATCCAGCGTCTGAAGGAGGCCCGCCTCCTCCTCCTGGAGTGGCGCTACGACGCCGAACTGGCCGTGGGCGACGCCCGGTTGGACGGCATCGTCCCCGAGTTGTCCGCCCTGACCGCCGAGCACCCCCTGCGCGAGTCCTACCACCGCCAGCTGATGCTCGCCCTCCACCGCACCGGCCGCCAGGCAGAGGCTCTCGCGGTCCACCGGGACCTGCGCGCCCGGCTGAGGGAAGAACTCGGCGTGGAACCGGGTCAGTCGGTGAGACGGGCGCACGAGGAGGTACTGAGGGAGACCCCCGCGCCGAAAGTCGAACCCGAGGCCGCCGAGGGCGAGAACCCACCACAGGGGCCGGCGGCGCCCGACGACGAAAGCAGTACGGGTGGTGCGGGTGGGAATCCAGACCCGGCCGAAGACCGGGTGCCCACCCCCCAAACCACCACCGCACTCGCCCAACTCCCCCCACCTCCACCGAACTTCACCGGCAGAACCGCAGAACGACCCACCCTGCAGCACACCCTCCTCACCCGCCGAAACCACGTAGTGATCAGCGGGATGGCAGGCGTGGGCAAGAGCGCCCTCGCCCTGCACACCGCCCACGAGGTCCGCCCCCACTTCCCTGACGGCCAGCTCTACCTCAACCTCCACGGCGCAACCCCCGGCGTGACCCCCCTCACCCCCGCCCAGTCCCTCACCGCGCTGCTGAGAGACCTGGGCACGGAGCCCCGCCACATCCCCGAACACCCCGACGCCGCCGCCGCGTTGCTGCGCAGCAAACTCGCCCCCACCCGCACCCTCCTGCTCCTCGACGACGCCGCGAACGCCGCCCAGGTGCGCCCGCTGCTGCCGGCCGGCCCCGGCTGCGCCGTGATCATCACCAGCCGCTCGCCGCTGACGACGCTCGACGGCGCCCGCCGCTTCCCGCTCGCCCCGCTGAGCGACGAGGAGAGTGCGGCCCTGCTGAGAGCGGCCTCCGGCCGGGACACCCTGGACGCCGACCACCCGCTCGTCGCCCTCACCGGCCGCCTCCCGCTCGCCCTGCGCATCGTGGCCGCCCGCCTCGCCGCCCGCCACGCGCTCACCCCGGACGTACTGGCCCGCCAGCTGGACGCCACCGGCGGCCGGTTGCACCACCTCGAATACGACGACCTGAGCGTCCGGCGCTCCCTGGCCGTCGCCCACGACGCGCTCGCCGCCTCGGAACGCGAGGCCGACCGCGACGCCGCCCTCGTCCTGCGCGGCATCGGCACCCTCGACCTGCCCGCCTACGGCGCACCCCTGCTCGCCCACCTCGTCGGCATCGACCCGCGCCGCGCCGAGGCCGCACTGGACCGGCTCGTCGACGTGGCCCTGCTGGAGGAGACGACGTACGGCCGCTACGCCCCGCACGACCTGGTCCGCGACTTCGCCCGTGAACTGGCCCAAGGAGCCGGCGACGTCGACTCCGCCCTGCCCTGGTACGCCGCCGTCGCCGAGCTCGTGCTCACCGCGATCGTGGAGCCGGGCCTCGACCAGGACGACCGCCGCCGCCCGACCGCGGCCCAGCCCGCGGACCACGCGGCACACGTCGCAGCCCTCCCACCCTTCGAATGCGCCGAACAGGCCTTCGCCTGGGGCGACATGGAGCTGGTGAACGTCATCACACTCGTAGAGCGCCACGTGGACGACGCCGGCGAGCCGCACGTCGGCACCGACACCGGAACTCGCAGAGCCGCCCGCGTCTCCACGCTGATCCGCCTCTTCTTCCCGTACGTGCAGCGCAGCGGCCGCGTCGCCGAGATGGAGGTGCTCGGCCGAGCCGGTCTCCGCGCCGCACGGAGGCTCGGCGACGAGGCCGCCGAGGCGTACGCGCTGGGCGATCTCGCCGGCCTGCACTTCCTGACCGGGCAGCAGAGCGAGGCCCTCGCCCTCAACGACCGCGCGCTGACGATCTGGCGCCGGCTCGGCCATGTCTCCCGGCTGCGCCGCTGCCTCAACAACCGCGGCCTGCTCCTCGAAGGACTCGGCCGCTACGAGGAGTCGGGGCAGGCCCTGCGCCAGAGCCTGGAGTACTCACGGCAGTTGAACGACCCCCAGGGCGAGGCCGTGACCCGCAGCCACCTCGGCAACCTCTACGAGCACACCGACCCGCGGGCGGCGATCGAGCAGCACCGGCGCTCGCTCGCCATCGGCGACGAGATCGGCGCCGTGATCGTGCAGCATTCCGCGCACTGCAACATCGGCTACGCCCATCTCACCCTCGGTGAACCGGCCGCCGCCGTACCCCACTTCGAGGAGAGCCTGCGCATCCTCGGCGGCCACGGCGACTGGCACGGCGAGTCCCAGACGCGGCTCGGCCTGGTGCGGGCGCTGCGGCTGCTCGGGCGTGGCGAACGGGCCGGCGACGAGTGCGCCGAGCTGCTCCGCCGCGCCGACGCCCGGGCCGACCGCTACACGGGCGGTCTCGCCCGCCACCAGCGCGGTCTCCTGCTGCGGGAGCAGGGGCTCGGCGAGGAGGCGTACGCGGAATGGCGCTGCGCCCTCGACGCGCTGGACGGGACCGACGAGAAGACGGTGCTGGCGGACCTGCGGGACCTGCTGGCCACGGCCGACGCGCGCTGACCCCCGCCCCGGGAGTTTCCCGCGCGGGCCGCTCACTTCGCATCGGCATAGCACTCCACCACCGCCGTCGTGAACGGAAACCGCACCGGCGTCTCCCCGAACGTCAGCCGGCCCGCCAGTTCCGCCGCCTCCCGGATGGCCTTCACCACGGTCTCGGCCTCCTCCTCGGGGCAGTGCACGATCACCTCGTCGTGCTGGAAGAAGACCAGCTCGGCCGCCATGTCGGCACAGGTCTGCCGCAGCGCGGCGAGCAGCAGCAGGGCCCAGTCGGCCGCGCTGCCCTGGACGACGAAGTTACGGGCGAAGCGGCCGCGGGCGCGGGTGTTCGTGGAGGCGTAACCCGGCACCCACTCGTCGCCCGCGGTGGACTCGGCCGGCTCGTCCTGCGGGATGCCGGCCTCCTCGACGGCGTCGCCCGACCCGGCCGCCGGCGGGCACGTCCGTCCCAGCCAGGTCCGTACGAGCCGCCCCTCCTCGCCCGCGCGCGCCGCGTCGTCGACGTACGCCACCGCCTTGGGGAACCGGCGTCTGAGCGCGGCGAGGTTCTTCAGGCCGTCGCCCGAGGTCTGGCCGTAGACCGCGCCGAGCACGGCGAGCTTGGCCTGCGCGCGGTCGCCGGAGAAGGCCCGGTCGGAGACGGACTGGTAGAGGTCGGTCTCGCGGCCGGCCACCTCCATCAGCCCCGGGTCGCGGGAGATGGCCGCCAGCACGCGCGGCTCCATCTGGTCGGCGTCCGCGACGACGAGCCGCCAGCCGAGGTCGGCGACCACCGCGCGCCGGATGACCTTGGGGATCTGCAGGGCGCCCCCGCCGTTGGTGACCCAGCGCCCCGTCACGGTCCCGTGGGCGAGGAACTCGGGCCTGAACCGCCCGTCGCGCACCCAGTCCTGGAGCCAGGACCAGCCGTGCGCGACCCAGATGCGGTAGAGCTTCTTGTACTCCAGCAGCGGTTTCACGGCCGGGTGGTCGACGGATTCGATCTCCCAGCGCCGGGTCGACCTGACCTTGATCCCGGCCTGGCTGAACGCCTTGACGACGTCCGCGGGCAGATCCGGCCGCACCCGGCGGCCGAAGGCGGCGGACACCTCGTCGGCGAGTTCGGCGAGGCGCCGGGGCTCGCCCCCGCCCGCGTACCGCTCGCCGAGCAGTTCGTGCAGCACCCGGCGGTGCACGTCGGCGCTCCATGGCAGCCCCGAGCGGTTCATCTCGGCGGCGACCAGCATGCCCGCCGACTCGGCCGCGGTCAGCAGCCGCATCCGGTCGGGGTGCGCGGTCGCGTCGTGCCGCCGCTGCTGGCCGGCGTGGACCTCGACGAGGTCGGGCAGCGGGACGTGCACGGCCTGCGGCTCGAAGAGGGAGGACTGCGCGCCGGGTTCGGCGGCCCGCAGCGGTGGGTCCGGCGGTACGGGGCCGCCGCGCAGCCGGGCCAGGGCGGCGGCCGCCGAGCGTGGCTCCCCGTACCTGCCCTCGTGGCCGAGGAGGAGGGTCTCGGCGTCCTCGACGTCGTAGCACCGCTCTACGCGCACCCCTGTGGCGAGCAGACGCGGATACACCTCGGCCGTGGACCGCCACACCCAGCGCGCGACGTCCGGCCGCGCCCGCACCGCCGTCGCGAGGTCGGGCTCCCAGCGGACCGGTCCGGCGAGCAGCCCGTCCGGACCGAGGGGGGCGATCTCCACGCCACCGTCCTCGGCCGGAGCGAGCGCCCAGCGGTCGGCCATGCTGCGAGTGTCGCAGGGGGGTCTGACAACGGCGTCAGCCCTGCGTGGGCGGGGGCTGCAGATACCCCTCCAGCGCCTTCGCGAGCGCGGACTCCACGGGCGGCTTCGCCAGACCGAGGCCGGCGAGCACCCCCGAGCCGTGCTCGAACTCCAGCAGGGCCAGCAGGATGTGCTCGGTGCCGACGTAGTTGTGGCCGAGGCGCAGCGCCTCCCGGAAGGTGAGCTCCAGGACCTTCTTGGCGTCGGAGGAGTACGGCACCAGCTCGGGAGCCTCCTCGGCGCCCGGCGCGAGCGCGGCGGTCGCGGCCTCGCGCACGGCGTCGAGGGTGACGCCCTGCTGGACGATCGCCTTGGCGGCCAGGCCCTCCGGTTCGGCGAGCAGGCCGATGACCAGGTGGGCCGGCGCGACCTCGGTGTTGCCGGCGGACTTGGCCTCGTTGTGCGCGGTCATCACCACGTTGCGGGCGCGCAGGGTGTAGCGGCCGAAGCCCTGGTTCGGGTCGAGGCCGGCCGACTCCTTGGGCACGAAGCGCTTCTGCGCCGCCTGCCGGGTGACCCCCATGCTCTGGCCGATGTCCGTCCAGGACGCTCCGGAGCGCCGGGCCTGGTCCACGAAGTGGCCGATCAGGTGGTCGGCCACCTCGCCGAGGTGGTCGGCGGCGATGACCGCGTCCTGGAGCTGGTCGAGCGGCTCGGAGTGGACCTTCTTGATGGCTGCGATGAGGTCGTCGAGACGTACGGATGACGTGATGCCGGGATTGGTCGTCATGTGTCAACCGTAGGTTGACACCTCTGGACTGTCAACCGACGGTTGACATCGATCTACCGGCACGCGCGCGTGCCGTCACTTCGGTGAGGCCGCCAGCCGCACCGCCAGCCCCGTGAAGACCGTCCCGCTGAGGATGTTCAGCCCGCGCGCCACCCGCCGGCTGCGGCGCAGCAGCGCGGAGAGCCGCCCGGAGAGCAGGCCGATCGAGCCGTCCACACCGAACCCCATGACCGTGATCGTCAGCCCGAAGACCAGGAACTGCTCGCGCACATGGCCCAGGGAGGGGTCCACGAACTGCGGCAGGAAGGAGACGTTGAAGAGGATCACCTTCGGGTTGAGCAGATTGGTGACGGCCCCCTGCCAGAAGGCGCGCCGCCGGCCCGGCCCGGCCGGCGCCCCCTCCTCCACCGGCACCGCACGGTCCCGGAAGGCCTTGACCGCGAGGTGGAGGAGATAGGCCGCGCCCGCCCAGCGCAGCACGTGGTAGAGCGTCGGCAGCGCCAGGAACAGCGCCGACAGGCCGAGCGCGGCGGCGACCGTGTGCACGAACATCGCGCAGGCCACGCCGAACGCGGCCAGCACTCCGGTCCTGGGCCCGCCCCGGCCGCCCATCGCCACGATGAACATCATGTCGGGGCCGGGGGTGATGCAGAGCGCGAAGGCGGCCACGAGGAAGGCCGCGTACGAAGACATGTCCACCATGCGGCCATGCTGGAACCGGCCGGGCGCGGGTGGCGACCGAATTTCGGGGAGCGGGACGAGTCCGGGAAAACGCCGTGTGAGGCCCGGGCCCACGGTGATTGACTCGGCTGCCATGACGACGACCACGACCACCACGACGACCGCGACGACCGCGACGACCGCGACGAGCACTCCGGCCACGGACGTCTCCGACGCCTCCGACGCACCCGCGGCGGCCTCGGCCGCCGTACCCGTCACCGACGTTCCCGCGGTCGTCGACGAGACCGCCCGGCTCCTGACCGGGCACTACGTCTTCCCCGAGATCGGCGAGCAGCTGGCCGCGCTGCTGCGCCGGCGGCTGGCGGAGGGCGCCTACGACGTGGAGAGCGCGGAGGAGCTCGGCGGCCTGGTCACCGCGGACCTGCAGTCGGTCAACGGCGATCCGCATCTGCGCCTCAAGTACCACGCGCAGCAGGTGCCGCGGGGGCAGGGCGAGGCCGCGCTGGCGGCGATGCGGCGCGACTTCGACGCCTCCCTGGGCGGCGCCCCGCGCGTCCAGCTCCTGGACGGCGGCACCGCGTTGCTCGAACTGGCCCCGGCGCTCTTCCCGCTCGACTGGTCCGCCGGGCCGCTCACCGCCGCCCTCACCCTCGTCGCGCCCGCCGACGCGCTGATCCTCGACCTCAGGTCCAACCGCGGCGGCGACCCGGACACCGTCGCCTTCGTCTGCAGCTACCTCCTGGACGAGCGCACCCACCTCAACACGATGTACGCGCGCGCGGGCGACCGCTACGACCAGTCCTGGAGCCTGCCGCACGTCCCCGGCGCCCGCTTCGGCGGCACCAAGCCGGTCCACGTCCTCACCGGCCCGGACACCTTCTCCGCCGCCGAGGAACTCGCCTACGACCTCCAGCAGCTGGGCCGCGCGACGGTCGTGGGGGAGACCACCCGCGGCGGCGCCCACCCGCGCGAGGGCTGGGCGGTCCACCCGAACCTGGAGGCCACGATCCCGGTCGGGCGGTCGCTCAACCCGGTCTCCGGCACCAACTGGGAGGGCACCGGCGTCCTCCCGGACGTCCCCTGCCCGGCCCCCGACGCCCTCGACCGCGCGCTGGCCCTCATCCACGGCTGACCCGGCCGAGCGCCGGCCCTGATCCACGGCCGCCCCGGCATGTACGGCTGACCCGGCCGTCCGGCCCGGTCGTCGGTGCCGCGTGGCACGATCGACGGGTGAGCAGCACTGCGTCCCGCACCGTCGACAGCGCCTTCGCGGCCGCCCTGTACGCCGAGACCGACACCGCCCTCGACACGGGCGCCTCCCTGCTGGCCGCGGACCCGGCGGCCGACGCCGAACTGGCCCGGCGCGGCCGGGAGTTCGTGGCGACGGCCTGGCAGCGCGGCTGGCAGCCCGCCGACGTCGTGCGAATCGTGCGGCGCGAACTGGACGACGTGCACGTGCGCGTGGCCGCGGCGCTGATCCGCGCGCAGGCGCCGTACGACGGCCCGCGCGGCCCCCGCTGGCAGGCGCAGCTGGCCGACCTCACCGCCGAGGCCGAAGAAGCCGGGACCACCCGAGGCGCCGCGTCGTCCCGGGGCATCGACCCCGTCGCCGCACCCCCCGGCACCGACCGCTTCTCGCACGCGACCACCGTCCTGGAGCTGTACCGCCTGCTGCTGCGCCTGCCGACGCTCGAATCCCTCGACGACCCCACGCACCGGTCGACGCCCGGCCCCGGATCCGGCCCCGGTTCCGGCCGCGGCACCGAGTCCCGCATGCTCACCCGCATCCGGGCGCTGCTCGCCAAGGCGGAGGCGACCGGGTTCCCGGAGGAGGCGGAGGCGCTGTCCGCCAAGGCCCAGGAGCTGATGGCCCGGCACAGCATCGACGAGGCCCTGCTCGCGGCCCGGGCGCCGTCCCCGTCGGCCCCGGGAGCCTGCCGGATCGGCGTCGAGGCGCCGTACGAGCAGGCCAAGGCCGTGCTGCTGGACGCGGTCGCCACCGCCAACCACTGCCGCGCGGTGTGGAACGAACCACTGGGCTTCTCCACCGTGGTCGGCTTCGAGGTCGACCTGGAGGCGGTCGAACTGCTCCACACGTCGCTGCTGGTGCAGGCCACGGCCGCCATGACGAAGGCGGAGGCGGCTCAGCGCGCGGGCGGCCGCAAGCGCACCAAGACCTTCCGCCAGTCCTTCCTCGCGGCCTACGCCCACCGGATAGGCACGCGCCTCGCGGCGGCCGCCGAGACGCAGGTGACCGACGACCTGCTCCCGGTGCTGGCCTCCCGCGAGGTCGCCGTCACCGACCGTACGGACCGGCTGTTCCCGCACACGACCACGAGCCGCCTGCGCGGCGTGAGCGACGAGGCGGGCTGGACCGAGGGCGCGCAGGCCGCGGACCGGGCCCAGGTCGGGACCCGGCCGCGGCTGCCCTGAACCGGTCGGGACGGCCGCGCGTCAGTCGCCGGCCTGCTGGAAGGCGGTCACCGAGGCGTTCGGCCGGTCCGCGCCGCCTTTGAGGGCCACATCGCCGTACGACCAGGTGAGGCCGTGCTCGGCGGAGGAGCCCGGCAGGCTGAACCCGGCGGACTTCACCGCGAGGCTCTGCTTGCCGCCCGTCTCGCCGCGGACGTAGGTGATCGTGAAGGAGGCGGTCGCGTCCTTGGCGAGGGTCAGCTTCTGGGCCTTGGCGGCCTTGTCGGACGGGACGGTGCTCGTGGTGGCGCCGGCCTTCAGCCGGACGGCCGGGAAGCCGTCCAGGGTGCACTTCGCGCCGCGGTTGGTGATCGTGACGGTGACGTCGCCCGAGTCACCGGCGGAGGGGGCGGCGCTCGCCCCGACCTGGACGCCCACGCCGTCGAGCGTGCAGGCGTCGCCGGACTTGGCGGCCTTGCCGTTGCTGCCGTCGTCACCGCCGCCGCTGTCGCAGGCGGAGAGAAGGAGGGCCGCGGAGAGAGCGGCGACGGCGATGGGGGTGGCGCGCATAGGGGTCCTCTGGTGCTCTGCGGCGTGACGCCGGTGATCGCGTGCACCGATCATCACGCACGCGCGCGTGCGGCGCTCGCGCGCCCCCCGGCGGCTACTGCCCGAGGCTCGCCGTCGGCAGCCCCGTCGGCAGGCTCCCGCCCTTCGACTTGGTGTACGTCTCCTTGCCGACGCTGCCCGACCAGGTCACCTGCATCGCGCTCTTCGACACGGAGTCGACCATGCCCGACGCCCGGCCCTTGTCGCCGTTCGAGCAGGTCAGGTGGATCATCCGCATCCCGGACTCCTTGCCGGCGGTGCCGCTGCACACGGTTCCGCCGGTGGAGAAGAGCCCGGCCTGCTTGCCGTTGATCACCAGCGCGACGGCCTTGCCGCCGGTCGTGGCGAGCCAGCTGCCCTGGAGGTCGTCGGACGTACTCGCGGTCCCGCTGCTCCCCCCGGTGCCGCCGCCCGTGTCCGCCGTCGCGGTCGAGGACGCGGAGGAGGGGCTGGACGAGGAGTCGTCCTTGGAGCCGCCGCCGTCGCTGCACGCGCTCAGCACCAGCGCGCCCACCAGCCCCGCGGCCGCCGCCGCGATCCGCACCTGCCGACGCGACACCCTGCGAGAGGAACGCGTGAACATCGACGAAGTCACTGAAAGCTCCCAAGCTGTAGCAGGCGGTGGCCGAACGCCCCGGTCCATGACCGAAACGCCCGCAGCAAGCTACCAGCAGCACCCACCGGCCCCATGGGGAGCGCCTGTGAGATTTGCCGGGAGGACTTGCGAGCGCCGACGGCGGGGACCCTCCCACGGGCAGACGGACAGGTAGGAATTTCCCTACGCTTGACTCGTAGGGAAATTCCTACCTATCGTCGCCACCATGAACGCCATCAATGCCATGAGCCCCATGAACATCACCCACGCCTCGTTCGTCACCCTCCCCGTCACCGACCAGGACCGCGCCCTGCGCTTCTACCGGGACGTCCTCGGCTTCGAGGTCACCGCCGACCTCCAGATGCCGCCCGGCCGGTGGCTCCAGGTCGCGCCGAAGGGCGCACAGACCGTCTTCACGCTGTCCGGGCCGGGGATGGGGGATTTCGAGCCCGGATCGACCCGGGGGATCATGTTGGTCACGACCGACGTCGACGCCGACTGCGCGCGGCTCGCCGGGGCGGGCACCGAGGTGCAGGGCCCGGACGACTTCCCGTGGGGGCGGATGGCCTCCTTCCGGGACCCGGACGGCAACGGTCTGATGCTGATCACGGAGGCCCACGAGTAGAAAGGCCGGCCATGCCCGCAGCCGGGGCCCGAGAGGCCGCCGACGACCGCGTCTTCGCCGCGCTCGCGAACGCCACCCGCCGCGAGGTGCTGCGGCTGCTGCGCGAGCGCGGACCCCAGCCCGTCCAGGCCCTGGCCGACCACTTCGACATGCGCCGCCCGAGCCTCTCGGAACACCTCAAGGTGCTCCGGGAGGCAGGCCTGGTCTCCGAGCAGCGCTCCGGCCGGCAGCGCATCTACCGGCTGGAGGCGGCCCCGCTCGCCGAGGTGCACGACTGGCTCCATCCTTACGAGCGGTTCTGGCGCGAGCGGCTGAAGGGCCTCGGCGATCTGCTGGACCGTATGCCCGACGATGACCCGGCATGAGCACCGAACCCACGCACGGCGGCGACCCGGGCGACGACGATCTCACCGTCATCCGCGTCGACCACTTCTACCCGCACCCGCCCGCCAAGGTCTGGCGCGCCCTGACCGAGCCCGAGCTGCTCGTGCAGTGGCAGATGCAGGGGGCCGAGGACTTCCGGCTGGAGGTGGGGCACCGGTATCGCCTGACCGCCGTACCCAGGCCCAACACCAGTTTCTCCGGCGTCGTCGACGTGCGGGTCCTCGCCTACGACATCGGGCGGATGCTCTCCCTCCGCTGGGCCGACGCCGATCCGGCCAATCCCGCGGACTGGACCATCACGTGGACACTGGAACAGGAAGGGCGCGGTACGCGTCTGTTCCTAGTGCACGAGGGATTCGACCCGGACGACCCGGCGCAACTGATGGCGCGCAGGATCATGGGCGGCGGCTGGCGATCGCATGTCCTGCAGGCACTGGGGCAGACGCTCGAAGGGATCGGGTAAAGCGCTCGCCAAAGCTGTAACCGCAGGACCACCCCGCGTGCACGTGCATCTGCTCATGCATCTGCACATGAACACGGCTATGATCCGGACTGTTGACCTCTGCATCAATGGCCACACGGCCACCGCACCACCACCGGGGAGCGACCTGTGGACCGCGACGCGTACAACGGCATGACAGCCACGGAGCTGACCGGGGTGGCCTGGCAGAAGAGCCGGCACAGCAACTCGCAGGGTTCCTGCGTGGAGTTCGCGAGACTGCCCGGCGGCGAGGTGGCCGTGCGCAACTCGCGCTTCCCCGACGGTCCGGCGCTGGTCTACACGCGCGCGGAGATCGAGGCGATGCTCCTGGGCATCAAGGACGGCGAGTTCGACCACCTGATAGCGGGCTGACCGCCGCCCGCCCCTGGGGCAACTCGGGGCAATCAGCTCTTTACGGTCGGTAACGCGCGTAGAACCCGGGCGTCGAACAACGCCCGGGTGCCCTACTCGGAGGACTGCGGCCTGGCCGCGTGCGGCAGCCGGAACAGCGCCCAGACGACCTTGCCGCCCAGCGTGCCCGCCATCGGGTGCCAACCCCAGCCGTCGGCGAAGGAGTCGACGAGGAAGAGGCCGCGGCCCGACTCCGCCGAGAAGTCGTCCGCCTCGCGGGCGACCGGGCTGGCCTGGCTCGGGTCGCGTACTGCGCACACCAGCCGCTCGGTCCAGCGCATCAGGTGCAGCCGTACGGGCGGGCTCTGGTCCGCGGTGCACAGGGTGCCGGCCGGCAGGCCGTGCCGCAGGGAGTTGGTGACGAGCTCGGAGACCACCAGGCACACGTCGTCGAAGCGCTCGCCTATGTCCCACTGGCCGAGGGTTCTGCGGGTGAAGTTCCGTGCCTCGCGCACGGCTTCGTACCGGGCGGGAAGGGCGCAGGAGGCGGCGTTGGACACGGCCGTGAGGTCAAGCGGCGGAAGGCCCTGCCGTAACGGCTCGAGCATGGTCGATCCATTCGTCCCCATGCGAGGCACTCCCGGGAATTCGCGGTCGTTGCGATGCAGCGGTGGCGCGGGACCATGGTTTCGGATGCGCGGTGCAGATGCAAGGTGCAGATGCACGTGCACGTGACCGAATTGGACGTCCCCGTACCGCTTGTGGGGCATTTTTTCCGCCATCTTCTCTCCCTCTGGTTGCCAACTCCTTCCCTTCTCCTGTGCGGAATCTTTGAGTTCTTGCCTTCTCTGTAATCGGACGAGTACTGCTCGGAGTGTTTTAGTGGCAGACTCTGGCCCCTGAAGCGGTTGGGGAGGCTGGCGAACGTGAGCGTGGGAGAGCCCGGATCGGTGGTGCGGCGCATGCTGCTCGGCTCGCAACTCAGGCGGCTGCGCGAGGCGCGCGGAATCACCCGCGAAGCAGCGGGTTACTCGATCCGCGCCTCCGAATCCAAGATCAGCAGGATGGAACTGGGCCGTGTGAGCTTCAAGACGCGCGACGTGGAAGACCTGTTGACGCTCTACGGCATCACGGACGAGCAGGAGCGCGCCCAGCTCGTCTCGCTGGCGCGCGAGGCCAACGTCGCGGGCTGGTGGCACAGTTACTCCGACGTCCTGCCGACCTGGTTCCCCACCTATGTGGGCCTGGAGGGCGCCGCGCACCTGATCCGCGCCTACGAGGTGCAGTTCGTGCACGGCCTGCTGCAGACCGAGGCGTACGCGCGCGCGGTGGTGCGGCGGGGCATGAAGGGTGCGAGCGCCGCCGACGTCGACAAGCGCGTGGCGCTGCGGCTCGAGCGGCAGAAGAGCCTGGTCTCCGAGCACGCCCCCGAGTTCCACGTCGTCCTGGACGAGGCCGCCCTGCGCCGGCCCTACGGCGACCGCGAGGTGATGCGCGGCCAGCTCCAGCACCTGATCGAGATCTCGGAGCGGCCCAACGTACGGCTGCAGGTCATGCCGTTCGGCTTCGGTGGCCACTCGGGCGAGAGCGGTGCGTTCACGCTGCTCAGCTTCCCCGAGTCCGACCTGTCGGACGTCGTCTACCTGGAGCAGCTCACCAGCGCCCTCTACCTGGACAAACGCGAGGACGTCCTCCAGTACGAGAAGGCGCTCAAGGAGCTCCAGCAGGACAGTCCGGGTCCGGACGAGAGCCGCGATCTTCTACGAGGTCTCCTCCAACTTTCCTAGAGTTCTCCCCAGAAGATTGCGGAGCGTCCCCAACTCACTTGTGTCACCAGTACGATGACGTGTGATCAGACCGTGACGTCGATCGTCTGTCTGCTAGTGATTTGGGGATCACATGTCGTCCTACTTCACCGACCTGGCCCAGCAGTACATCGACGGTGAGTGGCGCCCGGGTACCGGCTCCTGGGACATCATCGACTTCAACCCGTACAACGGCGAGAAGCTGGCGTCGATCACCATAGCCACGGTCGACGAGGTCGACGAGGCGTACCGCTCCGCCGCCCGCGTCCAGAAGGAATGGGCGCGGACCAACCCGTACGCGCGCCGGGCGATCCTGGAGAAGGCCCTCAGGCTGATCGAGGAGCGCGAGCAGGAGATCGCCGAGGTGATCATCGCCGAACTCGGCGGCACCCGGCTGAAGGCCGGCTTCGAACTCCACCTGGCCAAGGAGTTCCTGCGCGAGTCGATCCAGTGGGCGCTGCGCCCCGAGGGCAAGATCCTCCCGTCGCCGGTGGACGGCAAGGAGAACCGCCTCTACCGCGTGCCGGTGGGGGTCGTGGGCGTCATCAGCCCCTTCAACTTCCCCTTCCTGCTGTCCCTGAAGTCGGTCGCCCCGGCCCTCGCGCTCGGCAACGGCGTGGTGCTCAAGCCGCACCAGAACACCCCGATCACCGGCGGCTCGCTGGTCGCGAAGATCTTCGAGGACGCGGGGCTGCCGGGCGGCCTGCTGAACGTCGTCATCACCGACATCGCCGAGATCGGCGACGCCTTCATCGAGCACCCGGTCCCGAAGGTCATCTCCTTCACCGGCTCCGACAAGGTCGGCCGCCATGTGGCCACCGTCTGCGCCTCGCACTTCAAGCGCTCGGTGCTCGAACTCGGCGGCAACAGCGCGATCGTGGTCCTCGACGACGCCGACATCGACTACGCGGTCGACGCCGCGGTCTTCAGCCGCTACGTCCACCAGGGCCAGGTCTGCATGGCCGCCAACCGCGTGCTCGTGGACCGCAGCATCGCCGACGAGTTCACCGAGAAGTTCGTCGCCAAGGTCAGGACGCTCAAGTCCGGCGACCCGAGCGACCCGCAGACCGTCATCGGCCCGGTGATCAACTCCTCGCAGGCGGACGCCATTTCGGCCACCGTCGAGCAGGCGATCGCCGAGGGCGCGACGGCACTGGTGCACGGCGCGACCACCGAGAACCTGGTCGAGCCCTCGGTCCTGACCGGCGTACCGGCCGACTCGGCGCTGCTGCGGCAGGAGGTCTTCGGCCCGGTCGCCTTCCTCATCCCCTTCGACGGCGAGGAGGAGGCGGTCGCCATCGTCAACGACACGCCGTACGGCCTCAGCGGCGCCGTCCACACGGGCGACGTCGAGCGCGGCGTCAGCTTCGCCAAGCAGATCGACACCGGCATGTTCCACGTCAACGACGGCACCGTCCACGACGAGCCGCTCGTGCCCTTCGGCGGCGAGAAGAGCTCGGGTGTGGGCCGGCTGAACGGCGAGTCGACCGTCGACTGCTTCACCACGCTGAAGTGGATCTCGGTGCAGCACGGCCGCAGCGGCTTCCCCTTCTAGGACGGAACCTGTCCTAAAGGGCCCGTAGCGTCGTCGGTGTCAGGGGGAGCCCCCAGCCCCCCAGCATCCGACGAAAGGCGGCCGGTCATGGTCACGCACGTTTCCGCAGAGGCCCAGGGCGACGAGCGCGGAGCGCTGCTCGCGTTCATCGAGGAGCAGCGCGGCGGCATCCGGCGCGCCCTGCTCGGGCTGACCGAGGAGCAGGCCGCGAGCAGGCCCAGCGCGAGCGAGCTGTCCCTGTCCGGCCTGCTCAAGCACGTGGCCGAGGTCGAGCAGGGCTGGATCGCGCGGGCCCGGCAGGAGCCGCCGGCCATCCAGCGGGACGCGTCCAACTGGCACGAGACGTTCCTGCTGGTCGAGGGCGAGACCGTGGAGTCGCAGCTCGCGTACTGGGAGAAGGTCGCCGCGGAGACCGAGGCGTACATCCGCTCCGTGCCGAGCCTCGACGACACCTTCCCGCTGCCGGACCAGCCCTGGTTCCCGCCGGAGGGCCGCGTCTCGGTGCGCTGGCTCTGCCTGCACCTGATCCGCGAGACCGCGCGGCACGCCGGGCACGCCGACATCATCCGGGAGTCCCTGGACGGCGCCACCGCGTTCGAGCTGGTCGCCAAGGAGCAGGGCACGAGCGGGGGCTGACGTCAAGGGTCCTACGCTGGCCCCATGTCAGCGATCCGTCTCCTGGTGCTCGGCGCGGTCCGCCAGCACGGGCGGGCCCACGGCTACCAGGTGCGCAACGACCTGGAGTACTGGGGCGCGCACGAGTGGTCCAACGCCAAGCCCGGCTCGATCTACCACGCGCTCAAGCAGATGGCGAAGCAGGGACTGCTGCATGCGCACGAGATCGCGCCGTCGACGGCCGGCGGCCCGCCGCGCACGGAGTACGAGCTCACCGACCGGGGCACCGAGGAGTACGTCCGGCTGCTGCGTGAGGCGCTGACCTCGTACGACCAGAAGATGGACGTCAAGTCGGCGGCCATCGGCTTCATGGTCGACCTGCCGCGGGCCGAGGCGGTGGCGCTGCTGAAGGAGCGGATCCGGCGCACCGAGGCGTGGCGCTCCTCGGTCACCGAGCACTACATCCCCGAGGACGGCCCCGAACAGCTCGGCCACATCGGCGAGATCATGAACCTCTGGGTCCACACGGCCGACGCCGAGGCCGCGTGGACCCAGGGGCTGATCGGGCGGATCGAGGGCGGGGCGTACACGTTCGCGGGGGAGGGCGACCCCTTCGTCGGCGTCCTGGCGGACGACGAGGAGAACCCGTACGCGACGGGGGAGCGGCACCCGGAGGACGACCGCTAATCAAGTTTGACCAATCGTCTCGGCGGCGTTACCTTCGTGCCAGTAGTCAAGTTTGACTAGAGGAGGAGCGGCAGTGGCCGACGCGGCGATCACCGTCGACGGAGCACGCAAGACGTACGGCGCGAAACACGCCCTGGACGGGCTCGGCCTCGCGGTCGCCCGGGGCACCGTGCACGCGGTCCTGGGGCCGAACGGCGCGGGCAAGACGACCCTGGTCCGCATCCTGTCCACCCTCCTGCGGCCCGACGCGGGCCGGATCGAGGTGGCCGGGCACGACGTGCTGACCGAGGCCCGCGCGGTGCGCCTGCGCATCGGCCTGCTGGGCCAGCACGCGGCGCTCGACGAGGAGCTCGGCGGCCGGCAGAACCTGGAGATGTTCGGCCGCCTCCACCATCTCGGCGCCCGCCACGCGCGCGTGCGCGCCGGCGAACTCCTGGAGCGCTTCGGCCTGGCGGACACCGGCCGCAAGCCGGTCCGCGCCTACAGCGGCGGCATGCGGCGCCGCCTGGACCTGGCGGCCTCCCTCATCCGGGACCCGCAGGTGCTGTTCCTGGACGAGCCGACGACCGGCCTCGATCCGCGCGGCCGCGCCGAGGTGTGGGCGTCGGTCCGCTCCCTGGTCGGCGGCGGTACGACGGTCCTGCTCACCACCCAGTACCTGGAGGAGGCCGACCAGCTGGCCGGCCGTATCTCGGTCGTCGACGCCGGCCGGGTGATCGCCGACGGCACCGCCGACGAGCTCAAGGCGGCCACCGGCGGCACCCGCATCGACGTCGTGCTGCGCGACGCGGGCCAACTGGGCGCCGCGGTGGCCCTGTTGCCGGTGCCCAAGGCGCGGATCTCGGTCGACGCCGATCGCCGTCTGCTCAGCGCCCCGGTCACCGACCGCATGGCGGCGCTCGCCGGTGTCGTACGCGCCCTGGAGGACGCCGGCATCGAGGCGGAGGACATCGTCCTGCGCCGCCCCACCCTGGACGAGGTGTTCCTGCGGCTGACGGAACCGGCCGGGCGGGACGGCCGGACGAAGGAGGCCGCCGCGTGAGCGGCTACGTGCTGACCGACTGCTGGACCATGACCCGCCGCGAACTCGCCCACTGGGCACGGCAGCCCGTGCAGGTGCTGGTCGGGCTGATCTTCCCCGTGATGCTGCTGCTGATGTTCGGCTACCTGGTCGGCGGCGGCCGGGACGTCGAGGGCGACTACGTCGACTACCTGGTCCCCGGCATGCTCGCGCTGACCATGGCCTTCGGCCTGGAGAGCACGATGCTCAACGTCACCCGCGACCTCGACAAGGGGGTGGTGGACCGCTTCCGCTCGCTGCCGATGGCCAACGGCGCGGTCCTGGTGGGCCGTTCGGCCGCCGACATGGTGCAGTCGGTGGCCGGGCTCGCCATCCTCGTCGGCGTCGGGTACGCGCTCGGCTGGCGGGCGCACGGCTCGCCGGCCCAATTCCTCGGCGCGATGGGCCTGTTGCTGCTCCTCCGCTTCGCCATGCTGTGGATCGGCATCCACCTGGCGCTGGTCGCGGGCCGGCCGGAGCTGGTCCAGGCGGTGCAGATCCTGGTCTGGCCGGTCGGGTTCCTGTCCAACGCCTTCGCCGTCCCCGGCTCCATGCCGGACTGGCTCGGCACGGTAGTCGGGTGGAACCCGATGTCGCAGACCGCGACGGCCGTGCGCGACCTGCTCGGCGGCCCCGGCGGGGAGCCGGGGCACGTCTGGGCGGCGGTCGGGTGGCCGCTGGTGCTGCTCGCGGTGTTCTTCCCGCTCGCCGTACGGCGGTTCGCCCGCCTGAGCCGCTGAGCGCTCCGCGGGGTGCGGCAGCGACGGCTCGCCGGCGGCCACGACGGTTCGTCCGCCGTCCGCGGCGCCGTCGTGGCCGGTCGCGCGGTTCCCCGGGCCCCTTCAGGGCGCGGCCGGGTGGGCACGGAGCGGCTCATGATCCCCGCGCCCCTTCGGGGGCCTCGGCCCGGTCGAAGCGTCAGTGGTGGAAGCCGGTGGCCGCTCCCTTGTCCTTGGGGGCCGGGTGCGGCTGCTTGCGCAGTTCCGGCAGGAGCCGGCAGAGGTCCTCCATGAACAGGTCGGCGAGGTCGTTGGAGAAGCCGTTGCGGCACACCACCCGCAGCACGGACAGGTCCTCGCGGTTGGGCGGGAAGGTGTACGCGGGCAGCAGCCAGCCGCTCTCCCGCATGCGCCGGGACACGTCGAAGACGTCGTACGCCTCCACGCCGTCCGCGGTGGTGAACGCGAAGACGGGCAGCTGGTCGCCCTTCGTCAGCAGCCGGAAGTCGCCTAGCGCCTCGACCCGCTCGGCGAGGGACATGGCCACGTCCCGGGTCGTCTGCTGCACGGCGCGGTAGCCCTCGCGGCCCAGCCGCAGGAACGTGTAGTACTGCGCGACCACCTGCGCGCCGGGCCGGGAGAAGTTGAGGGCGAAGGTCGGCATGTCGCCGCCCAGGTAGTTGACCCGGAAGACCAGCTCCTCGGGCAGCGCCTCCTTGTCGCGCCACAGGGCCCAGCCGACGCCCGGGTAGACGAGGCCGTACTTGTGTCCCGAGGTGTTGATGGACGCCACGCGCGGGAGGCGGAAGTCCCACGCCAGGTCCTCGTCGAGGAACGGCGCGATCATGCCGCCGGACGCGCCGTCGACGTGCACCGGGATGTCCAGCCCGGTGCGCTCCTGGAGGGCGTCGAGGGCCGCGCACAGGTCGGCGATGGGCTCGTAGGAGCCGTCGAAGGTGGAGCCCAGGATGCCGACGACCCCGATGGTGTTCTCGTCGCACAGCTCCACGGCGGCCTGCGCGTCGAGGTGGTAGCGCTCGCCCTCCATGGGCACGAGGCGCGCCTCGACCTCCCAGAAGTTGCAGAACTTCTCCCAGCACACCTGGACGTTGACCCCCATGATCAGGTTGGGGCGCGCCCCGGGGGCCTGGTTCCGCTTGCTCCAGCGGCGCTTGAGGGCCATCCCGGCGAGCATGCACGCCTCGCTGGAGCCGGTCGTGGAACAGCCGACGGCGGCCGCCGGATCCGGCGCGTTCCACAGGTCGGCGAGCATCGCCACGCAGCGCCGCTCCAGCTCCGCGGTGCGCGGGTACTCGTCCTTGTCGATCATGTTCTTGTCCCGGCACTCCGCCATCAGGACGCCGGCCTGCGGCTCCATCCAGGTGGTGACGAAGGTGGCGAGGTTCAGCCGGGAGTTGCCGTCCAGCATCAGCTCGTCGTGCACCAGCTGATACGCCGTCATGGGCGGCAGCGGGCCGTCCGGGAGCCGGTGCCTGGGCGGGGCGTCGGTCATGCCGGCGACCGGATTGGCCTCCCCGAAGAAGGGGTTGACCGACACCGGGCGCTCGTCGTGCTTCTGCGGACCTTTGTGGAGGGCCATGGGCTTCTCTCCCTTGTGTCATTCGAAGAACGGGTGTCAGCGGACCTGAGTTCCGTCGTCCCGCAGCTGCATCTGGGGCCGGCCGGTCACCAGCAGCCAGGCGGGCAGTGAGGCGAAGCAGAGCAGGGCGATGATCGAGGGCTCGGCGACCAGCACGGCGGCCGTGAACAGGCTGATCCAGCCCTGGCGGGTGACGGCGAGGAGCAGGCCCAGGACGCCCGCGGCGACGCCGACCGCCGGGTGGACGGCCGGAACGAGGGCGTGCGCGCCCAGCCCGAAGGCGGCCCCGACGAACACCGCCGGGAAGATCCGGCCGCCGCGGAAGCCGCAGGACGCGGCGACGAGCAGCGCGGCCAGCTTCACCACGGCCATCCCCGCGAACTGCCCCGCCGACCAGCCGTCCGGGTTCTTCGCCAGGTCGGCGACCTCGTCCAGGCCCTTGAAGAGCGTCAGATGCCCGCCCAGGGCGCCCAGCAGCCCCAGCACGACCCCGCCGGCCGGAAGGGCCAGCATGGGGTGCTTCAGGTGCGCGAAGAGGCTGTGGACGTACGGGAAGGCGTAGACCGCGCACATGCCGAGGACCGCCGCCAGCGACGCGACCACCAGGACGGACAGGAGGTCGGCCCAGCCGGGCCGGCCGAAGGGCGGCAGATGCATGTCGAAGCTCGGATGCGCCACCAGGGAGGTGGTCAGGGAGCCCGCCCCGGCGGCCACCAGGGGCCCGAACACGTTGTCCCAGAGCAGCCCTCGCATCTGACGTCCGGCGAGCGCCTCGGAGATGACCAGCGCCGCCGCCACGGGCGTCCCGAACAGGGCGCCGATCGTCGCCGCCTCGGCGAGCGCCGGCCACAGCTGCCCGGGTGCCCGGCTGATCAGCCGGCTGCCCAGCCAGTACGTGAGCGCCACGTTCACCGCGATGATCGGGTTCTCCGGACCGAGGCTCGGCCCGCCCGCCAGCATAAGGGCCGTCGCCAGCACCAGACCGGGCAGCACCGACAGCGGCAGGACGGGGGCGTTCAGGCTCAGGGTCGCCGGGTCCGGGCCCGCGTGCCCGGGCACCTTCCACACCACCAGGCCGACCGCGATGCCGGTCGCGGTGAGCATGATGAGAATCCACAGGTCGGAGTACCGGCCCACCCCCAGGGCGTCCGGCAGGTTGTTCCACAGGACGTGCTGGAGCTGCTCCGCCGCCGCGCTCACGCCGACGAACAGCAGACTCGCCCCCACTCCCACGGCCAGAGCGGGGATGATCAACGGCGCCAGCGTGCGGGCCGGTGTCGCGGGGACCGCGGGCGCCTGCTGGGCGGTGTCGTGGGCCACGGCCTCACCATAAGCGGACGAAAGGAAGCAAACATCTGGAAGACGAACACCCGGCATCGGCCGGCGGAACCGGCTTGCACCTCACGTGGCGTGAGGGTTCAGCGTGGAGTGCGTACCGAGAAGGGAGCGGACGAAGTGAGTTATTCGGTGGGACAGGTCGCGGGCTTCGCCGGCGTCACGGTGCGCACGCTGCACCACTACGACGCCATCGGCCTGCTCGCCCCCGGCGGGCGCAGCCGTGCGGGACACCGGCGCTACAGCGACGCCGACCTCGACCGGCTGCAGCAGATCCTGTTCTACCGGGAGCTCGGCTTCCCGCTCGACGAGGTCGCCGCCCTGCTCGACGATCCGGCCGCGGACCCGCGCGCGCACCTGCGCCGCCAGCACGAGCTGCTGACCGCCCGGATCGAGAGGCTCCAGAAGATGGCGGCGGCCGTCGAACACGCCATGGAGGCACGCAAGATGGGGATCAACCTCACACCCGAGGAGCGCTTCGAGGTCTTCGGGGACAACGACCCCGCGCAGTACGCCGAGGAGACCGAGCAGCGCTGGGGGAACACGGAGGCGTACGCCGAGTCGCAGCGCCGCGCGGCCACCTACACCAAGGAGGACTGGAAGCGCCTGCAGGCCGAGGCCGACGCCTGGGCCGAGCGCTACACCGCCCTGGTGGCCGCCGGCGAACCGGCGGCCGGGGAGGCGGCGACCGACCTGGCCGAGGAACACCGGCAGCACATCAGCCGGTGGTTCTACGAGTGCCCGTACGAGATGCACCGGTGCCTCGCCGAGATGTACGTCGCCGACGAGCGCTTCAAGGCGTTCTACGACGCGATGCGGCCCGGTCTCGCCGAGCATCTGAAGGACGCGATCCTGGCGAACGCCGACCGCCGCACCGCATAGCGGTCCTGGTCCGGGGGCTCACTCCCGGGCCAGGACCACCGCGGTCCCGTAGGCGCACACCTCCGTGCCCACGTCCGCGGCCTCCGTCACGTCGAAGCGGAACATCAGCACGGCGTTCGCGCCACGCGCGCGTGCCTGCTCGACGAGCCGCTCCATGGCCTGGTTCCTGGTCTGCACGAGCGTCTTGGTGAGCCCCCTGAGCTCACCGCCGATCATCGACTTGAGTCCGGCACCGATCTGGCTCCCGAGATGCCGGGAGCGGACCGTCAGCCCGAAGACCTCGCCCAGGACCTCCTGGACCCGGTGTCCGGGTACGTCGTTCGTCGTCACCACCAGTACGTCCGGCTGGGGCTCCTGGCCGCCGCCGTATTCGTCCATTCCCATGGCTCACAGCTTTGTGCCAGTCCGCGCACAGTGCATCCTGGAGGCACCGGTGGAACCTGGGGCGGACACATTGCGTTGATAGCTTTGTGCGCCCGCAGAAGGACGCCGTACCTTCTCTCACCCCCTCAGGGAGCCCGGAACCGTGACGACGCTTGCCCTCGGCCCGAGCTGGCTGGACCCGAACCATCTGCTCGACACGTTCGGCATCTGGGGCCTGCTCCTGATCGTCTTCGCCGAGTCGGGCCTGCTCATCGGCTTCTTCCTGCCGGGTGACTCGCTGCTGTTCACGTGCGGCCTGCTGATCACCGCGGGCACCCTGGACTTCCCGCTGTGGGGGGCCATCCTGCTGATCTGCCTCGCCGCGATCGCCGGCGACCAGGCGGGTTACCTCTTCGGCAAGAAGGTCGGCCCCTCGCTCTTCAGCCGCCCCGACTCCCGCCTGTTCAAGCAGGAGAACGTCGTCAAGGCGCACGAGTTCTTCGAGAAGTACGGCCCCAAGTCCCTGGTCCTGGCCCGCTTCGTGCCCATCGTGCGCACGTTCACGCCGATCATCGCGGGCGTCAGCGGCATGCGGTACCGCTCCTTCATCACCTTCAACGTCATCGGCGGCGTCCTGTGGGGCGCGGGCGTGACCCTGCTGGGCTCCTGGCTCGGCAACGTGGACTTCGTCCACAAGAACATCGAGGCGATCCTCATCCTGATCGTCCTGATCTCGGTGGTCCCGATCGCCATCGAGTTCCTGCGCGCCCGCAGCAAGGCCAGGAAGAACCCCGGGACGCCCGCCGCGGCACCGGCTCCGGAGCGGCACCAGCCCCCGGTCATGGACGACGCGACGACCCAGCTGCGCCGCGTCCCGGCGGCGGACGACCGCGACCACCACCGGCCGCAGCAGCAGTACGCCCAGCCGGAGTACTCCCAGCAGCAGTACCCGCAGCAGTACCCGCAGCAGTACGCGCCGCAGCAGCAGGCGTACGACCCGAACCGGTCCTACGACCCGAACCAGCCGCACCACCCCGACCAGCAGCAGTACGACGCCGACTGGCAGTACGCCCAGCAGTACCCGTACCAGCAGCAGTACGACGACCGGCAGAACGGGCAGTACCCGAACGGCCAGGGCTAGAACCCGCGGGTCCGCTTGGCGGCCCGGCGGCCGGCCGCGCTGGCCGCTCCCGGCATCCGCAGGAAGAGCCGCGAGATCTCGGAGCCGAGGTTGACCCCGATCGCGATGGCCATGGCCAGGGAGACCGCCGTGGCCAGGGACACCAGCCCCTTGTCGACCTTGTTCTGGGCGATCGCCAGCAGCCCGAAGTAGGTGGCGGAGCCGGGCAGCAGGGGCCCGATCGCGGCCGTCGTGTAGGGCAGGGCGGACGCGAACCGGTAGCGCGACAGCAGCTGCCCGAACAGGCCCACCAGCCCTGCCGCCACCGCGGTGGAGGCGACGGGAGACAGACCGCCGGGGTAGTGCAGAGCGCCGTACACCACCCAGGCGACGCCGCCGTTCAGCGTCACCCACAGCACGGTGGCCCGCTCCTGCTGCAGCAGCACCGCGAAGGTCAGGGACAGCAGCATCGACGCGCAGATCTGCACGACGGGCCGCTGGGAGCTGCCCAGGGCCGCGTCGGGGTTCAGCTTGGCGTCCAGGTTCACCCCGAAGTACAGGACGATCAGCACGCCCACGACGATGCCGACGAAGAGGTACATGACCTCCAGCAGCCGGGCCGAGGCGGTGATGTAGAAGCCGGTCAGGCCGTCCTGCACGGCCGCCACCAGCGCCCGTCCCGGCAGCAGCGCGAACAGTCCACCGGTGACGACCGCGGACGCCTTGACGTCGACGTGCGCCACGGTGAGCGCGACCCCGAGGGCGGCCGGCGGCATCGCGGCCACCGTGAACTGGTAGAACTCCGGCAGCCCGCGCCCGGCGCACAGCCACGCCAGCCGGTCGCCGAGCATCGCGCCGAGCGCTGCCGCCACGAACACGAACACGTCACCGCCGACGAGCACGGAGGCCGCGCCCGCCAGCAGGCCGCTCGCCCCGGTCAGCACCCACCCCGGGTAGGGGTGCCGGTTGCGCCGTATCTCGGCGAGCCGCCGGTAGGCCTCTTCCAGGGAGAGATGCGTCTCGGGGTCACTGAGGTCGTCCACCAGCTGGAACACGGCGGCCAGCCGCGTGTAGTCGACGGCCCGGCGCCGCACGGTCCGCGAGGCCGTCACCGGGTCCTCGACGAGGGAGGGCTGGTAGGAGATCGACAGCAGGGTGAAGGTGACGTTCGGCTCGCAGCGGTCGAGGCCGTAGGAGCGGCAGACCGCGAACATCGCGGCCTCCACGTCCTCGGCGCCCTCGCCGCCGGCCAGCAGCAGCTCGCCGATACGCAGGGTCAGGTCGAGCACGCGAGGGACGGCGGGGCCGCCCTCCTCCGCCTTCGGGCCCGGCTCCGGCGCGGGCCGCTCGGCGACCGGCATCCGCAGCATGGTGCGCATCCGGTCCTGCCAGGGCGCGTCCTTGGTCAGGCTGACCACGGGGACGCCGGTCGCCGGCGTGAAGGCGGCCGGGGCCTGCTTGGCGTTGTAGGTGCGCGGAGTGCTGAACGCCGATCCCTCGGGCTCGGGGGCGTGCGGCGGGGAGACGTCCAGGCCGTCGGGGACCTCGAACTCCGAGGTGGTCTCCGGCTCGGCGACACCCGCCGGGGCGGCGAAGCCCGCGGGGATGGCGAACTCGGATGTGATCTCCGGGTCGAACGTGCCCCTGGCCTCGTCCGACTGCGGCTTGCGGTCCTCCGCCTCCGTCACGTGAGTAACGCTCCCTGTACGACGCGTGCAGCAAGGCAAGTATGCGCACAGAAAACCAAACGGGCCGCACGCGTCCGCGTGCGGCCCGTCGGAAGACTCAGGCCTCAGTGGCCACCCTGCTCCTTGAACCGCTTGTAGGAGCGCTCGATCTCGATCTCGGCGTCCGTGCGGCCCACCCAGTTGGCGCCCTCGACGGACTTGCCGGGCTCCAGGTCCTTGTAGACCTCGAAGAAGTGCTGGATCTCCAGGCGGTCGAACTCCGAAACGTGGTGGATGTCACGCAGGTGCTCCACACGCGGGTCCGTCGCGGGCACGCACAGCAGCTTGTCGTCGCCGCCGGCCTCGTCCGTCATCCGGAACATGCCGATCGCACGGCACTTGATGAGGCAGCCCGGGAAGGTCGGCTCGTCCAGGATGACCAGCGCGTCCAGCGGGTCGCCGTCCTCGCCGAGGGTGTTCTCGACGAAGCCGTAGTCGGTCGGGTAGGCGGTCGAGGTGAAGAGCCGACGGTCCAGGCGGATCCGACCGGTCTCGTGGTCCACCTCGTACTTGTTCCGCGAACCCTTCGGGATCTCGATCGTGACGTCGAACTCCACCGGTGGCTCCTCCATGATCAGCACATAGTTCTGGTGGTTAAGTGTCCCTCACGCAGGTGTGTGATCGCGAAAGGGGCTGGTGGTCGTGCCCGAGCTGAGGCCTTGGCGGGCCGCAAGACCGCATATGACGCGGGTCGCGGACGCCGTCCGACCGCGTCTGGCACGGGCCGCCGGTACCGTACGCCCGCATCTCGAACGAGCCGCGAACGCAGTGCGACCGGGCCTCCAACGGGCCACGGCCGCCGCGAAACCGCGGCTCGCGCGCGTGCGGACCGTCCGGTTCACGCGGCCGAAGTCCGTCGGCACATGGCCGTTCACCGCGGGCGCCGCAGTCGCCGGTCTGGCGCTGGCGGTCACCGTGGCGACCGCCGCCGGTCCCTGGGACTCCTCCGGTCAGCGTACGGCCGAGGAGGACCGCGCAGTCGCCCTGGAACGCACGGGTGGCACAGATCACGGCCGTAATTCCGATTCGTCCGGTTCATCCGGTACGGCGGCCGGGGCGCCCCGGCCCGCTCCCAGCGCCGCGTCCGTCCTGGTCGGCCTGGGGCGCGCCACGACCGCCGTGCAGCCGTCCCCGACCGGTACGGCCCTCGCCGGCGTCCTGGACCCCCTGCTGAAGGACGCCGCGCTCGGCGCCCACCACGGCGCCGCGGTCGTCGACGTCGCCACCGGCAGGCGCCTGTACGGCACCGGCGCCGGCGACGCGCTGACCCCCGCCTCCACGACGAAGATCGCCACCGCGGTGGCCGCCCTGTCGGCGATGGGGGCCGACCACCGCCTGAGCACCCGCACCGTCCTGGAGCCCGGCACCAGGAAGCTCGTCCTGGTCGGCGGCGGCGACCCGACCCTGACGTCCCGCGCGCGGGACGGGGGAGGCTGGGCGAGCCTGAAGGTGCTGGCCGACCGGACGGCGAAGGCGCTGAAGAAGCGCGGCCTGCAAGAGGTGACCCTCTCCTACGACGCGAGCCTGTACGCCGGCCGCGCGCTCCACCGCATCGGCGTCAACGTCAACCTCGCGCCGGTGAGCGCCCTGGCCGCCGACGAGGGCCGTACGGACGACTCGACGAGCGGGCCGGTCAAGCGCGTGAGCGACCCGGCGGCGGACGCGGCCCACAAGTTCGCCGCGTTTCTCGAGGACGACGGCGTCAAGGCCACGACCCCGGGGCCGGCCAGGGCGACGGGCAAGGCCGAGGACGTCGCCGCCGTCTCCTCGCCCCCGCTCTCCGCCCTGGTCGAGCGCATGCTGACCAACAGCGACAACGACATCGCCGAGGCCCTGGCCCGCCAGACGGCCGTCGCGACGGGGAAGCGGGCGAGCTTCGACGGCGGCGCGGCCGCGATCGCCGCCCAGCTCAGGAAGCTCGAACTCCCGCTCAAGGGCGCACAGTTCCACGACGGAAGCGGCCTCGACCGCAACGACCGGCTGACGGCCGACCTGCTCACCTCCCTGCTGGTCGAGGCGGGCGACCCGGCCCACCCCGAACTGCGCCCGGTCCTCACGGGCCTGCCGGTGGCCGGCTTCACCGGAACCCTGACCAGCCGTTACAACGACGGCGCGGCAGGGCTCGTACGGGCGAAGACGGGCACCCTGACCGGCGTGAACACCCTGGCGGGCACGGTGGTCGACCAGGACGGGCGCCTGCTGGCCTTCGCGTTCCTCGCCTCGGACACCACCGACGCGGTGGCGGCCCAGTCGGCCCTGGACCGGACGGCGACAGCCCTGGCGGCGTGCGGCTGCCACTGACGCCGTACCGGCCGGCTCGCACCGGGCCGCCCGCGCGGCCTGCCCCAAGTGGTGGCGCTCACGTACCGTTGACGCATGACGAGCATCGGTGGTGCCGAGATGGTCGACTGGAATCTCGCGGTGGCGACCGCGACCCGGCTCGTACGGCCGGGCCCCGACGTGAGCCGTGACGAGGCCCGAGAGGTGGTCGCGGAACTGCGCCGGCATGCCAAGGCCTCGGAGGAGCACGTCCGCGGCTTCACCCAGATGGGCACGGGAGAGGTCCACGACACCCCGGTCCTCGTCGTCGACCGCCCCGGCTGGGTGCGGGCGAACGTCGCGGGCTTCCGGGAGATCCTCAAGCCGCTCCTCGACAAGATGCAGGAGCGGCGCGGCAGCACCCCCGGCGGTGCGGTCCTCGGCGCCGTCGGCGGCAAGGTCACGGGTGTCGAGCTGGGCATGCTGCTGTCGTTCCTGGCCTCGCGCGTCCTCGGCCAGTACGAGACGTTCGCGCCGGCCTCGCGCGAGCTCCCGGCCGGGGAGAGCGGCGGCGGCCGGCTGCTCCTCGTCGCGCCGAACATCGTGCACGTGGAGCGTGAACTCGACGTACAGCCCCACGACTTCCGCCTCTGGGTCTGCCTGCACGAGGAGACGCACCGCACGCAGTTCAGCGCGGTGCCCTGGCTGCGCGACCACCTCGAGGGTGAAATCCAGTCTTTCTTGGGGGAGACCGACGTCGACCCCATGACGGTCCTGGAGCGCATCCGCGAGGCCGCCCAGTCGCTGTCGGGCGGACGCCCCGAGGGCGAGGAGGAGGACGGCGGACGGTCCTTCGTCGAGATCGTGCAGACGCCGGCGCAGCGGGAGATCCTCGGGCGGCTCACCGCCGTGATGTCCCTCCTGGAGGGCCACGCCGACTTCGTGATGGACGGCGTGGGCCCGCAGGTCGTGCCCTCCGTCGCCGAGATCCGCGAGAAGTTCCAGCAGCGCCGGGCGAAGGGCGCCTCCCGGCTGGACATGGCCCTGCGCAAGCTGCTGGGCCTGGACGCCAAACTCCGGCAGTACCGCGACGGCGAGCGGTTCGTGCGGGCCGTCGTCGAGCAGGTCGGCATGGACGGCTTCAACCGCGTGTGGACCTCCCCCAACACCCTCCCGACGAAGGCGGAGATCGCCAAACCGGCGGACTGGGTCGCGCGGGTGCACCGCAAGAGCGAGTCGTGAACCCCGCGGAAGGGCGTGAAAGGAATCCGGCCGACGGCAGGCGAACGCCCCTCCAATCACCCGTCCGAGGGACCGTGAGCGATGGGTAGGCGTGCGATGCTCGGGGAACGGCCCGGTTCTGTCACCATCTACACACTCTGAGTGACCGACCCGGGCTCAACCCCCCGAAAACTTCATGAAGGGAACCGGACATGGGTCCCCATCCAGCGGTCGCGGCGATACGCCTGGCGGTCCGCCACGTCCTCCACGACATCCTCAACGAGCACCAGACCGCCTCCAAGGGCCCCCGGCTCTTCGAGCAGTCCTCGCACGAGCGCCGGTCGTCGCCGCTCGTGCTCGTGGCATGCTCCGGCGGCGCCGACTCCATGGCCCTCGCCTCCGCCCTCGCCTTCGAGGCCCCCAAGCTCGGCATCCGCGCCGGTGCCGTCACCGTCGACCACGGGCTGCAGCCCGGGTCCGACCTGCGTGCCGAGGAAGTCGCCCTGCGCCTGCGCGAACTGGGCCTCGACCCGGTCGACTCCGTGGCCGTGACCGTCGGCCGCGAGGGCGGCCCCGAGGCCGCCGCCCGCGACGCGCGCTACGCCGCCCTCGACGCCGCCGCCCTCCACCACGGAGCCACCGCGATCCTGCTCGGCCACACCCGCGACGACCAGGCCGAGACCGTCCTGCTGGGGCTCGCCCGCGGCTCCGGCATCCGCTCCCTGTCCGGAATGGCCGCGGTCTCGGGGGCCGGCGGCCGTTACCGGCGACCCTTCCTCCAGCTCGACCGGCAGACCGCCCGCAAGGCCTGCATGGTCCAGTCCCTGCCCGTCTGGGACGACCCGCACAACGCCGATCCCGCGTACACCCGCTCCCGGCTGCGCCACGAGGGCCTGCCGGCCCTGGAGAAGGCGCTCGGCAAGGGCGTCGTCGAGGCTCTGGCCCGCACCGCCCAGCTCTCCCGTGACGACGCCGACGCCCTCGACGCCTGGGCCAGCCAGGCCGAGACCTCCGTACGCGACGCGGCCGGTCTCCTGGAGTGCGCGAAGCTCTACGTCCTGCCGCCCGCCGTGCGCCGCCGCATCCTGCGCAGGGCCGCGATCGAGGCCGGGGCGCCAGCGGGTTCGCTGTTCGCCCGCCACATCGAGGAAGTCGACCGGCTGATCACCGGCTGGCGCGGCCAGGGAGTCATCAATCTTCCGGGCAAAGTCGTCGCCCAGCGCCAGGGTGGCAGACTGGTGATTCGGCAAGGCTGAAACCTTGCCCCCCTTTGGGGGGTGATGGGCGGCCGGTGGGACGACCGAAAGTGATGCGGGTGGACGCGAAAGACATGGGTGCCGACCTCAAGCAGGTACTCATCACCAAGGAAGAGATCGACGCGAAGCTGGCCGAGCTGGCCGCGAAGATCGACGCGGAGTACGCGGGCAAGGACCTGCTGATCGTCGGCGTCCTCAAGGGCGCGGTGATGGTCATGGCGGACCTCGCCCGGTCGCTGTCCACCCCCGTCACCATGGACTGGATGGCCGTGTCCTCCTACGGCGCGGGCACCCAGTCCTCCGGTGTGGTGCGGATCCTCAAGGACCTCGACACCGACATCAAGGGCCGGCGCGTCCTGATCGTCGAGGACATCATCGACTCCGGGCTGACCCTGTCCTGGCTGCTGTCCAACCTCGGCTCCCGCGAGCCGGAGTCGCTCAAGGTGTGCACGCTGCTGCGCAAGCCGGACGCCGCCAAGGTCGCCATCGACGTGGAGTGGGTCGGCTTCGACATCCCGAACGAGTTCGTCGTGGGATACGGCCTCGACTACGCCGAGAAGTACCGCAATCTCCCGTTCGTGGGTACGCTCGCGCCCCACGTCTACGGCGGCTGAGCCGACTAGGCCTTCCCAGTAGGACGATCGGGAACCCCAGCGGGTTTCGCGCCGTTGGAGCATGCAGACGGGCTTGCCAGCCCTCCCGTGCGGCTTCGCGCGACAAAGCTGGGGTACCGTCAGAAGAACTGTCTTATCAAACTCACTATGGCAGGAGGGACGGGGCGACACCGCTCCGTATGGATGGACGTGAAGCGATACTTCCGTGGGCCGGTCATGTGGATCGTGCTGGCCGTCCTTGCCGTGGTCGTGTTGATGCAGGTCGTCGGCTCGTCCGGCGGCTACAAGACGGTGGACACCGGCCAGGTCGTGGCAGCGATCAACAACGACAAGGTGCAGTCGGCGAAGCTGACCACCGGTGACGAGCAGACCGTCAAGGTCCAGCTCAAGGACGGCGAAAAGGTCGAGGGCAGCTCGAAGATCCAGGCGAGCTACATCGGCGACCAGGGCGTGAACATCGCCAATACGCTGCAGACCAAGTACCAGAACAAGCAGATCCCGGACGGCTACACGGTTTCGCCGTCCAAGCAGAATCCCTTCCTGGGCATCCTGCTCTCCCTGCTGCCCTTCGTTCTGATCGTGGTCGTCTTCCTGTTCCTGATGAATCAGATGCAGGGCGGCGGTTCCCGGGTCATGAACTTCGGGAAGTCCAAGGCCAAGCTCATCACCAAGGACACCCCCAAGACGACCTTCTCCGACGTCGCGGGCTGCGACGAGGCCGTCGAGGAACTCCACGAGATCAAGGAGTTCCTGCAGGAGCCGGCCAAGTTCCAGGCCGTCGGCGCCAAGATCCCCAAGGGCGTGCTGCTCTACGGCCGTCCCGGTACCGGCAAGACGCTCCTCGCGCGTGCCGTCGCCGGTGAGGCGGGGGTCCCGTTCTACTCGATCTCGGGTTCCGACTTCGTCGAGATGTTCGTCGGTGTCGGTGCCTCCCGGGTCCGTGACCTGTTCGAGCAGGCCAAGGCGAACGCCCCGGCGATCGTCTTCGTCGACGAGATCGACGCGGTCGGCCGCCACCGCGGCGCCGGCCTCGGCGGCGGTCACGACGAGCGCGAGCAGACGCTGAACCAGCTGCTCGTCGAGATGGACGGCTTCGACGTCAAGGGCGGTGTGATTCTCATCGCCGCCACGAACCGCCCGGACATCCTCGACCCGGCGCTGCTGCGCCCGGGCCGCTTCGACCGGCAGATCGCGGTCGACCCGCCGGACCTCCAGGGCCGCCTGGAGATCCTCAAGGTCCACCAGAAGGGCAAGCCGGTCGCCCCGGACGTCGACCTCGCGGCCGTCGCCCGCCGGACGCCGGGCTTCACCGGTGCCGACCTGAGCAACGTGCTGAACGAGGCGGCGCTCCTGACGGCCCGCAGCGACAAGAAGCTGATCGACAACTCCATGCTGGACGAGGCGATCGACCGCGTGGTGGCGGGCCCGCAGAAGCGGACCCGGATCATGTCGGACAAGGAGAAGAAGATCACCGCGTACCACGAGGGCGGTCACGCCCTGGTCGCGGCGGCGTCTCCCAACTCCGACCCGGTCCACAAGATCACGATCCTGTCGCGAGGCCGTGCCCTCGGCTACACGATGGTGCTGCCGGACGAGGACAAGTACTCCACGACCCGCAACGAGATGCTGGACCAGCTGGCCTACATGCTGGGCGGCCGTGCGGCCGAGGAGCTCGTCTTCCACGACCCGACCACGGGCGCAGCGAACGACATCGAGAAGGCCACCACCACGGCCCGCGCGATGGTCACGCAGTACGGCATGACCGAGCGGCTGGGCGCCATCAAGTTCGGCGGCGACAACACCGAGCCGTTCCTCGGACGTGAGATGGCTCACCAGCGCGACTACTCGGAAGAGGTCGCCGCGCTGGTGGACGAGGAAGTCAAGAAGCTCATCGAGAACGCGCACAACGAGGCCTGGGAGATCCTGGTCGAGAACCGCGACGTCCTCGACAACCTCGTCCTCCAGCTGCTGGAGAGGGAGACGCTGGGCAAGGAGGAGATCGCCGAGATCTTCGCCCCCATCGTCAAGCGCCCGCCGCGGCCCGCGTGGACCGGTTCGTCCCGGCGCACGCCGTCCACCCGTCCGCCGGTGCTCTCCCCGAAGGAGCTCGCACTGACGAACGGCGCCAACGGCGCGACCCCGGCGATCTCCACCGCCAAGGCCACCGCCACGGAGTCGGCCCCGGTGGCCGAGCCCGCTCCTGAGGACCGTCCGGAGAGCTGACACCGCTCCTCCGGCGGCCGCGACAGGCCCGGAATGAATGCCGCGCCCCCCAGGTTTTAGCCTGGGGGGCGCGGCATTTCGCCATGTCCGCAGCTGAGGCGCGTGGTACGCACGCGTGACCCCGCAATGGAACGAGGCACCACATGACCGACCCCGTGACGCTGGACGGCGAGGGTTCGATCGGCGAGTTCGACGAGAAGCGCGCTGAGAACGCCGTGCGCGAGCTGCTGATCGCGGTCGGCGAGGACCCCGACCGGGAGGGCCTCAAGGAGACGCCGGCGCGGGTGGCGCGGGCGTACCGGGAGATCTTCGCGGGGTTGTGGCAGAAGCCCGAGGACGTGCTGACGACGACGTTCGACCTGGGCCACGACGAGATGGTGCTCGTGAAGGACATCGAGGTGCTGAGCTCCTGCGAGCACCACCTGGTGCCCTTCGTCGGCGTCGCCCACGTCGGGTACATCCCGTCCACCGACGGCAAGATCACGGGTCTGTCGAAGCTGGCCCGGCTTGTGGACGTCTACGCCCGGCGGCCGCAGGTGCAGGAACGACTCACCACGCAGATCGCCGACTCGCTGATGGAGATCCTCGAACCGCGCGGCGTGATCGTCGTCGTCGAGTGCGAGCACATGTGCATGTCGATGCGCGGCGTCCGCAAGCCCGGGGCGAAGACCATAACGTCCGCCGTGCGCGGTCAGCTGCGTGACCCGGCCACCCGCAACGAGGCGATGAGCCTGATCATGGCGCGCTGACGCCGGGCGGCGCACCGCCGTCAGGCGCGGGATGCCGTCAGGCGGGGGAGGCGGCGCCGTTGTTGTTCTCGTCGTCCTCCGGGAGTCGGCACACGCGCTCCAGGAAGATGGCCGAGACTATGACGGCGATGCCCGCCACGACCGAGAAGCCGGCGTAGATGGCCTGGTCGCGGCGGGCGGGGATGTCGAGAAGCTCCAGCAGGAAGACGCCCGTGCCGCCGTACATCCCGGCGACGAGGGCGGCCACGAGGGCGCTAGCCTGCCCGAAGACGACCGCGCGGGCCGCCATCAGGGGATCGACGCCCTTGGCCTCGGGGCGGCGCTCCCGCTGGGCCTTGAAGCGGGCGCGCAGGGACAGCGCCGTGGCGAGCAGGACCACCGCGATCAGGGCGAGCACGATGGGGGCGGCCAGGGGGACGCTGGGCAGGGTCCCGACCGCGTTCCAGAGGCGGGCGCCCGCCCAGGACAGGATCGCGGCCACGACGAACACGCCGACCAGCACCCTGATGCGCAGCTCTCTCACGGTGTCCCTTCAACTCCCCCGGGTCCTGGCGGACCGTCCCGCAGACAGTGGTCGTCCTGACCTTAACGACTACTCGGGCAGGTGGAGTTCCAGGTCCTGGCGAGGTGTCACGCCCGCGCGCGTGACGGCACCCAGGAGATCGGCGACGGCGCCGTGGCCGGGCAGCTGGGCGTCGGGGTCGACGTCGTGCCAGGGGGCGAGGACGAAGGCGCGCTCGTGGGCCCGGGGGTGGGGGAGCGTGAGATGCGGGTCGTCGTCGACGAGGTCGGCGTAGGCGACGATGTCGACGTCGAGGGTGCGGGCGCCCCAGCGCTCGTCCCGGACCCGGTGGAACGCCTCCTCCACCGCGTGGGCCCGCTCCAGGAGCGAGGACGGCGGCAGGGTGGTCTTCAGGACGACGACCGCGTTGAAGTACGACGGCTGGCTGCCGGGCTCCACGCCCCAGGGCTCGGTCTCGTAGACCGGCGAGACGCCCTTGATGCGGACGCCGGGGGTGTCCTCCAGCGCGTCGATGGCGCCCTGGAGCGTCTCCAGGCGGTTGCCGAGGTTCGAGCCGAGGGAGATCACCGCCCGTTTCGGGTTGTGCAGCGTCGTGTCGGCGGCGTCCACCTGCGCCACGACGGAGGCGGGTACCGGCTGTACGGTCGGGTCGCTGTGACCCTCGGTGAAGGACGCGGTCATACTCGGCTCCGGGTGATGGTGACGGTCACGTCGTCGAAGGGGACCGTGATCGGTGCGTCCGGCTTGTGGACGCAGACCTCGACCTCCTGGACCCCCTCGTGCTTCAGACAGGCCTGGGCGATGCGCTCGGCGAGCGTCTCGACGAGGTCGACGGGCTCGCCCTGGACGACGGCCACGACCTCCTCCGCCACGATGCCGTAGTGCACGGTCTTCGCCAGGTCGTCGTCGGCGGCGGCCGGACGGGTGTCCAGGCCGAGGGCGAGGTCCACGATGAAGGTCTGGCCCTCCTCGCGCTCCCGGGGGAACACGCCGTGGTACCCGCGGGCCTTCAGGCCGCGCAACGCGACACGATCCACGCGAATCACTCCTGCAATCGTCGGTGACGGCCGGTACGTACCGTGTGCGGGCGGCACACCGGCCTCGAACGAATCTACCTGCGGGCACTGACAGGACCGGGCCACGGGGGCATGGGCCTGAGCCGGAACCAGGAGTTTCATCGCGTGTTTCCCCTGGGGAACCCGGCGGCTCACGGGTTGGTAGCCGCCCCTACCCACGGGTCCGTGATTCCAACCACTTGTTGGTCCCGACGGGGCGCCTACCCACTCAGGTGGGGGTCTCGTCCTCCTCTGCCGCGTCGTTTTCGGCCATCACGGGCGAGGCGTGGTGGGACCAGAGCTTCCAGCCCTCGGGGGTGCGGCAGAAGAGGTTCGAGGCGACCACCAGCTGGCCGACGAGCGGGCCGAGCTCCCCGCCGCCCTCGGGCGCGGGGCCGCCGCTGAGGATGTTCTCGGTGCAGGTCACCAGGGCGGTGTCGCCGGTGACGGAGACATGCACATCGGTGAGGAAGAACTGGATGTAGTCGGTGTTCGCCATGATCAGCGCATACGACCGCAGCACCTCGCCGCGGCCGGTGAGCACGGGCCAGCCGGGGTGTACGCAGGAGACCACGCCGACGTCGGCCGGATCGTGGAACTCCTCGTCGACGCCCAGGTCGGACGGGGCGAGCCAGAGCGCGGAGAGCGCTTCGAAGTCACCGCGCTCCATGGCCTCGTAGAAGGCGGTGTTGGCGGCCTCGACCTGCTCGACGTCGGTGTGGGGGGCGCTCACCGGACTCCTTCGGCGCCGGGTGCGCCGGGCGCGTGTCCCACGTCGCGCGCTCCTTCCACGGCGCGTGCCACCCGTACGGCGTCCGCCGTCGCGCGCACCTGGTGGACGCGCACCGCCCACGCGCCCGCCTGCGCCGCGAGCGCGGAGACGGCGGCCGTGGCGGCGTCGCGCTCGCGCGCGGGCGGCGGCGCGCCCTCGGGCCCGGCGAGCACGCGCCCGAGGAACCGCTTGCGGGAGGCCGCGACGAGCAGCGGGTGGCCGAGGGCGAGAAGGCGGTCCAGGTGGGCGAGGAGCACCAGGTCGTGCTCGGCGTCCTTGGAGAAGCCGAGGCCCGGGTCGACCACGATGCGGTCGGGGGCGATGCCGCCGGCCAGGACGGCCTCCACGCGCGCGTGCAGTTCGTCCACGACCTCGGCGACGACGTCGGCGTAGACGCCCTTGACGTTGCCGCCCTCCAGGAAGCCGCGCCAGTGCATGACGACGAAGGGGGCGCCGGTCTCCGCCACCACCGGGATCATCGCGGGGTCGGCGAGGCCGCCGCTGACGTCGTTGACGAGGGCGGCGCCGGCCGCGAGGGACTGCTCGGCGACACGGGCGCGCATGGTGTCGACCGAGACCGTGACGCCCTCGGAGACGAGCCCCCGGACGACCGGGATGACGCGCCTGAGCTCTTCGGCCTCGTCGACGCGGGTGGCGCCGGGCCGGGTGGACTCGCCGCCGACGTCGACCAGGTCCGCGCCCTCGGCGACCAGTTCGAGTCCGTGCTTGACGGCCGCCGTGGTGTCGAAGAAGCGGCCACCGTCGGAGAAGGAGTCGGGTGTGACGTTCACGACCCCCATGACCGCGCAGCGGTCCCACTCCGGAAGGCCGGCGACGCGACCGCGTCCGTTCTGCTTGCTCATATGTTCAGCCTAGGCCCAGGGTGCGCCCCGAAGACGCCGTGGCCCGGACGGAGGCCCCCCGGGCTGGAGGGGCGGGGCTTCCGTCCGGGCCTGTCCCGGTCGGCCAGAGGCGAGAGGCCAGAGACCTGAGGGCCGCCGGCCGTCGGTCATGCGGCGCGCGCGTCGTGCTCCGCGAGGGTGTGGGCGTGCGCGCACGCGCGCGGGGTGGGCCTGCGGCGGCGCAGGAAGCGCGGCAGCGCCAGCGCGAGGTCGACGAAGCCCTCCGCCTGCATGGCGGCGAAGCCGATCCGCGGCAGGTCGGCGGAGGCGCGATAGACCACGAAGCGCGGCTCCCAGCGCGGCCGGAACTTGGCGTTGAACTTGTACAGGGACTCGATCTGGAACCAGCGCGAGAGGAACACCAGCAGCCCGCGCCAGGCGCGCAGCACCGGGCCGGCGCCGATCTTCTCGCCCCGCGCCAGCGCCGAGCGGAACATCGCGAAGTTGAGCGACACGCGCGTGATGCCGAACTTCGGTGCCGCCTGGAGCGCCGCGACGATCAGGAGCTCGTTCATGCCGGGGTCGGCCGAACGGTCCCGGCGCATCAGGTCGAGCGAGGCGCCGTCCGAGCCCCACGGGACGAAGTGCAGGATCGCCTTGAGGTCGCCGTACTCTCCCGGCTCCTCGTCGGCCTTGTGGGCCGTGGCGATCAGGCAGTCGCCGTCGGAGGGGTCGCCGATGCGGCCCAGCGCCATGGAGAAGCCGCGCTCGGTGTCGGTGCCGCGCCAGTCCTCGGCGGCCTGGCGGATCCGCTCCAGCTCGGCCTCGCCGACGTCACGGACACGACGTACCCGGGTTTCGTAACCGGCGCGCTCGATGCGCTTGACCATCTGGCGCACGTTGCGCATCGCGCGGCCGGTGAGGGAGAAATCCGCCACGTCCACCACCGCCTCGTCGCCGAGTTCGAGGGCGTCGAGGCCGGTCTCGCGGGTCCACACCTCGCCCCCCGTCTCGGAGCACCCCATCACCGCCGGGGTCCAGGAGTGGGCCTTGGCGACGTCCATGAAGTGCTCGATGGCGCCCGGCCAGGCCTCGACGTCGCCGATGGGGTCGCCGCTGGCGAGCATCACCCCGGACACGACGCGGTACGTCACCGCCGCCTTGCCGCTGGGCGAGAAGACCACGGCCTTGTCGCGGCGCAGCGCGAAGTGGCCCAGGGAGTCGCGGCGTCCGTGCTTCTCCAGAAGAGCCCGGAGGTGTGCCTCGTCGTCCTCCGTCAGGCGCGCCGCCGGGTGTTCGGGCCGGAAGGCGAGGTAAATGGTCGTCACGGCGGTGATCAGTCCGAGGGCGCCGAGCGAGAACGCGACCGTCCAGGAGGTGTTGCCCTGGTAGTTCACCGGGCCTTCGAAGCCGAACAGGCCGTAGAGCACGTGCGTGATGCGGTCGGCCAGGCTCGGGTCGCCGACCATGCGGTTCGGGTGGACGCTGACGATGACCAGTCCGAGCACGAGGGAACCGGCGCCCATGAGCACGAAGTTGGCGAGCGCGCGCCAGCGGCTGCGCGGGTCGGGCAGTGCCGCGAACTGGTCGCGATGGCGCAGCAGCGGAGCGAGCAGTGCCAGCGAGATGATCACGCCGATGACGGAGTGCCGGTACGTGAACTGCGCCACGGCGCCTGCCGGAAGCAGCGCCACCGCGGCCCGCCAGGCCCGGCGCTTGCCGCGCCTGAGGCCGTGCGCGAGCAGCAGCAGCAGGATGCCGGCGCTCAGCGACAGCGCGGCCGCGAACGGGCCGAACGAGCCGGGCAGCACCTCGGCGAGCGTGTGCATACGGCTGTGCCGGAAGCGTGGGAAGACCCCCGCCGCGACGTCCAGCAGACCGACGACGGCGCACGCCCTGGCGACCAGGACGGGAACGGCCTCGGGGCGCGGACCACGGAATACGCGCCGCGCGCTGCGTGATCGAGTGGGAACCCCACCCGACATTTCCTCATCTGTCCTGACAGACATCGCATCCCGTAGTTCTGCGAGAGACCTTGGATCCGGTGCCGATTCGGGCATCCGGCGACATTGCGCCCTCTAGGACGGTGTCACGCGAGGAGAGGTTCACTCCGCTTCTCAAAGGCGTTTCAAAGCCCGAGGAAAGACCCGGACAAGCCCTTGCGAAGGTGCGGGGGAGCCGGGTGAAACCGCAGGCAGGAAGCTGGTCATGGGTCTTACGAGCAACAAAGTGCTGTGTGTGGCGGTTGCGTGCGCCGTGCTGCTGTTCATCGGCACGGTGTGGCTGTGGCCGCGCCTCGCGCGCCGCAACTGGCGGGCCGTCGGCGGTCGCGTCGGTCTGCTGCTCGGCACCCAGGTGGCCCTCTTCGCGTCGGTCGGCCTCGCCGCCAACCAGGCCTTCGGCTTCTACGCCAGCTGGGCGGACCTGTTCGGCCAGGAGAAGGACCAGGGCGTCGTCGTCAACCACACGGCGCTCGGTGGCTCGGGCGGCCCGCTGGAGGTGCTCCGGACGGCGGGTGTGCGCGGGTCCGGCGGTTCCGCGCCCGAGACCGGCGGCGAGATCCAGAAGGTCGACATCGTCGGACGTACGACACACATCGCCACACCTGCGTACGTGTATTTGCCGCCGGAGTACTTCCAGGCGCGCTACCGCGCGCGTACATTTCCGGCCGCTGTCGTACTGACCGGATATCCGGGCACCGCCGAGGCGCTGGTGACGAAACTGCACTATCCGCGCACCGCCCAGGAGCTCGCCAAGGACGGGCGTATGCAGCCGATGATCCTGGTGATGCTGCGGCCGACCGTGGCACCGCCGAGGGACACGGAGTGCGTGGACGTTCCGGGCGGCCCGCAGACGGAGACATTCTTCGCCAAGGATCTGCCCGACGCCCTGACCGCGCACTACAGGGTGGGCAGGAAACCGGGCAGTTGGGGCATCATCGGCGACTCCACGGGCGGTTACTGCGCGCTGAAGCTCGCCATGCACCACCCCAGGGCGTACACCGCGGCGGCGGGTCTGTCGCCGTACTACAAGGCGCCGATCGACCCCACCACGGGCGATCTCTTCCGCGGGAACAAGGCGCTGCGCAATCGGGCCGATCTGTGGTGGTGCCTCAACCACCTGCGCGCACCCGACGCTTCGCTGCTGGTCACCAGCAGCCGGATCGGGGAATCCAACTACAAGGCGACGCTGAAGTTCATACAGCGTGTGCAGGCCACGAAGCTCACGCGGATCTCGTCGATCATCCTCGAAAGCGGCGGTCACAACTTCAACACCTGGCGCAGGGAGATTCCCGCGACGCTGCAGTGGATCAGCGGGCGGCTGAGCGACAGGTGACAGGCGTTTCGGAAGATGTTGATCTTGCCGAATTCGACGTGGGTCAATTCCTGATGCCGTGTGAACGTTTCGGTATGGCTGTGTTTTTGCGGGGCGGGGCACCAAGGGTCGCCTACGCGCGGTAAGTTTCTGGCCATGCCACGTGGACGTCACCGCCATTCCCCGCCCCTGCACAGGCTGCTTCCCCCGTCGGCGATCGCAGGCGTCTCCTTCGTCTGCGCCTTCGGCCCGTGGGTCTTCACACAGCAGGCCGTGCTCCGTGTCATCGCCGCGGCGGCCGCCGCGACGGCGGTCGTCGGTGCGGCCGTCATGCGCCGCTGGGACGCTCAGGCGGGCAAACAGGTCGCCGACCTCACGCGCGCGCGTGCGAGCGACGAGTGGCGCCACGAGGAGCGGGTCGCCGAGCTGGAGACCGACCTCGAGGAGTCGCGCGAGCTGCGCGCCAAGCTGGAGCAGCGGCTGCGGGCCAAGCGCGCCGAACTGGCGGGCCTGCGCAACGAACACGCGGCGCTGCTGCGGCGCTACGCCACCGCCGAGACCGAGCGGGCGAGCGCCCTGGAGGGCCGCCGCCTGCTGGAGATAGAGGCGGGCACGCCGACGCGGGCGCTGCCGCCCGTGCCGGCGCAGGAGCCGGCGGACATGGACGCGGACGTCGAGACCGCGGACGTCGAGACCGCCGAATCCGAGGCGGCGGAGTCCGAGGCCGCCGGGACCGGGGCTGTGGCTGCCTCGGCGGACGGCGCGGACGCGCAGGAGGCGGCGGACACGGGGGACGCCGCGGACGGCGACGAGCCGGCGGAGGGCCGCACGGTCTTCTCGCCGGAGGGGTCGCATCTCTTCCTGAGGGCCAAGGCGGCGCTGAAGCGGTTCGACGAGGACGAGGACGGTTCCGCGCGGGACGCGGACGCGAACGCGGTGGACGAGTCCGGCGAATCCGGCGAATCCGGTGAGTCCGGTGAACACGGCGCCGCGGATGTTGTTTCCGAGGACGTCTCGGCGGAGGACGACCCGGAGGCGGGCCCGTCCGACGACGGCTCGAACGACGCCTCCCCGGCCGGTGACTCCTCGGGCACCGGGGACGGTTCCGCTCCCGAGGACGACGGTTCGCCCAAGGGCGACGGTCCCAAGGGCGACCGCTCCCGCAGGCGCGAGCGGGTGAAGGCGAAGGCCGCCGCCGCGACGAGCGAGGCTCCCGCCACCGCGGCCGAGTCGGCCCCGATCGCGTCGGAGGCCGCCGCGGACGGCGGCACCGAGCCCGCGGCGCAGGAGGACGAGGCGCAGGGGAAGCCCGTGGCGGTCGACGGGCATGAGCGCGCGGCCGCCACCACTACGGCGCGGCACACGCCGTCCGCGCAGCAGCCCGCGGGCCACTTCGTCGCACCGACCGCGGTGGCCGTGGTGCCCGCCGCGCCCGCGCGCCCGGCGGTCGAGGGCGGGTTCGACTTCTTCGGTACGAAGGCGGAGCCGTCCCCGAAGGCCATCGAGGCCGTGCAGAACGAGGACCTCGCGGACGTGGTCGGCGAGGAGGCGCTCGCGCTGCACAAGGCCGAGACCGAGGCGGAGTTCAAGCCGGCCGACGAGGAGACGCGCGCCGCCGGCCAGGTGATCGACCTGACGGCCCACGACGAGACCGAGCAGATCGACGTGCAGGGGCTGCGCAGCGCGGTGTCCTGACGCCGCGCTCCTGCGATCTCGAAGCCGGCGGCCCTTCTAGGGCCGCCGGCTTTCCTGTGCCCCTGTCCCGGCGTCGCCGGCGTCGCGCGCGCCGGCGGCATCGGCGTTCCCGGCGTCATCGGCCTGCGGCGCCATCCAGCGGTCCGGACGGGCGTCCCTGCGACCTGTCCGCGACCGCTCGGCCTGCGCCCGCAGCAGCTCCGCCGCCTCCTGGGCGTCCCGCAGCCGGGCCGTCACGGTCTTGTTGGCCCCGGTGTCCACATGGACGTCGGCGACCCGCCACAGCCGCTCCCACGGCCCCTGGGCCAGCCGTACGCTCTGCACCTTCGCGTGCGGCACGAGCGCCAGGCTTCGGCTCAGCAGCCCGTGCCGGGCGGCGAACACCGCGTCGGTGACCGCGAGTCCGTGCCCCCGCCACCACAGCGGCACGCACCGCCCGGCCCGCCTCGGCGGGCGGGACACGGAGGCCGGCACGGTCACGCCGGGCAGCACGCGCGCGACGACCGACTCGGCCACCGCCCGCGGCGCCACCGGCACCAGCACGGAGTTGGACGATCCGGCCACGTCCAGCTCCACCCGCACCCAGCCGCGCCGCCGCCACAGCAGCGGCTCCACGATCCGCACGGTCTGCACCCGGCCTGGCGGCACCGTCTCGTGCGTACGGTCGAGCAGTCCGTGGTCGATGCGCAGCCCGTCCGGCGACTCGCCGACCGTCCAGTCGTACTCGCCGACGAACCGCCCCACGCTGCTCGCGCCCGCCGCGCCCAGCAGCGGCACGCCCGTCGCGAGGACCGTCCACACGCTGTGGGTGACCAGCCACAGCACCGACGGGACGACGAGTGCCGCGAGCAGGGAGCCCCAGGTGGCGCCCGTCAGCACGACGGAGATGGCGAGGTCGAGCGGGGGTGTGCGCAGCAGCTCGCGCGCCGGTGCCTCACCGACCTCGTGCGCCGTCTCGGGCGCGAACCCAGCGGCGCGCGCGAGGAGTTCGGCGCGCAGCGCACGCGCCTCGCGCTCTCCCAGGAACGCGAGCTCGTCCTTCTTGTCGGTCCCTATGACGTCGATTTTGAGCTTGGCGACGCCCGCCACGCGCGCGAGGAGCGGCTGGGTGATGTCGACCGCCTGGATGCGCTCCAGCCGGATGTGCGCGGTGCGCCGGAACAACAGTCCGGTACGGATGCGCAGTTCGCTCTGCGTCACCGCGAAGTGCGTGAACCACCAGGTCATGAAGCCGTACAGGGCGGCGACCGGGACGAGCACGGCGATCGCGATCAGCAGGGTCGTGGCCGTCAGCCTGGCCAGCTGGCGCTGCGCCTGGTCGGGGTCGTGCACCGCCCAGCCGATGACGACGGCCACCGGCGCCCACGCCCGCCTCAGGGGCGTCACCGGGTGCAGCCGCCGCTCGGTGACGGGCTCCTTCTCGCGTACGGCGTCCTCGACGCCGGGCGCCGTCACAGTCCCGCCGATCGGGCCTCGCCGAGTTCGGTGAGCCGGTCGCGCAGCCGCTCCGCCTCGGCCGGGTCCAGGCCGGGGATGGTCGCGTCGGTCGCGGCGGCCGCCGTGTGCAGCTGCACGCTGGCCAGCCCGAAGTGCCGCTCGACGGGCCCCGAGGTCACCTCGACCAGCTGCATCCGCCCGTACGGCACGACGGTCTCCTCGCGCCACAGCACGCCTCTGCTGATCAGCAGGTCGTCGGCCCGCTCGGTGTAGCGCCAGGAGCGCCAGTTGCGGCCGAGCAGCACCCAGCCCCAGGCCGTCAGCGCCAGCGGCAGCAGCGCGAAGGCGGCCCAGCCGGGCCCGGCGAGCAGCCCCAGCAGCAGGCCCAGGGCGAGGGCCAGCAGCCCCAGCCACACCACCAGCAGCAGCCGGCGCATCCGCAGCAGTCCGGGAGGCAGCCCGATCCAGGCCGGCTCCGCCGTCGCGTCCCCCGTGGTCCCCGCGCTCGGCGGGCTCCCCGTCTCCATACCGCCAGCGTACGTAGGAGAGACTGTGTTCCATGACTCCTACGACGGAGACCACGGTCGGTATCGGCGGCGCCGCGGAGAGCACCGACATGGTGCTCAACATCGGACCGCAGCACCCGTCCACGCACGGCGTACTGCGTCTGCGGCTGGTACTGGACGGCGAGCGGATCGTGCACGCGGAGCCGGTGATCGGCTACATGCACCGGGGGGCGGAGAAGCTCTTCGAGGCGCGTGACTACCGCCAGATCATCATGCTCGCCAACCGCCACGACTGGCTGTCGGCCTTCTCGAACGAGCTCGGTGTGGTCCTCGCCGTGGAGCGCATGCTCGGCATGGAGGTCCCCACGCGCGCGGTGTGGACGCGCACGCTGCTGGCGGAGCTCAACCGGGTGCTCAACCACCTGATGTTCCTCGGCTCCTACCCGCTGGAACTCGGCGGCATCACGCCGGTCTTCTACGCCTTCCGGGAGCGCGAGGTCCTCCAGAACGTCATGGAGGAGGTCTCCGGCGGCCGGATGCACTACATGTTCAACCGCGTCGGCGGCCTCAAGGAGGACCTGCCGGCGGGCTGGAGCACGCGCGCGCGTGCCGCCGTCGCCGCGGTGCGCTCGCGCATGGACCGCTTCGACGACCTGGTGCTCGGCAACGAGATCTTCCGCGGGCGCACGCGGGGCGTGGGCGCGCTGACGCCCGAGGCCGTGCACGCGTACGGCGTGAGCGGCCCGATCGCGCGCGGCTCGGGCGTCGACTTCGACCTGCGCCGCGACGAGCCGTACCTCGCCTACGGCGAGCTGCAGGACACCCTGAAGGTGGTCACGCGGCAGGAGGGCGACTGCCTCGCCCGCTTCGAGGTGCTCCTGGAGCAGACCCACGTCGCCCTGGACCTCGCCGACGCATGCCTGGACCGGCTCGCCGACCTGCCGCCGGGGCCGATCAACCAGCGGCTGCCCAAGGTCCTGAAGGCGCCCGAGGGCCACACCTACGCCTGGACCGAGAACCCGCTCGGCATCAACGGCTACTACCTCGTCAGCAAGGGCGAGAAGACCCCGTACCGGCTGAAGCTGCGCTCGGCCTCGTACAACAACATCCAGGCGCTCGTGGAGCTGCTGCCGGGGACGCTGGTCGCGGACATGGTGGCGATCCTGGGGTCGATGTTCTTCGTGGTCGGGGACATCGACAAGTAGCGCCGGCCGCTGGCCCCCGGCTCGGCGGGAGTGCCCGCGCACGCGGCGGGAGTGCCCAGGAGCTCGGCGGGAGCCCGCCATCTCACTCGGCGAGCGGGTCCGTGATGCCGACCGGCTGGAGCAGCCAGCCGAGGTCGCCCAGGCCGCCCGGAGCGGTGAGCTCGGCGCCCTCGCCCGCGCTCGCGAGGGCGCGTAGGTATGCCGCGGGCTCGGTGGACGCGAGTGTGAGCGGGGGGCGTGCGCCGGTGATCCCTAGGGTGCGCAGGGCGTCGCGCTGGGGCAGCAGGCGCGCGGCGGGGAGGCCGTGCGCTGCCGTGTGCGCCGCGCACGCGTCGAGGGCGACATGGGCCGTGATGTCGCACGACCCGTCGGGGACGGGCGCCGTCTCCCGCCCGGCGCGGAAGCCGGTGAGCGTCCCGAACAGGGGGCGCGCGTCCAGGGTGTGCGCGTAGTCGACGGCGACCGCGAGCCCCCGGCCGAGCGAGGCGACCGCGTCCGCCCACGCCTCGTCCCGGGGCAGCCCGATCTCGGCCCGCAGCCCCTCCTCGGCCGGCAGCGGCCACCACCGGGCGAGCCACTCGGCCTCGGCGCCGTCGACGGGCTCCCCGAGGCGCTCGGTCCCGTCCCGCCGGACGAGCACGCGGCGTGCCACGCCCGCCGCGTCCACCTCGGCGACCTCCACGGGGACGTTGTCCAGCCACTCGTTGGCGAACAGGAGCCCGGTGACGCCCCGGGGCGGTGCGGCGAGCCACTCGATCCGCTCGTCCAGGCCGTCCGGGCGGCCGGCGATCTCGACGGCGTACGCGCGCGTGCGGGCGAGCACGTCGGCCGGCAGCGCGGCCAGCACGCCGGCCGCCAGCTCGCCCCGTCCGGCGGCCATGTCCACGAAGGCGAGCGACGCTGGCCGCTCCAGGGCCGCGTCGACCCGGCACAGCAGCCGCGCCACGGCCTCGGCGAACAACCGCGAGGCGTGCACCGACGTGCGGAAGTGCCCGGCCGGGCCCTCGGGCCCGCGATAGAAGCCGCCGGGCCCGTAGAGCGCCGTCCGGGCCGCCGTCCGCCAGCCGTCCCGGTGGCCGGATGTCTCTTCCGTCACTGGCCAAGGCTAAGCGCGCAGGAGAGGGGGGCCTCCACCTTGGGGAGTATGCGCGGTGGATGCGGATCGGCCCTCCGGTTGACCCCTGCACGCATCCCGCTTCCCTACTCTGGGTTACGTGCAGCGCCTCTATGACTTCCTCCGCAGGCACCCGACAGGGGTCGACAGCTTCTGGGCCGTCTTCCTGTTCGGGATCTCGGTCGTGGGCGCGGCCGCCCACCAGGAGTCCCGGGGCACCGAGTCACTGGCGCTGATCATTCCGATCGCGTTCCTGCTGTGCCTGGTGATCGCGCTGCGCCGCCGGATGCCGGAGAAGATGCTGCTGCTGACGATCGGGCTCGGCGTGGCGCAGGTCGCGCTGGACGTCGAGACCACGGTCGCCGACTTCGCGATGCTGGTGATCGTCTACACGGTCGCGGCGACGGGCGCCCGCTGGGCCTCCCGGGCGGCGCTGGGCACCGGCCTGTGCGCGGCACTGGTCGCCCAACTGCGCTGGCCGAACGAGCACTCCAGCACGCTGGGCAATCTCGCGATAGTGGTCTTCCAGACGGTGCCGTTCGCGCTGGCCTGGGTGCTCGGCGACTCCATCCGCACCCGGCGTGCCTACTTCGCGCAGCTGGAGGAGCGCAACGCCCGGCTGGAGAAGGAGCGCGAGGCGCAGGCCAAGGTCGCCGTCGCCGCCGAGCGCGCCCGCATCGCGCGCGAGCTGCACGACGTCGTCGCGCACAACGTCTCGGTGATGGTGGTGCAGGCCGACGGCGCCGCCTATGTCCTCGACGCCGCCCCGGACCAGGCGAAGAAGGCCCTGGAGACCATCTCCTCCACCGGCCGCCAGGCCCTCGCCGAGATGCGCCGCCTGCTGGGCGTGCTGCGCACCGGCGAGCACAAGGAGGCCGGCGAGTACGTCCCGCAGCCGGACGTGGAGCAGATAGACGAGCTGATCGAGCAGTGCCGTACCTCCGGCCTGCCCGTCGACTTCAAGGTCGAGGGCACCCCGCGCCCGCTGCCCAGCGGCGTCGAGCTCACCGCGTACCGCATCGTGCAGGAGGCCCTGACCAACACCCGCAAGCACGGCGGGCCCAACGCGGGCGCGAGCGTGCGCCTCGTCTACTTCGACGACGGCCTGGGCCTGCTCGTCGAGGACGACGGCAAGGGCGCCCCGCACGAGCTGTACGAGGAGGGCGGGTTCGACGGCCAGGGCCACGGGCTGATCGGCATGCGCGAGCGGGTCGGTATGGTCGGTGGCACGCTCGACGCGGGCCCGCGTCCCGGCGGCGGATTCCGGATCAGTGCGCTGCTGCCGCTGAAACCCGCACACTGACGCGTACGCACGCTCCCTGCTGACACCTGTCACGACCCGCTGCGCCGACCAACGCAGCCGGACACCGCGCAAACGGACGAGAACGGAAGAGGCCCGATGACGATCCGCGTGATGCTCGTCGACGACCAGGTGCTGCTGCGCACCGGGTTCCGGATGGTGCTCGCCGCGCAGCCGGACATGGAGGTCGTCGCGGAGGCGGGGGACGGCGTGGAGGCCCTTCAGGTGCTGCGCGCGACGGCCGTCGACGTCGTCCTGATGGACGTCCGCATGCCGAAGCTCGACGGGGTGGAGACCACCCGCCGCATCTGCTCGGAGCCCGAACCGCCGAAGGTGCTGATCCTGACCACCTTCGACCTCGACGAGTACGCCTTCTCCGGGCTGAAGGCGGGCGCCTCGGGCTTCATGCTCAAGGACGTGCCGCCCGGCGAGCTGCTGGCCGCCATCCGCGCCGTGCACAGCGGCGACGCGGTGGTGGCGCCGTCGACCACGCGCCGGCTGCTCGACCGGTTCGCGCCGATGCTGCCGAGCGGCGCGAAGGAGCCTCAGCACAAGGAGCTGGAGCGGCTCACCGACCGCGAGCGCGAGGTCATGATCCTGGTCGCGCAGGGCCTGTCCAACGGCGAGATCGCGGCCCGGCTGGTGCTGTCCGAGGCGACCGTGAAGACCCATGTCGGCCGCATCCTGACCAAGCTGGGGCTGCGCGACCGGGTGCAGGTCGTGGTCCTCGCGTACGAGACCGGGCTGGTGCGCGCGGGCGGGCACGGCTGAGCGGCGGGCGACGGGCGGGTTGACGCGCGGGGGCGGACAGGCTGACGCGCGGCGGCGGGCGGGCTGATGCGTGGGGGCGCGCACGGGACGCGTCCGCCGGCCACTAGGGTCCTGCGCATGCTCCTGTGGATCAACGGCCCTTTCGGGGGCGGCAAGACACAGACCGCACACGAGATCCAGCGGCGCCTGCGCGGCAGCGTCGTTTGCGACCCGGAACACGCCGGCTTCGGCCTGCGCCGGATGCTCCCGCCCGAACTGCGCGGCGACTTACAGGACTTGGCGTCCTGGCGGCAGGGCGTGGTCGAGGTGCTGGACCTCGCCCTGGCCAAGCACGACGGAGTCGTGATCGCGCCGATGACGGTCACCGACTCCGGGTACCTGGACGAGACCGTGGGCCGGCTGCGCGAACTAGGCCACGACGTACGCCACTTCACCCTCCTCGCCCAGCGGGAGACGGTCCTGCGGCGGCTGCGCGAGCGCGGCTTCGGGCACCTCCTGCAGTACGTCGCCGGCAAGAACGCCGGGCTGGGCAGGGAGACCTGGGCCGTACAGCAGCTCGACCACTGCCTGGAGCGGCTGAGCGAGCCGGAGTTCGCCGAGCACCTGTGGACGGACCACTCGACCGTCCCGAAGACCGCGGACCGCATCGCCGTACTCGCCGGGCTGACGCTACGACCGAACACCGAGGGCCCCCTGCGGACACGCCTGCGACAGGCACGGGTGGGGATCCGGCACATTCGGTTCGACTGAGACGCGGCGCGGGGGCACCGCCCCCTCCGGCTGCCGCCAGCTCAGCGCAGGATGCCCTCCAGGAAGTCGCTGCCCAGGCGGGCCACGACGGCTATGTCGAGCTGGTGCTGGACGTACCGGCCGCGGCGGCGCGTGGTGATCAGGCCCGCCTTCTTCAGCACGCCCAGGTGACGGGATATCTCCGGAGCCGTCATGTCGTGCGCCTGCGCCAGCTCGCTCGTGGTGTAGGCGCTGCGGGCCAGATAACGGCAGATCCGCATGCGGACGGGGTGGGACAGGGCGGTCATCCGCAGCGCGAGCTGCTGCACGGAGGGCGGGGCCGCGATCTCCGGGGAGCCGACCGGGTAGTGCAGCACCGGCTGCCAGCCGTGCCGGTACAGGACCGACAGATGGGGCCAGCCGAGGCTCGTCGGCACCAGGAGCAGCCCCCGGTCCTGCGTGGCCGTACGGCCCACGCTGAGCTTGTCGACCGTGATCTCCCCGGCGGCCTCGTCGAGCGTGACGGCCGGGGACACGGCGGCCAGCGCCTCGGCCAGGCCCTTGCGGCGCAGCAGATCGGTCTTGTGCCGGGCGTCCGCCGTGAGCTGGTGGCGCAGCCGGGACCAGGTCTCCGCGAAGAACGCCTCGTCGCAGTCCTCCAGGAACTGCCGAAGCCAGGCACGGATCTTGGGCGGATCGGCCAGCAACAGCTCGCTGAACCGCACCTGTTGCGGCCCGCGCGCGGCGGCCAGCTCCAGGGCGCGCCGCCGCAGCCCCGCGTCGACCAGCGGGCTCGGCCCCTCGCCGTAGGGCATCGCGCAGCTGAACTCCAGCGCCGCGTCGACGAATTCCTCGTCCGTCAGCTTGTCCAGCAGGTCCAGCTCCTCGGCGAGCGTGGCCCCGGGCAGGACGCCGCCGGGGATGCCCGCGTACGGCAGGAACAGGTCCGAGAACGTCGTCCGCCACAGGAAGTCCGCCTCGCACATGCGGTCCGCCAGGTGCGGGTCGAGGCCGGCCGTCACGCCCGTCACCCAGCCCTGCAGGCCCGGGTGGTGCCCTGGCTCGGACAGCGCGTGCAGCGCCATGCCGAGCTCGGCCAGGGGTGAGGGGACGACGGCGACCCTCTCCGGCCGCAGCCCCGCGATGTCGATGTGCACGCTCATGACCTCATGGTGCACCCCGCCACCGACAACGCCCCGCCCGATTGACGCCGCCCGTCAATCGACGCGACGTCCCGGCGGCGCCCGGCGCAGCCTGGGACCACCGGGGCGACCGCGGAGCCCGGCCCCGTATCCGGAGAAGTCCCGAAGAGGCGATCCGTCATGAGCGTCACACAGCAGTACCTTCTCGACACCTACCGTGCCAGGCAGCTGGGCGAGCCCGCCCCGCCCGCGCCCGGCGCCGACGACTGGCAGGTCATGCGCGAGCTGCGTGACCACCGGCAGTTCAGCGCGGTCGTCGCCGGGCGTCCGGCCCACGGGCGGATACGGCTGGCCGTCGGCCGGTGGCTGCATCTGCGGCCACGCTCCACCCACTGACGGCGCCGCCGGCCCCACCGGCCGTCGCCGGACGCACTGCCCGAGCCGCCGGACTCACCCACCGCCACCGGACGCACTGCCCGAGCCGCCGGACTCACCGACCGCCACCGGCCCCAGCGCCTGCCGCAGGGCTACCGACCGCCGTCGGCCCCGCCGCTCACCGCCGCGCCCGCCTCGCCGGCCTCCTCGGTGAGGCGGGACGCGAACTCCGCGACCGCCGCCTTCACGTCCTCGGCGGTCCACTCCAGACCCGCGGACCGCACGTACAGCTCGGTGAGGGACAGGCCCGGGCCCTTCTCGTCCCAGGGATTGGCGAACAGCAGCGTGCCCGTCTCCTCGCCCTGCCGGATCGCGGCCTCCGACAGGACGTCGACGCCGTACGGCAGCCAGACCTGGAACTCGTTGGTGTGCGGCACCGCGGGGTGGACGCGCGCCCAGGGCAGCCCGGCCGCCGCGAACCCCTCGCGCAGCGCGTCGGCGACCACGCGCGCGTGCGCCACGTACGAGGGCAGCCGGGGCAGCTCCCGCTCCAGGCCGGCGAGGGCCGACAGGGCGGTCGGGAACTGCTGGAAGATCTGGCCGCCGTACCGGTGCCGCCAGGTCTTCGCCTCCTCGACGAGCGTCCTGGGGCCGGCGAGCGCGGCGCCGCCGAAGCCGTCGAGGGACTTGTAGAACGACACGTACACGCTGTCCGCCAGGCCCGCGATCTCGTCCAGGGGGCGGCCGAAGTGGACGGTGGACTCCCACAGGCGCGCCCCGTCGAAGTGCACCACCGCGTCCCGCTCGCGCGCGGCCTCGACGACCGCGGTGAGCTCCTCCCAGGAGGGCAGCAGGAAACCGGCGTCCCTGAGCGGCAGTTCGAGCATCAGCGCCCCGAAGGGCTCCGCGAAGTCGCGCACCTCGTCGGCGGTCGGGAGCCGGGGCTCACCCGTGACCCGCACCGGACGCAGACCGCTGACCTGGCTGAGCGCATTGCGTTCGTGCACCTCGGGGTGGGCCAGCGCGTGCACGGCGACCGTCGCATTGCCGGTGCGGCCCGCCCAGCATCGCAGCGCCACCTGCTGGGCCATCGTGCCCGTGGGGAAGAACGCGGCGGCCTCCGTGCCGAGCAGCCCGGCGACCTTCTCCTCCAGGGCCTCGACGACGCCGTTGCCGTACATGTCCGACGGCTCGTCCAGGTCGTACAGGTCCCGCGCGCCGTCCAGCAGCTCCAGCCGCTCGCGGAGCGTGCCCAGGAAGCCGGGGCGCGCGAGCACACGGCTCGCACTCCGGTACGCGCCGATCCGCCGCTTGCGCCGTTGTGCGAGCCGCTCCTCGTCGGACGGCCCGTCCGTCCGCGCGCCCTGCTCCGCCCGCTGTTCCGCCCGCTCCGCCGCATCGCTCATGGAGCGGATCATTCCCGTCGCGCTGCGCGGGGGCACCCGGTTTTCCACCGGGCCGCGACGCGGGTCACCGTGTGACTACTCACAGCCTGTGGACAGCCGAACGCGCTGTGGACGGATAGCGTTAACATGACGAGAAATCGTCCGGTACCCGGAGCGGACTGGAACGGGAAGGCCGCCGTCGCGTGAGTACAAGCCAACAGCCAGATCCCAGGGACCGCCCGGCGCGGCTCACCGTCGGCGTCGTCGGCGCCGGTCGCGTCGGCCCCGCGCTGGCCGCCTCGCTCCAGCTCGCAGGTCACCGCCCGGTGGCCGTCTCCGGCGTGTCCGAGACCTCCCGCAGGCGTGCCGCGCTGATGCTGCCCGACGTCCCGGTCGTCCCGCCCGCCGAGGTGCTCCAGCGCTCCGAGCTGGTCCTGCTGACCGTCCCGGACGACACCCTGCCCGGCCTGGTCGAGGGGCTCGCCGAGACCGGGGCCGTCCGGCCCGGACAGCTGCTCGTGCACACCTCCGGGCGGTACGGCGCGAAGGTCCTGGACCCCGCTCTGCGCGCCGGCGCGCTGCCGCTGGCCCTGCACCCGGCGATGACCTTCACGGGCACGCCGGTGGACGTGCAGCGCCTGGCCGGCTGCTCGTTCGGCGTCACCGCGCCCGAGGAGCTGCGGCTGGCCGCCGAGGCCCTGGTCATCGAGATGGGCGGCGAGCCGGAATGGATCGCCGAGGAGATGCGCCCGCTGTACCACGCGGCACTCGCCCTGGGCGCGAACCACCTGGTCACGCTGGTCGCCCAGTCCATGGAGCTGCTGCGCGAGGCCGGTGTCACGGCCCCCGACCGGATGCTCGGCCCGCTGCTCGGCGCCGCCCTCGACAACGCCCTGCGCTCCGGCGACGCGGCCCTGACCGGCCCCGTCGCGCGCGGCGACGCGGGCACGGTCGCCGCGCACGTCGCGGAGCTGCGCCGGCACGCCCCGCAGACCGTCGCCGGCTATCTGGCGATGGCGCGGGCGACCGCCGACCGCGCGCTCGCCCACGGGCTGCTGAAGCCGGAACTCGCCGAGGACCTCCTCGGCGTCCTCGCCAACGGCACCGACCGCGCCGACGGCGCCGAGGGAGACGCCCGATGACCACCACCCTGCTGCGCACCGCCGGTGAACTGCACGCACGCACGCGTACCGGCCGTCGCGCCGTCGTGATGACCATGGGCGCCCTGCACGAGGGCCACGCCACCCTGATCCGCACCGCGCGCGGCATCGCCGGACCGGACGGCGAGGTCGTCGTCACGGTCTTCGTGAACCCCCTCCAGTTCGGCGCCGGCGAAGACCTCGACCGCTACCCGCGCACCCTGGACGCGGACGTGAAGCTCGCCGAACTCTCCGGTGCGGACGTCGTGTTCGCACCGTCCGTGGACGAGGTCTACCCGGGCGGCGAGCCCCAGGTCCGGATCAGCGCGGGCCCCATGGGCGAGCGCCTTGAGGGTTCCTCGCGCCCCGGCCACTTCGACGGCATGCTCACCGTCGTCGCCAAGCTGCTGCACCTCACCCGGCCCGATTTCGCCCTCTACGGCCAGAAGGACGCCCAGCAGCTCGCCCTGATCCGCCGCATGGTGCGGGACCTGAACTTCGGCATCGAGATCGTCGGCGTCCCCACCGTGCGCGAGGAGGACGGCCTGGCACTCTCCAGCCGCAACCGCTACCTCTCGGACGGCGAGCGGCGCACGGCGCTCTCGCTCTCCCGCGCGCTGTTCGCGGGCAGCGACCGGCACGCGGCCCAGGAGGCACTGCGCGCGCGGGCCCGCGAGGTGCCCGCCACGCACGCGCGTGCCGAGGCGCTCAGCGCGATCGGCGAGTCCCGCGCGGCCGCCGACGCGCACGCCGTCGCCAAGGCGCTGCCGGGCGCCCCCTCCGCGGTCCGCGCCGCCGCACGCCTCGTCCTCGACGACGCCGCGCGCCTGTCGCCGCCGCTGAAGCTGGACTACCTGGCGCTGGTCGACCCCTCCGACTTCACCGAGATCGCCGACGACTTCACCGGTGAGGCCGTCCTCGCCGTCGCCGCCCGGGTCGGGACGACCCGGCTGATCGACAACATCCCTCTCACTTTCGGAACCTTCGGAGCCGCCTCGTGAGCAGCACAGGCATACGACTGCACGCACCCGCCCCCGGCTGGGCCATCTCCGCCGACGTGGTGGTCGTCGGCTCCGGGGTGGCCGGCCTGACCGCCGCCCTGCGCTGCGAGGCCTCCGGCCTGAGGACGGTCGTCGTCACCAAGGCCCGCCTCGACGACGGCTCCACCCGCTGGGCGCAGGGCGGCGTCGCCGCGGCCCTCGGCGAGGGCGACACCCCCGAACAGCACCTGGACGACACCCTGGTGGCGGGCGCGGGCCTGTGCGACGAGGAGGCCGTACGGATCCTCGTCACCGAGGGCCCGGACGCCGTACGGCGGCTCATCGCGACCGGCGCGCACTTCGACGAGTCCGAAGAGGGCGACCTGGCGCTCACCCGCGAGGGCGGCCACCACCGCCGCCGCATCGCGCACGCCGGCGGCGACGCGACCGGCGCCGAGATCTCCCGCGCGCTGGTCGAGGCCGCACGCGCGCGTGGCGTCCGCACGATCGAGAACGCACTGGTGCTGGACCTGCTGACGGACACCGACGGCCGGACGGCCGGCGTGAGCCTGCACGTCATGGGTGAGGGGCAGCACGACGGCGTGGGCGCCGTGCACGCGCCCGCGGTCGTCCTCGCGACCGGCGGCATGGGCCAGGTGTTCTCCGCGACGACCAACCCGTCCGTGTCCACCGGCGACGGCGTGGCCCTCGCCCTGCGCGCGGGCGCGGAGGTCTCCGACCTCGAGTTCGTGCAGTTCCACCCGACCGTGCTCTTCCTCGGCCCGGACGCGGAGGGCCAGCAGCCGCTGGTCTCCGAGGCCGTGCGCGGCGAGGGCGCCCACCTGGTCGACGCCGGCGGAGTGCGCTTCATGGTCGGGCAGCACGAGCTGGCCGAGCTGGCGCCGCGGGACATCGTGGCCAAGGGCATCACGCGCCGCATGCAGGAGCAGGACGCCGAGCACATGTACCTCGACGCCCGGCACTTCGGCGCCGACATGTGGGAGCACCGCTTCCCGACGATCCTCGCCGCCTGCCGCGCGCACGGCATCGACCCGGTGACCGAGCCCATCCCGATCGCCCCGGCCGCCCACTACGCCTCCGGCGGCGTCCGCACCGACTCCCAGGGCCGCACGACCGTCCCGGGCCTGTACGCGTGCGGCGAGGTCGCCTGCACCGGTGTGCACGGCGCCAACCGGCTCGCCTCCAACTCCCTCCTCGAGGGCCTCGTCTACGCCGAGCGCATCGTCGCCGACATCGTGGCGACGCAGGCGGCGAACGGCCTGCACGCGCGCGTGCCCGAACCCGTGGAGCACCCGGAGGTGCCCGGGCACCCGCTGCTCGCTCCGGAGGCCCGGTTCGCGATCCAGCGGATCATGACCGACGGCGCGGGCGTGCTGCGCTCCGCCGAGTCCCTCGCCAGGGCCGCCGACCAGCTCCAGGCGCTGCACTCCGAGGCCCGCGACGCCCTCGCCGAGAACGGCAAGACCGCCGAGCCCGGCGTCGACACCTGGGAGGCCACCAACCTCCTGTGCGTCGCCCGCGTCCTGGTCGCCGCCGCCCGGCTGCGCGAGGAGACCCGCGGCTGCCACTGGCGCGAGGACCACGCCGGCCGGGACGACACCGCATGGCGCCGCCACATCGTCGTACGGCTGAATCCCGACCGCTCTCTCGCTGTCGGCACCACCGATACCGCAGACTTCCCCCCGACCCGGCAGCCCCAGCCCGCGCACCGTCCCCAGGAGCAGTGACAGAAGTGACCACCCCCGACCTCCCCCTCGCCTCGAACGGCGGCTGCGGCGACGGCTGTGCCTGCGGCGCCGACACCGACGCCGACCACCTGGAGTGCGGGCTCGACCCCGCGCTCGCCCAGCTCCTGGCCGACGCCGGACTCGACCCCGTGGAGGTCGAGGACATCGCCAACGTCGCCATCCAGGAGGACCTCGACCACGGCGTGGACGTGACCACCGTCGCGACCATCCCCGAAGAGGCCGTCGCCACCGGCGACTTCACCGCGCGCGAGGCGGGCGTCGTGGCCGGCCTCAGGGTCGCCGAAGCGGTGCTCTCCGTGGTCTGCACGGACGAGTTCGAGGTCGAGCGGCACGTGGAGGACGGCGACCGCGTGACCGAGGGGCAGAAGCTGCTGTCCGTCACCACGCGCACCCGCGACCTGCTCACCGCCGAGCGCAGCGCGCTCAACCTCCTGTGCCGCCTGTCGGGCATCGCGACCGCCACGCGCGCGTGGGCGGACGCCCTCGACGGCACGACGGCCAAGGTCCGCGACACCCGCAAGACCACCCCGGGGCTGCGGGCGCTGGAGAAGTTCGCCGTGCGCTGCGGCGGCGGCGTCAACCACCGGATGTCGCTGTCGGACGCGGCGCTCGTCAAGGACAACCACGTCGTCGCCGCGGGCGGCGTCGCCCAGGCATTCAAGGCCGTACGGGAGGCCTTCCCGGACGTGCCGATCGAGGTCGAGGTCGACACCCTGCACCAGCTGCGCGAGGTCCTGGACGCGGGCGCCGACCTGATCCTCCTGGACAACTTCACGCCCGGCGAGTGCGAGGAGGCCGTGGCCCTGGTGGCCGGCCGCGCCGCCCTGGAGGCGTCGGGCCGCCTCACCCTCGGCAACGCGCGCGCGTACGCCGAGACCGGCGTCGACTACCTCGCCGTGGGCGCCCTGACCCACTCCTCGCCGATCCTCGACATCGGCCTCGACCTGCGAGCGGCGGAGTAGGTACCGGTCATGCTGCTGACGATCGACGTAGGCAACACGCACACCGTCCTGGGCCTGTTCGACGGGGACGACATCGTCGAGCACTGGCGCATCTCCACCGACGCCCGCCGCACGGCGGACGAGCTGGCGGTGCTGCTGCAGGGCCTGATGGGCATGCACCCCCTGCTCGGCGACGAGCTGGGCGACGGCATCGACGGGATCGCGATCTGCGCCACCGTGCCGTCCGTGCTGCACGAGCTGCGTGAAGTGACGCGCCGGTACTACGGCGACGTTCCCGCGGTGCTGGTCGAGCCGGGCGTGAAGACCGGTGTGCCGATCCTGACCGACAACCCCAAGGAGGTCGGCGCCGACCGCATCATCAACGCGGTCGCGGCCGTCGAGCTGTACGGCGGCCCGGCGATCGTCGTCGACTTCGGCACCGCCACCACCTTCGACGCGGTCTCCGCGCGCGGGGAGTACATCGGCGGCGTGATCGCCCCCGGTATCGAGATCTCCGTCGAGGCGCTCGGCGTCCGGGGCGCGCAGCTGCGCAAGATCGAGGTGGCCCGCCCGCGGAGCGTGATCGGCAAGAACACGGTCGAGGCGATGCAGTCCGGCATCATCTACGGCTTCGCGGGCCAGGTCGACGGCGTCGTCGGCCGGATGGCCCGGGAGCTGGCGGAGGACCCCGACGACGTCACCGTCATCGCGACCGGCGGCCTGGCGCCGATGGTGCTGGGGGAGTCGTCCGTGATCGACGAGCACGAGCCCTGGCTGACGCTGATCGGGCTGCGGATGGTCTACGAGCGCAACGTCTCCCGCATGTGAGGACGGACGTCGCCCGCGGCTGAGGACGGAACGTCTTCCGCAGGTGAGGACGGCCGGGGGGCAACCGGGTGGCGCGGCCGCGCCACACCCGCCCCTTATGTCGAATTTGTCTGATTAGCGCGTAGTGTCGCCGCATGCCCACGCCATACGGATCCCGCGGCGGCATGGCGTTCGGCGCGGAGGAGCTGCGTGTGCTCCGCCGCGCTCTCGCCCTCGCCCTCCAGCCCGGCCCCACGCCCGCAGCGGACGTCAAGGACTGCCTCCGCCTCGCCGAGTCCCTGGACGAGGCGATGCGTGAGGGAGACCGGCTGCGCGCCTTCCTGGTGGCCGATCTCGCGCGCTATCGCGCCGCTCTGCCAGGGACCGTGTCCGGCTATCTGACGCTCCTGGAGGAGGCGCTGGCAGCCGGATACCGCCCGCAGCCCGACGATCTCGCCGCCCTGCGGGCCCTGCGCGGCAATCCGGCCGCCTCGGTCCTGCTGGGGCGCTGCCGGATGCTCGCGGAGCAGGACGTACGCGACCGTCTCGCGCCCGGAACGGCCCGCCGGGCCACCCCGATCGTCCCGGCCGCCCGGAGCCGTCTCACGGCCCTTCCCGGCGGTCTGAGGGGCACCGGCGCGCAGCCCGCAGGGGCCGCGGAACGGGACCCCGCGCACAAGCCCGACAGGAAGCCCGCCCAGAAGCCCGCCGCGCCCAAGCCGGCCCCCGCCGAGGAGCCGAAGCCGGCCCGCCCGATCCCGACCCCGGGCGAGGTCTTCCCGCGCCGCAAGCCCACGCCTCCGCCCAGCTCAGGGCAGCGTCGGCACCTCGCCGCCGGCTGAGGGCGCCCGAACCGCCCAGAACCTCCCGGCCCCGCCCCGCTCGCCCTTTGTGGCCGTGGCTACCCTGGACGCATGGACATCGTCTCCGCGCTCGTGCCCCCGGTCGTCATGGCCGCGCTCTTCATCGCCGTGATCAGGGTGATGGTGAAGACCCAGGGCGGGGCCAACAAGGCCAAGGAGGACGCGGCCGTCGACGCCGCCATCGCGCGCGCGGAGGGCGCCCGGCAGGGCTCCCCGAAGACCGACGGCTGACCCCTCCCCGGCCGCGCCCCCTCGGCGCACGACTCCCACGCGTGCTCGCGTTTTCGGAGTTGTGCGCCCTTTTTGTTCCTGTTTGTCGGCGGATGCGCACGTCCGGCACGCCAATGCGGACTTCTCCCACTATTGTGCTGAGCTGTGCCTCGCCCATTGGGAGAACTCGAAGACGCGGTCATGACGCGGGTGTGGAAGTGGAACCGCCCGGTGACCGTCCGAGAAGTCCTGGAAGACCTTCAGCAGGAGCGGTCCATCGCATACACCACGGTGATGACCGTTTTGGACAATCTCCATCAGAAGGGCTGGGTCCGCCGTGAGGCGGAAGGCCGGGCCTATCGATATGAGGCGGTCTCCACCAGGGCCGCCTACGCGGCGGCTCTGATGAACGACGCCTGGTCGCAGTCCGACAACCCGGCAGCTGCTCTCGTCGCCTTCTTCGGGATGATGAGCGAGGAACAGCGCCTTGCCCTCAGAGACGCCGTACGCATCGTCCAAGGTCCGGAAACTCCCGAAGCGGCCGAAGCGGCCACGGATACCGGTGGCGATACGGCCCGTGAGAACCCCGGGTCGGCACCGGAGGCCGACGGGCGATAGCGTCCGCACATGTCAGCAGAGAGTCCTGTAGGTCCCGAAGGCACCGAAGTCAGTGCTAAAGCCATCACTGTCCGGCGGGCCCGAACCAGCGATGTCCCGGCCGTGCGCCGTCTCCTCGACACGTACGTCCGCGGCCGCATCCTGCTCGACAAAGCAACGGTGACGCTTTACGAGGACATCCAGGAGTTCTGGATCGCCGAACGGGACGACAACGCCGACGTCGTCGGCTGCGGCGCGCTGCACGTGATGTGGGAAGACCTCGCGGAAGTCCGCACTCTCGCGGTGAAGCCCGGCCTGAAGGGCGCCGGTGTCGGGCATCAACTGCTGGAGAAGTTGCTGGAGACCGCGCGCTGGCTCGGCGTTCGCCGGGTTTTCTGCCTGACCTTCGAAGTGGACTTCTTCGTCAAGCACGGCTTCGTCGAGATCGGCGAGACGCCCGTCGACACCGATGTCTACGCCGAGCTACTGCGTTCCTATGACGAGGGCGTAGCGGAGTTCCTCGGTCTCGAACGGGTGAAACCGAACACCTTGGGCAACAGCCGGATGCTTCTGCATCTGTGATCGCGGATCGCGGCGATGTATTCCGCCGTCCCTGCCCAGGTTCCCTATGTCCGAAACGCGCATGTTTCCGGACGCGGTGAGCCATCTGTCTCGCTCTTGACCCCGTACTAGGTCTCACGGACAGCCTCTCGGGCGGTCTCGGGGTCAGTCTCTCCCTCAGTCTCTCCCTCAGTCTCTCCGAGGGGTTTGTGTTTTTCCGGCAAAAGCGGTTTGCTTTCCGACGTACTGCAGTACTGCATATAACAGGGGACGGCGAAACGGCGGACGCCGCAGACCCCAGGCCCTCAAGTTTTGGATGAAAGGAAATCCGGTGGCACAGAAGGTTCAGGTCCTTCTTGTCGACGACCTCGACGGCGGCGAGGCGGACGAGACCGTTACGTTCGCGTTGGACGGCAAGACGTACGAGATCGATCTCACGACCGCCAATGCGGACAAGCTCCGCGGCCTTCTCGAGCCTTACGTGAAGGGTGGCCGTCGTACCGGAGGTCGTTCTTCGGGCGGGCGCGGAAAGGCGCGCGCCGCTTCCGGTGGCAGCCAGGACACCGCGCAGATCCGCGCGTGGGCGAAGGAGAACGGCTACGAGGTCAACGACCGCGGTCGCGTTCCCGCGTCCATCCGCGAGGCCTACGAGAAGGCCAACGCCTGATCGGCGTTCTACGGCAGGGCCGGCGGCCGGGCGCACGCGCGCCGCAGCCGCAACCGGTGGCACTGCGTTGCCACCGTGTCCACGAGTCGTACGAGATCGGGGGCGCCCCCAACGCCCCCCACGGCCGACAGCGTCGGCAGCGAGGCCTCGACCTCGCCCCCAGGCTCGGGGGGCCGCAGCCATACGGCGGCCCCCTGCAGGGCGCCCGAGCGGCCCCGTAGACCGGCCGGCCCGCTTGCGGGCGGCAGCGGCGCGTCCATGACGCCGCCCTCACCGGTCGCGGTCAGATCCAGGGTGAGCGCGCCCCACTCCAGCCAGTCCAGCAGTCCCGGCAGCTCCTCCGCGCTGCCCGCGGTCACCAGCAGCCGCATCCGGTCGCCCTGCACGGCCACCGGAGAGCCCGGCGCGAGATGGCGCAGGCACGCACCGCCCGCCTCGGCCGGCACGTCCAGGACGTCGAAGCGGACGCCCACCCGCAGCCGCGGCCCGGATCCGGGTTCTCCCGCCGGCGCGGGCACCGTCGCCCAGCCCAGTTCGTTCTCGTACCACCGGCGGACCTGATCGCCGGAGTCGATCGGGCTGCGAGGGAGCGGAATCGTGCGGCGGCTGCCAACCATGCCAAGTGCAACCGCCCGAACGGCTCCCGAGTTACGCTGGGTGTTCGTACGGCTGCGCAGGGTGCCGATCCGGGGGGCGTGCGGGGGCGCGGGGTGGTGCAAGGTTGTTCGCCCGTAGCGGAGGGAAAAGGGCCGCGCGGCATGGACTGTCAGTCCCAGCGGGTAAGACATCCCTAGTGGGAGGGGGCGACACGCAGGACAGGACGTCTCACGTTCGCCATCGGCGTACTGATGGTGTGGGTAACTGTCTGGCCTGCGGGAACATCGTCTCGCACCATCGGGTTGGAGCAGATGTCGGCGTTCGGGGTCAGGAGGCAGTGTTGGTTCTCGCACCGGTGTCGGCAGTTGGAATGAGCGGTCCCCGCTTGCGGGACTAAGCTGCGGAAGGACAGGGAGGGGAAGTTCCCCCCACTGCCTGACCGCTCTGAGGAGCGATTAACGATGTTCGAGAGGTTCACCGACCGCGCGCGGCGGGTTGTCGTCCTGGCTCAGGAAGAAGCCCGGATGCTCAACCACAACTACATCGGCACCGAGCACATCCTCCTGGGCCTGATCCACGAGGGTGAGGGTGTCGCCGCCAAGGCCCTTGAGAGCCTCGGGATTTCGCTCGAGGCGGTCCGCCAGCAGGTGGAGGAGATCATCGGCCAGGGCCAGCAGGCCCCGTCCGGGCACATCCCCTTCACCCCCCGTGCCAAGAAGGTCCTGGAGCTGTCGCTCCGGGAGGCTCTCCAGCTGGGCCACAACTACATCGGCACGGAGCACATCCTGCTCGGCCTGATCCGCGAGGGCGAGGGCGTCGCCGCCCAGGTCCTCGTCAAGCTCGGCGCCGATCTCAACCGGGTGCGGCAGCAGGTCATCCAGCTGCTCTCCGGCTACCAGGGCAAGGAGACCGCCGCCGCCGGCGGGCCTGCCGAGGGCACCCCCTCGACGTCCCTGGTCCTCGACCAGTTCGGCCGGAACCTCACCCAGGCCGCTCGTGAGTCCAAGCTCGACCCGGTCATCGGGCGCGAGAAGGAGATCGAGCGGGTCATGCAGGTGCTGTCCCGCCGTACCAAGAACAACCCGGTGCTGATCGGTGAGCCCGGCGTCGGCAAGACCGCCGTCGTCGAGGGCCTCGCCCAGGCCATCGTCAAGGGCGAGGTGCCCGAGACCCTCAAGGACAAGCACCTCTACACCCTGGACCTCGGCGCGCTGGTCGCCGGCTCCCGCTACCGCGGTGACTTCGAGGAGCGCCTGAAGAAGGTGCTCAAGGAGATCCGCACCCGCGGCGACATCATCCTGTTCATCGACGAGCTGCACACGCTGGTCGGTGCGGGTGCCGCCGAGGGCGCCATCGACGCCGCTTCGATCCTGAAGCCGATGCTGGCCCGCGGTGAGCTCCAGACCATCGGTGCGACGACGCTGGACGAGTACCGCAAGCACCTGGAGAAGGACGCGGCCCTCGAGCGCCGCTTCCAGCCCATCCAGGTCGCCGAGCCGTCCCTGCCGCACACGATCGAGATCCTCAAGGGTCTGCGCGACCGGTACGAGGCCCACCACCGTGTCTCGATCACGGACGAGGCCCTCGTCCAGGCCGCCACGCTGGCCGACCGGTACATCTCGGACCGCTTCCTGCCGGACAAGGCGATCGACCTGATCGACGAGGCCGGTTCCCGGATGCGCATCCGCCGGATGACCGCGCCGCCGGACCTGCGCGAGTTCGACGAGAAGATCGCGGGCGTGCGCCGCGACAAGGAGTCCGCGATCGACTCGCAGGACTTCGAGAAGGCCGCTTCGCTCCGTGACAAGGAGAAGCAGCTCCTGGCCGCCAAGGCCAAGCGCGAGAAGGAGTGGAAGGCCGGCGACATGGACGTCGTCGCCGAGGTCGACGGCGAGCTGATCGCCGAGGTCCTCGCGACCGCCACCGGCATCCCGGTCTTCAAGCTGACCGAGGAGGAGTCCTCGCGTCTGCTGCGCATGGAGGACGAGCTCCACAAGCGGGTCATCGGCCAGGTCGACGCCGTCAAGGCGCTGTCGAAGGCGATCCGCCGTACGCGCGCCGGTCTGAAGGACCCGAAGCGCCCCGGTGGTTCGTTCATCTTCGCCGGCCCGTCCGGTGTCGGTAAGACCGAGCTGTCCAAGGCCCTCGCGGAGTTCCTCTTCGGTGACGAGGACGCGCTGATCTCCCTCGACATGTCGGAGTTCAGCGAGAAGCACACGGTCTCGCGTCTCTTCGGTTCGCCCCCCGGCTACGTGGGCTACGAGGAGGGCGGCCAGCTGACGGAGAAGGTGCGGCGCAAGCCGTTCTCGGTGGTCCTCTTCGACGAGGTCGAGAAGGCCCACCCGGACATCTTCAACTCGCTGCTGCAGATCCTGGAGGACGGTCGCCTGACCGACTCCCAGGGCCGGGTCGTGGACTTCAAGAACACGGTCATCATCATGACGACCAACCTCGGCACCCGGGACATCTCCAAGGGCTTCAACCTGGGCTTCGCGGCCCAGGGCGACACCAAGTCCAACTACGAGCGCATGAAGAACAAGGTCTCGGACGAGCTCAAGCAGCACTTCCGCCCCGAGTTCCTCAACCGCGTGGACGACGTGGTCGTCTTCCCGCAGCTGACGCAGGACGACATCCTCGCGATCGTCGACCTGATGATCAGCAAGGTGGACGAGCGCCTCAAGGACCGGGACATGGGCATCGAGCTCTCCCAGTCCGCCAAGGAGCTGCTGTCCAAGAAGGGTTACGACCCCGTGCTCGGTGCGCGGCCGCTGCGCCGCACCATCCAGCGCGAGATCGAGGACTCGCTGTCGGAGAAGATCCTCTTCGGCGAGCTGCGTCCCGGTCACATCGTGGTCGTCGACACGGAGGGCGAGGGCGACAACGTCACCTTCACCTTCCGCGGTGAGGAGAAGTCGGCGCTGCCGGACGTCCCGCCGATCGAGCAGGCGGCCGGCGGAGCCGGGCCGAACCTGAGCAAGGAGGCCTGACCCTCCAGGGGTTGAGCCGACGGAAGGGGCCGGTGCCGAAAGGCACCGGCCCCTTCCGCATGGGGTCCTCGTGGCACAGGGCTTTGGGGCCTCAGGAGAGCTGCCCGTCGTAGTCCGGCAGCTTGTACGTCTTCTCGGCGTGGCCGCCCGACAGGTCGGTGGCGCTGTTGCCGATGTTCGCGATGATCGTGTAGCCCTTGTTCTCGATGTCGACGCGCTGGGCGGTCTTGTAGGCGGCGACGTCCTTGAAGAGGTCGAACAGGCCGCGGACGTAGAGCCCGGAGACCTGGTAGCCGTCGTGCTCCAGGTTCCACTCGGTGGGCGCGTAGAGGATGCCCGGGCGGGCCGTGACGAAGAAGACCGAGACACCGTGCTGCTGGGCGTACTCGGCGACGTTCAGGACGGGCTTGTTGGCCGGCTGCGGGAACGTGAAGCCGAAGTCCGTCTCCAGCGTGGTGTTGTCGATGTCGAAGACGATCGCCTGCTTCTCGCCGGGCCCGGTGCGCGCGATCCGGTCCTTCAGATAGGGCAGCGCCTGGTCCATCACCGCCTGGCAGTCCTTCTGCCAGGTCGCGTAGTCGACGTCCGCGGTGCTCGTCGCCGCGTTCGCGGGGGAGGCCAGTGCCACAAGTGCCGTGGTGGAGACTGCGGTGACCACTGTGCTCAGCGCCCAGGGGCGTCGGCTCGTCATGGTGGGGGGTCCTCTCACGTCCGTATGCCGTTGTCTGGTGCATGTTCGGGGGCGAGGGTGGCGCGAGGGGAACCGTAGGGTTACTGGGTGGTAAGTCGCCAGAGATGTGCGTCACATGAGGCCGGTTTCTTTCACCGGGTCCCACGTGTAGGGGGAGTTGGCCGGCGTAGCCCCCGTCACATCGGCGAGGGGATGGATCTTGCCCGCCGGTGACATGCCGCACAGGCGATATGTCCGTTACTAGACGGAATAGTGGATGCCCTGACGCGGGAGAAAGGGACCTTGGTCCCGGAACGGGGGCGGTGGTTCGGCCGTCTTCGGGAGATGGATGCCCGATCTGTCCCAGATAGGTCATGTGTCAAGGAGTCGGAAGACTTGGGGTGAAGTACTAGCTTCCGTCGTAGATCACATGTTTTGGGTTCAACGGGTCCGGGGGTTACCAAGGATGAGCCCATCTGGCGGCCGCGAGTGCGTCGGGTGGCTTTTCTCTGTCCCCGTCATCCCGAGGTATCCATGTCTTCGCGTGTCACGTCCCGCTCCTCCCGTACGTCCCTCCTCCGCACCCGCGCCGCCGTCCTGGCCGCAGGCCTGGGAGCCTCGGTCGTGCTGGGAGCCGGGGTCGCGGCCGCCGCCGACGTCTCCTCCGCCCACACCGCCGCCAGCGCCGTCGAGGCGCAGGCCGCCTCGCAGGCCAAGGCCGCCAAGGCCGCGGCGGTCGCGAAGGCGAAGGCGCAGGCGGTAGCGAAGCAGAAGGCCGCCGCCAAGAAGGCCGCCGCCGCCAAGAAGGCCCGCTCCTGGGTCCACCCGGTGGCCAAGTACGCCCTGTCCGCGAGCTTCAACCAGGCCGGCGGCATGTGGGCGCACAAGCACAGCGGCCAGGACTTCGCGGTGCCGAGCGGCACGAACGTCGTCGCCGCGCACGGCGGCACGGTCGTCAAGGCCGGCGGCAACGGTGCCGGTGACGGCCCCGCGTACGGCAACGCCATCGTCATCAAGCACGCCAACGGGACGTACTCGCAGTACGCCCACCTGTCGCGGATCGACGTGCACGTCGGCCAGGTCGTCACCACCGGCCAGCACATAGCCAAGTCCGGCAACACCGGTAACTCCAGCGGCCCGCACCTGCACTTCGAGGTCCGCAGGACCGCCAACTACGGTTCGGCGATCGACCCGGTCTCCTTCCTGCGCACCAAGGGCGTCAAGGTCTGAGACACGGGTGCCCGGGCGTGACCGGCTACGGCGAGTTCGCCGACCGGTGCGCCTGGGTCACCAGATCGGTGGCGACCTCCAGGACGGCCTTGCGCTTCGCCTCGGGGTCGCCTTCGAGGTCGTTGAGGACGAACATCCCGGCATGCAGCGTGAACATCGCGCTGACGCAGCGCACCTGGTCGACCAGTTCGGCGGCCGGGTCGATGAGGATGTCGCGCATCCCCATCATGCGGTTGCGGAACATCTCGCCGATGCGCAGCTCCTTCACCGTCCCCTGGTTCTCCTGCATGAAGCGGAAGAGCGGCGACGCGCTCGCCAGGATGTCGCTGTAGCGGCGGATGATCTCCTGCTTGGTCTCCAGCGTCTGGGGCTGCGCCTTGCCCCACTCGATCAGGTCCTCTATCGGCTGGGAGAGGTCCTCGAAGATGCTGACGAGGATCTCTTCCTTCGTCTTGAAGTGGTAGTACAGCGCGGCCTTGGTGACGTCGAGGCACTCGGCGATCTCGCGCAGCGACGTCTTCTCGTAGCCCTGCTCGGCGAAGAGCTCGAGCGCCACGTCCTGGATGCGCTGGCGGGTGTTTCCGCGCCGATGCTGTTTGGTGCCGTCCATGGTGACGCCCATCCTCGTACTCCTCGCACTGGCACGGAAACTTACTTGTCGCCCGACTAGAAAACTTACTTGACGCCCGGCTAGTTACAGGTCTAACTTCTTCCAGTGTAGACAGCTAGCCGGGCGGCAAGTAAGTGGCCGGCCGAGGGGAACGACGAAGGACCTAGGGGAGTGGGGACGATGGCGGACACACAGACGGTCGAGACCAAGCCGGACAAACAACCGAAGAGCGTGCGGGTCGTCCTGCTCGCGCTCATGATCACCATGATGCTCGCGATGCTCGACAACATGATCGTGGGTACGGCGATGCCGACGATCGTGGGCGAGCTCGGCGGTCTTGAGCACCTGTCCTGGGTGGTGACGGCGTACACGCTGGCCACCGCGGCGGCCACGCCGATCTGGGGCAAGCTCGGGGACATGTACGGCCGCAAGGCCACCTTCATGACGTCGATCGTGATCTTCCTGATCGGCTCCGCGCTGAGCGGCATGGCCCAGAACATGGGCGAGCTGATCGGCTTCCGGGCCGTGCAGGGCCTCGGCGCCGGCGGTCTGATGGTCGGCGTCATGGCGATCATCGGTGACCTGATCCCGCCGCGGGAGCGCGGCAAGTACCAGGGCATGATGGCCGGCGTCATGGCGCTCGCGATGATCGGCGGCCCGCTGGTCGGCGGCACCATCACCGACAACTGGGGCTGGCGCTGGTCCTTCTACATCAACCTGCCGCTCGGCGTCTTCGCGCTCGGTCTGATCAGCGTGGTCCTGCACCTGCCGAAGAAGCGGTCCAAGGCGGGCATCGACTACCTCGGTGTCGTGCTGCTGACCGTCGGCATCACCTCGATCGTGCTGGTCACCACCTGGGGCGGTACGCAGTACGCGTGGACGTCGGCGCGGATCATGGAGCTCATCGGCATCGGCGTGGCCGCGCTGATCGGGTTCGTGTTCTGGCAGACCAAGGCCTCCGAGCCGGTGGTGCCGCTGCACATCTTCCGCAGCCGTAACTTCACGCTGATGTCGATCATCGGCTTCATCACCGGCTTCGTGATGTTCGGCGCGACGCTGTTCCTGCCGCTGTACCAGCAGTCGGTGCAGGGCGCGTCCGCGACCAACTCCGGTCTGCTGCTCCTGCCGATGCTCGGCGCGATGCTGGTCACCTCGATGGTGGCCGGGCGCGTGACCACGAACACCGGCAAGTACAAGGTGTTCCCGGTGGTCGGCAGCGTGCTGATGATCATCGGCCTGTACCTGCTGTCGACGATGGACACGGGGACCTCGCGGTTCATGTCCGGGGTGTTCATGGCCGTCGTCGGTCTCGGCATGGGCTGCCTGATGCAGATCACGATGCTGGTCGCGCAGAACAGCGTCGAGATGCGGGACATGGGCGTCGCGTCCTCCTCGACCACCCTGTTCCGTACGCTCGGCTCCTCCTTCGGTGTCGCGATCATGGGCGCGCTGTTCAACAACCGGGTCCAGCACGTCATGGCCGAGCGGGCCGGGTCGCTGGGATCGAAGATCACCGAGAAGTCGGCGCAGCTGGACGCGAAGAGCCTGGAGAAGCTGCCGGCGGTGGCGCGCGAGGCGTACCAGCACGCGGTGTCGGCGGGTACGCACACGGCCTTCCTGCTCGGTTCGATCGTGGCGATCGGCGCGCTGATCGCGGCGGTGTTCGTCAAGGAGGTCGCACTGCGCGGGGCGGGGCCGGCCGCGCCCAAGTCCGACCAGGAGGACGCTGCGCCTGCGGCGGTCGTCGAAGCGGTGTGATCCCCCGAAGATGAGCTGAAGGCCCCCGGATGGTGTCCGCCCCGGGGGCCTTCGTCATGTCCGGAGGCCTCACTGTCGGTGCCCCGTGTCACCATCGGCCCCATGGACAAGATGCGCCAGTTGCGGCTCGCCAAGGATGCGATGGACCGCGACTGGGCCGATCCTGAGCTGGATCTGGACGGGGTGGCCGCGTGTGCCGGCTATTCGCGGTTCCACTTCCTGCGGGCCTTCAAGGCGGCGTACGGGGAGACGCCCGGGCAGTATCTGACGCACCGGCGGATCGAGCGGGCCGAGGAGATGCTGCGCAGCGCCGATCTGAGCGTGACGGAGATCTGCCATCTGGTCGGGTTCAGCAGTCTCGGGACGTTCTCGGCGCGGTTCAAGGCGCGGACGGGGCTGACGCCGAGCGAGTACCGGAGCACGCACGTGGGCCGCGGAGCCGCCCTCATCCCCGGGTGCTACGCGATGCTGTGGGCCGGCGGCTTCCCCACCGCAATTTCGAAGAAGCGGCCCGCCGCCCGCCCTGCCTACGGTGACGGACAGGACACCGGAACCGAACCAGGGAGAGCGGAACCATGATCTTGGGCCTGGGCATCAGCACCGTATGGACCTTCGACCAGCAGCGCACCAAGGCCTTCTTCACCGAGAAGCTGGACTTCGAGGTGCGCAACGAGATCTCCATGGGCGACATGAAGTGGATCACTGTCGGCGCCAAGGACCAGCCGGGCGTCGAGCTCGCGTTGATGCATCTCGACGGCCCCGGGCTCGACCCCGAGTCCGCCGAGGCGCTGAAGAAGCTGGTCGGCAAGGGAGTGCTCGGCGCGGGAGCGTTCCGCACCGACGACTGCCGGGGTGACTACGAGACCTTCAGGGCACGCGGCGTCGAGTTCCTGCAGTCGCCGCAGGAGCGGCCGTACGGGATCGAGGCGATCTTCCGCGACGACAACGGCAACTGGTACTCGCTGACCGAGCGCAGCGAGGAGCTGGACTTCTCCAAGGACTTCGGGTGACGGGCACGGCCGGCGCGGAGGCCGCCGCCGAGCACACCGCCGTGCGGGTCGCCCTCTGGCGGGCCCTGCATCTGCGCGCCGACCCGCCGCCGTACGTCGTCGAGGACGAGGTCGGGCTGCGACTCGCCGATCCGGGCGAGGGGTGGCGCGAGCGGCCCGACATGGACGTCGTGGCGACCCGGCGCACGCGGGCGTCGATCGTCGCCCGCGCCCGGTTCGTCGAGGATCTCGTGGTGGAGCGGGCGGCGCAGGGGCTCGACCAGTACGTCGTCCTCGGGGCCGGCCTGGACACCTTCGCCCAGCGCCGGGCGGACGTCGGCGCCGCCGGGCTGCGCGTCTTCGAGGCCGACCAGGCCGGGCCGCAGGCCTGGAAGCGGCAGCGGCTCGACGACCTCGGCCTCGGTGTCCCCGCGTGGCTGCGGCTGGTGCCCGTCGACTTCGAGGGCGACTGGTGGGGGCAGCTGCTCGCGGGCGGGCTCGATCCGGGGCGGCCCGCGGTGGTGGCCTCCGCGGGCGTGACCATGTATCTCACCCCGGAGGCGATCAAGGCGACCTTCCGGCTGGTGGCGGGCCTCGCGCCGGGGTCGACGCTGGTGTCCACGTTCCTGCGGCCCGTCGAGGACGTGGAGCCCGAGGAGCAGGCCCAGCTCCGGGTCGCGATGAAGGGTGCCCGGGCCGCGGGCACCCCCTTCCTCAGCTTCCACCGGCCGCCGGAGATCGTCGCCCTCGCCCGCGAGGCCGGTTTCCGCGAGGTCCGGCACGTCTCGGCGGCCGATCTGGAGCAGCGGTACTTCGCGGGGCGGACGGACGGTCTGCGGCCCTCCCGCGGCGAGGAGCTGCTGGTCGCGGAGGTGTGAGCGGCCGTAGGACGGAGGTGTGACCGGCCGTAGGGAAGGGCGGCTACGGCAGCATCGGGTAGCTGCCCGTGTTCGTCGGGGCGTGCTCCGGGAGCCACAGCACCGCCACCGCGCCCTCCGCCGGCACGTCGTCGGGCGCTCCCACCGGGCGGACGTTGCGGAAGGTCAGACGGGCGCCCAGGACGCGGGCCTGCCCGGCGGCGATCGTGAGGCCCAGGCCGTGGCCGTGGCCCGCGCGGTCGGTGCTGCCGGTGCGGAAGCGGCTCGGGCCGTCGGCCAGGAGGTCGCCGGGGAAGCCGGGGCCGTGGTCGCGGACGCGGATCACCCGGCCCTCGACGGTGACCTGGATGGGCGGCTTGCCGTGCCTGGCGGCGTTGGCGAGCAGGTTGAACAGAACCCGCTCCAGGCGCCGGGGGTCGGTCGTGACCATCGACTCGTGCACCACCCGCACCTCTACGGCCGGGTCCTTCGCCGCCACCCGCCGGCCGACGAACTCGCCGAGCATCAGGTCCTGCAGCTCGGCCCGCTCGGAGGCGCCGTCCAGCCGGGCCACCTCCAGCACGTCCTCGACGAGGGTGCGCATGGCCTTCGCGCGGTCCAGGACCAGTTCGGTGGGGCGCCCGGGCGGGAGCAGCTCGGCCGCCGTCAGCAGCCCGGTCACCGGGGTGCGCAGCTCGTGCGCGATGTCCGCGGTGACCCGGCGCTCGGCCTCCAGCCGCTGCTGCAGGGTGTCCGCCATGGCGTCCACCGCGCGGGCCAGGTCGTCGGTCTCGTCCCGGACGACGCCGCCGATCGCGTCCCGCACCCGTACGTCCGACTCGCCCTTGGCGACCTGGTTCGCCGCGGCCGCCGCCTTGCGCAGCCGGCGCGAGAGCTGGCCGCCGATGAGCACGCCCAGCGCGCTGCCGCCGAGGACCACCGCGATGGAGCCGATCACCAGGGCCTGGTCGAGGTCGTGGAGGATGTCCGTGCTGCGGTCGGTGAAGTTGGTGTGCAGCGAGAGCACGTGCCCGTCCTTGACCGGCACGGCGGCCCAGATGTCCGGCGCCCCGGCGCGCCCGTCGGTCACGAACGTCGCCCGGCGGCCCTGCTGGACCTTCGCGCGCAGCGCCGCCGGCAGCCGGGGGTCGTCGATCTTGACGTTGGGGAAGTTCGGCCGGTTGGACAGCTCGTAGCTGCGCTGCGCGATCTGGACGCGCTCGTCCGCGAGGTCGCGCGCGTTGTCGAGCATCGAGACCCGGGCCGCGTTGTGCACGACCAGGCTCAGCGCGATCGCCACCAGCGCGCCGACCAGGGCGATGGCCGCGCTCAGCTTCCATCTCAGACCCGTGCGCATGCCCGTGCCACCCTGGTCCGGGGTGGTCGGGCGCCTGAATGTCCCCCGCATGTCCTTCGTGTCCCCGTTCAGGCCTTCAACTTGTAACCGAAGCCGCGGACCGTCTCGATCCGGTCCTGGCCGATCTTCGTGCGCAGCCGCTGGACGTGGACGTCCACCACCCGGGTGTCGCCGCCCCAGCCGTAGTCCCACACCCGCTCCAGCAGCTTGTCGCGCGACAGGACGGTGCCGGGCGCGGAGGAGAACTCCAGGAGCAGCCGCATCTCGGTCGGGGTCAGCGCCACCGGCTGCTCGGCCCGGCGCACCTCCATGCCCTCGGTGTCGATCTCCAGATCGCCGAAGGTCAGCACGCCGCCGCCCGTCGGGTCCACGCCGTCGTCGGCCTTCTCGCCGCCGCTCGCGTGACCGAAGCGCCGGAGCACGGCACGGATCCGCGCGACCAGCACGGCGCCGTCGAAGGGCTTGGTCACGTAGTCGTCGGCGCCCGCCTCCAGGCCCAGCACCACGTCGATCGAGTCGGCGCGCGCGGAGAGCATGATCACCGGCACGGTCGACTCGTCGCGGATACGGCGGCACAGGCTCACGCCGTCGAGACCGGGCACCATGACGTCGAGCAGCGCGATGTCGGGGCGGTCGGCCCGGAACGACTCCAGGCCCGACAGCCCGTCGGGCATGGCGGTGACCGCGAAGCCGTCCCGTTCCAGCGCGAGCTGGGTGGCCTCGCGGATGACGTCGTCGTCCTCGACGAACAGGACGTGGGTCTGGTCTGCCATCCCGGTGCTCTCAGTTCTCGTATCGGTGATGTCGGTCGTCGCGTGCGTACGGCCTGCTGCTGGTGGATCGGTCCGAGCGGCCCGAACGGTTCACGAGGACGGCGACGCGCCGCCCCCGACGGCGCTGCTGTAGTCGTTGCGGGTGTTGAACCGCTTCACGAAGCGGCCCGCGGTCCAGCTGTACGTCGTCACGATCTCGCCGGACGGACTCGACACCGGGTCACCCTTCTCGTACACCTGCTTGGTCACCACCAGGTCGCCGCGGTCGATCTCCGCGTAGACCGGGGGTTCCTCGGCCTGGAACACATTCTCGTACCGACCCCCTTCCTGGCGATACACATACGAGCCGACCCCCACCGCGTCGCCGCAGGTCAGCACGTTCACCACGACGTCGTCGGCCGAAGCGCCGGTCAGGTCGCCGTAGGAGACGTCGATCGGGTACTCGTCGGCGACGCACGGCTTCAGGCCGCGCTTGACCTCCGCCGAGACCGACGGGTCGTCCTTGACCAGCTTGACCGCGTCCACGTGCGCGGGGGCCTTCGAGGAGCTGGGCGTGGGCGAGACGGCGGCGCCGGCCACCGCGTCGGAGGGCGCGTGTGCGGGGCCCTCGTCACGGGCGCCGGTGCCGCCCGTGGCACAGGCGGAGACGAAAAGGGCGAGGGCGGCGAGCACGGCCACCGCCGTGAACGCCGCCTGCAAGGTCCCCCGGCCCGAGTCCGTCAGACCGCGCAACGCTCCTGCTCCCCACGCTCCAGCGCGCGTGCGTCCAGATCGCGGCTCTCCAGCTCCTCACGGAGCCGGGCGAGCGCCCGGTGCAGCGTGCTCTTGACCGTACCGGCCGACATGCCGAGGGCTGCGGCCGTCTCCTCCGTCGACATCTGCTCCCAGTGTCGCAGGACGACGACGCTGCGCTGCTTCGGTGCCAGAACCTTCATGATGTCCATCAGCAGGGCGCGGTCCGCGTGCTGCTCGGTGGAGTCGTCGACCGAGGCGTCCGGCAGCTGCTCGGTCGGGACCTCCTCCAGCTTGCGGGCCCGCCACCACTCGGTACGGGTGTTGATCATCACGCGGCGCAGGTAGGCGTCGGCGAGGCGCTTGTCCGCGATGCCGTCCCAGCGGTGGTACGTGCGGACCAGCGCCGTCTGCAGCAGGTCCTGCGCGTCCACCGGGTCCGGGACCAGCCGGCGCGCGCTGCGCAGCAGCGCGTCCTGCCGGGTGCGGACGTACTCCTCGAACTCGAGCACCTCTCCCTGCGCCATGTCGAACCGCCTCCCGATCCCCGTTCCCGCCGGCCCCTCGCCGTCGGGCTCTTCCTTGTGGCAATGAAGCTACGGAGGCGTTGTCACGGCGCTGTGCGAGCCAGCGCGCGGCTGGCAATCGGCTGTCCGTCGGTTGTGTAACGGACGTAGGAACGGGGTAAACACGCGCACCGAAGTGCGGCGCTATGGGGGGATTTGGTCGGGGGCGGGTCGTGATGTGCGTGAGGTTACGAGGGGTTACGTCAACGGGAGCCGATACAAACCACCGGGAAGCGGCTCCACGAGCCCGTCCGAGACGAGTCCGTCGAGCGCCCGCGCGCGCTGCACCGGCTCGTGCCACACACGGTCGAGCACCGGCTGCGGCACGGGGCCGTGGGCCTCGCGCAGCACGGCGAGCAGCTTGCCCCGCACCTGCCGGTCCGTGCCCGCGTACGTCTGACCGCGCCGTGGCGGCCCCTGGTGCTCGGGCTTGCCCGCCAGCCGCCAGGCGCACTTGTCGGCGATGGGGCAGCGGTGGCAGGACTCGTTCTTGGCGGTGCACACGAGCGCGCCGAGCTCCATGGAGGCGGCGGCCCAGCGGGAGGCCGTGCGCTCGTCCTCGGGCAACAGCGCGCGGGCCAGCTTGCGTTCGGCGGCGGTGGTGGCGTTCGGCGGGTACTGGGCACCGGTGACGGCGCGTGCGAAGACCCGGCGGACGTTGGTGTCGAGTACCGCGTGCCGCTGCCCGTACGCGAAGGAGGCCACGGCGGCGGCCGTGTACTCGCCGATGCCGGGCAGGGCGAGCAGCTGGGCGTGGTCGGTCGGTACGTCCCCGCCGTGCCGCTCCGTTATGGCCATGGCCGCGCCGTGCAGCCGGAGCGCGCGGCGCGGGTAGCCGAGCCGGCCCCAGGCGCGGACCGCCTCGCCGGGCGCCTCCTTGGCCAGGTCGGCGGGGCGGGGCCAGCGGGTCAGCCACTGCTCGTAGACGGGCAGCACACGGCTGACGGGTGTCTGCTGCAGCATGAACTCGCTGACCATCACCCCCCAGGCGCCGGCTTCCGGGAGCCGCCACGGCAGGTCCCGGGCATGCTCCTCGAACCAGTCGATGACGGGGGAGTGGAGGTCCTCGCCGGGAGGGGGCCCGAGGGGGCCGTCGGCGGGGCTGTCGTTCGGGGGCTTCGTTGGCGCAGTCATGGCCCTTCCGATCCTGCCACGGCCAGGGGCGGTTGGGCGGTCGTGCCGCCTGCGGTGCGTCGTGCGGAACGGGTTGGTGTGGGGACCGGGATGATGATCCGGAAAAGTTGCGGAACTGGCGGCGGGTACGGCAAGCGAACGCGCCGATCTCTCGTACAGTTTGCGCCGTGGGATCTCTGCGCAATCCTGTCGGACCGCTCCCCCGCTCCATCTACTGGCGCCGGAGGGCCGTACTCGTGTCTGTGGTCGCCCTGTTGGCGCTGCTGATCACCTGGATCGTGATGTCGGGCGGAGGCGGCGGCAAGAAGGACGGCGGGTCGAACGGCAAGGGACCCGCGTCCACGATCACCGCGGGGCCGTCGGGGTCGGGTCCCGCGATCAGCCAAGCGCCGGGCGGGCGTGACGATTCGAGCGGCGGAGACTCCAGCGGGGCGGGTTCCGGGGGCAGTTCGGGGTCCGCATCCGGCGGTTCCGGGTCGGGCGGTTCCGGCTCGGGCTCCGGTGGCGGGTCCGCGGCCGGCGGCGGTTCCGGGACCGGGGGCACCGAGGGTGCGGGTGGCGGCGGTGCGGCCGGTGTCGGTTCGAGCATCGGGGTCGGCGGGGGCGACACCCTCGCGCCGGGTTCCACGCTCCCCAACTGCACTGCGAGCGCGGTGAAGTTGAGCGTGCGCAGCCTGCACAACACGTACTCGCCCGGCCAGAGGCCCACGCTGCTGCTGACCGCCGCGAACACCTCGCCCTACGACTGCAAGATCGATCTGGGGCCGAAGAGCGCGGTGTTGACGATTACGCAGGCCGGCAGCGACGACGACTTCTGGTCCTCCGCCGACTGCCCCAAGGGCTCCGGCAGCCTGGTGTTCCGGGCTCCTGCGAAGACCGGCATCACCTACACGGTGAAGTGGGACCGCAAGCCGAGCGCCCCGAAGTGCGCCACGCCCCCGGCGGGCTCCGCCAAGCCCGGCACGTACCTGGTGGAGGCCACGGCCCCGGGCTACACCAAGGCCCAGACGTCGTTCTTGCTGAAGGCGGACTGAGGGTCCGGTTGCCGGTCCTGGCAGAGGTTGCGGGACCCGGGTTCGCTCAGACTCGCTCAGACGTAGCGTTCGAGGATTGAGGATTCCGCGAGGCGGGACAGGCCCTCGCGGACGCTGCGGGCGCGGGCCTCGCCGACGCCGTCGACCGTCTGGAGGTCGTCGACGCTCGCGGCGAGCAGCTTCTGCAGGCCGCCGAAGTGCTCCACCAGCCGGTCGATGATCGCGCCCGGCAGGCGCGGCACCTTGGCCAGCAGGCGGAACCCGCGCGGCGAGACCGCCGAGTCCAGCGTCTCCGGCGATCCGGTGTAGCCCAACGCCCTCGCCACCGTGGGCAGTTCGAGCAGCTCGGCGTGGGTGAGCGCGTCGAGTTCGTAGAGCGCCTCGTCGACCGTGCGGGAGCGCTTCGCCGTCGGCTCGGGGACGTAGTCCCGGACCACCAGCTCGCGCTCGGGCTCCACACCCGCGATCAACTCGTCCAGCTGCAGGGCCAGCAGACGCCCGTCGGTGCCCAGTTCGACCACGTATTCGGCGATTTCGGTGGCGATGCGGCGCACCATCTCCAGCCGCTGGGCCACCGCAGAGACGTCGCGGACCGTCACCAGGTCCTCGATCTCCAGGGCCGACAGCGTGCCCGCCACCTCGTCCAGGCGGAGCTTGTAGCGCTCCAGGGTCGCGAGGGCCTGGTTGGCGCGGGACAGGATCGCCGCGGAGTCCTCCAGAACCTTGCGCTGGCCGTCGACGTAGAGGGCGATCAGGCGCATGGACTGCGACACCGAGACGACCGGGAAGCCGACCTGCTTGCTCACCCGGTCCGCCGTGCGGTGCCGGGTGCCGGTCTCCTCGGTCGGGATCGTCGCGTCGGGCAGGAACTGCACGCCCGCCCGCAGGATCTTCGACAGGTCGGAGTTCAGCACGATGCCGCCGTCGAGCTTGCACAGCTCGCGCAGGCGGGTGGCCGTGAACTCGACGTCCAGCACGAAACCGCCGGTGCACATGGGTTCGACCGTCTTGTCGAAGCCGAGCACGACGAGACCACCGGTGTTGCCACGGAGTACCCGCTCGAGCCCGTCGCGCAGTGCCGTGCCGGGAGCCACGGCGCTCAGTGAGGCGCGCATCAGGCCATCGGCACCGGAACTCCCACCGGATTTTCCGGGAGCTGCTGCCCGGTCGTTGGCTGCCACTGCACTCCTCCGGTCGCAGGTTCTGGGCGCCCCCATGTCGCACATTCTGTTCGTACGGACGGGCGAGACCAGGGCAAAGTCTACCGGCGGTCCTCCTCGTCCCGTGGGGCCTCTCGGCGACGGGAGCGCGGAAGGACTCTCAGGGCGTCCCCTATGTCGGCGACTTCCAGGACCTTCATCCCTGCAGGGATCTTGCCGGGGTCGCCCGGAACGAGGGCGTGCGTGAAGCCCAGACGGTGCGCCTCGGCGAGCCGGCGCTGGACGCCCGTGACCCGTCTGACCTCGCCCGCAAGGCCGACCTCGCCGATCGCGACGAGGTTCTTGGGCAGCGGGGTGTCGCTCGCGGCCGACGCCAGCGCGAGGGCGACGGCGAGGTCGGCGGCGGGCTCGGACAGCTTCACCCCGCCGACCGTCGCCGAGTAGATGTCCCGCTTGCCGAGCGCGCTGATCCGGCCGCGCTGCTCCAGGACGGCGAGCATCATCGAGACGCGGGAGGTCTCCAGGCCCGAGGTCGTCCGGCGCGGGGAGGGGATCTGGGAGTCGACGGTGAGCGCCTGGACCTCGGCGACCAGCGGGCGGCGCCCCTCCAGCGTGACCGTCAGACAGGTACCGGGGACCGGTTCGTCACGTCTGGTCAGGAAAAGTCCGCTCGGGTCGGCGAGGCCCGTGATGCCCTCGTCGTGCAGTTCGAAGCAGCCGACCTCGTCCGTGGCGCCGTAGCGGTTCTTGACGCCTCGTACGAGGCGCAGGCGCGCGTGCCGGTCGCCCTCGAAGCTCAGGACGACGTCGACGAGGTGTTCGAGGAGGCGGGGGCCGGCGATGGCGCCGTCCTTGGTGACGTGGCCCACGAGCAGCGTGGACATGCCGCGATCCTTGGAGGCGCGGATGAGCGCGCCGGCGACCTCGCGCACCTGCGCCATGCCGCCCGGGGCGCCGTCGATCTCCGGGGAGGCGACCGTCTGCACCGAGTCGAGGATGAGCAGCGAGGGCTTCACCGCGTCCAAGTGGCCCAGCACCGCGGACAGATCGGTCTCGGCGGCGAGGTACAGATGGTCGTCGAGGGCCTTGATGCGGTCGGCGCGCAGCCGGACCTGGCTCGCCGACTCCTCACCCGTGACGTACAGCGTCGGGTGCTCGTCGCTCGCCGACTTGGCCGCCACGTCCAGCAGCAGCGTCGACTTGCCGACGCCGGGTTCGCCCGCGAGGAGCACGACCGCGCCGGGCACGAGTCCGCCGCCGAGGACCCGGTCCAGCTCGGGCACGCCGGTCGAGCGGGCGGTGGCCTGCCGGCCGTCGACCTGGCCGATGGGCACGGCGGAAGTGGTCACACGGCCCGGGGTGGTCGTACGCACCGCGGGCGTGCCGTACTCGTCGATCGTCCCCCAGGCCTGGCACTCGGGGCAGCGACCGAGCCACTTGGCCGTCTGCCAGCCGCACTCGGTGCAGCGGTAGGACGGGCGGTCCTTGGCGGTCTTGGTACGGGCAGCCATGTCGAGAACCGTAACCGAGGCCACTGACAACGCCGGACGGTGCGACGTGTTCCCCTCGGACGGCCGCCCCCGCTCGCACCGCGAACCGGCCACCGCCGTCAGTAACCGGCCACGGAACGAATCGTTCCTGTACCCGATTGAGGGATCGTTTCACCCGTACGGATTAAATGTCCTCAAGGGGGAAGAAGGGGCCATCCCGAGCCGCCTACGGTCCACGGATGATGAGCAGCAGTCCGGAGACCCCGACCCGCACCACCGGCGCACACCGGGCGCGCCGGGAGGCCCGCGACCGCGCAGCGGCCCGCACGCTGGCTCAGCGTCCGCCCGCGCGCTACGAGCCGTATCTCGACGGCCTGTTCACCTACTGCCTGTCGGTGCTGTGCGACCACGACGCGGCGACCGCCGCCCTCGGCGATGCCCTCGCGCTCGCCGAGCGGCGCCGTGGCCCGGAGGCGACGGGGGACCGCCGGCCGTGGCTGTACGCGCTGGCCCGCTGGTCCTGTCTGCGCAAGCTGGCCGAGGCCAAGCAGAAACGTCAGGGCACCCACGCGGCGGGCCGTGCCGCCTCCGAGCGGCAGCACCCCGGTGAGCCTCCCGTCGCCGAGGAGGTCCAGGAGCAGCGCCGCCGCGAACTCGCCCTGCTCGCCTGGCCGGAGGCCGCCGGCACCACCCCGGAGCAGCGCGAGGCGCTCGAACTCGCCGTGCGCCACCACCTGGCCGCCCACGAGGTCGCCGCCGTGCTCGGCCTCGACCTCGCCGCCGCCCGCGAGTTGCTCGCCTCCGCGGCCTGCGAGGTCGAGCGCACGCGTGCGGCCCTCGCCGTCGTCGAGGCCGGCGGCTGCCCGGGGGTGGCCCGCCTCACCGGGGACAACCAGCTGGTGCTCAGCTCGGCCCTGCGCAAGGAACTCGTGCGGCACGTCGACGACTGCCCGCGCTGCCGCCGCAGCGCCGAGCGCGCGATCCCCGGCCGCTGGCCCGGCGCGATGGTCACGCCCGCCGAACTCCCCGTCCTGGAGGCGCCCCGCGCGGCCCTGCACGTGGCGATCGCGCACCACGCACGCGCGCGTGGCGCCGCTCTTCCGCGCTTCGACAGGCGCGGATTCCCGATGGACCCCAAGGACCGGGCCGCCCGCCGGGACCGCATCCGCGCGCGTGCCGTCACCACGACGGTCGTGGCGACGGTCGTGGCGGCCCCCGTCCTCGCCCTGTGGGCCGCCTACCGCGGCTCACCCGCCGACGCGAGCCCCGACGGCCGCTACCCCACCGCCAGTGAGGCGCACGGCCCCGAGAGCCTGGGCGGCGAGGCGGCGGGCGGCGGCTACGAGAACGCCGGCAACGCCAGCAGCACCCCCGGCGGACGCTTCGGCACGGGCAGCGACCCGGACGTCTCCGTGGAGGTCGTCAGCGTCGCCGGCGCCGGGAGGAAAGGTTCCGGAAGCCTCGACGTCTCGGCCGGCCACCACGGCGACACCACGCTCGTCACCCTCACCGCGACCGGATCCTCACCGGTGCGCTGGTCGGCGTCCACGGGCGCCTCCTGGCTCTATCTGAGCCAGTCGTCGGGAACGCTCGCGCCCGGCGACTCGTTGACGATCAAGGTGTACGTCGACCACCTGCGCGAGCCGTCCGGCCCGTGGAGCGCGAAGGTGGCCGTCTCACCGGCCGGCGCCGTCGTCTCCATCGAGGGCTACGGCAACGCCCCCGGCCCGGGCAGCCCGGACCCGACCAGCCCCTCGGACCCGCCGTCCTCGCCGGACCCGGACCCGACGCCGAGCAGCCCGACGCCCTCCGACCCGCCGTCGAGCCCGCCGCCGTCGTCGACCTCCCCGGACCCCACGCCCGGCGACCCGACCCCGACCGCGCCGACGAGCTCGACGCCGCCGCCCACCGACAGCGGCGGCCCGAGTCCCTCGACGTCGTGAGCGCGGGCCCGGACGGGCGCCGGTTCAGGGGGAGAGCGGTGTCACGGCGCCGGGTCGGCCGGGTGCGGTGCCAGCAGGGGCAGCTGCGAGGCCAGCCGCTCCTCGCACAGCTCGACCAGGCGGTCGTAGCCCGCCTTGCCCATCAGCTCGATCAGCTCCGGCCGGTAGGACACGTAGACCGGGTCGCCCGCGCCGTGCGCCGAGGTCGCCGACGTGCACCACCAGTGCAGGTCATGGCCGCCCGGGCCCCAGCCCCGGCGGTCGTACTCGCCGATCGACACCTGGAGCACCCGGGTGTCGTCGGGCCGGTCGATCCAGTCGTAGGTCCGCCTGACCGGCAGCTGCCAGCAGACGTCCGGCTTCGTCTCGAGCGGTTCGCGGCCCTCCCTGAGGGCCAGGATGTGCAGCGAGCAGCCCGCGCCGCCCGCGAAGCCGGGCCGGTTCTGGAAGATGCAGGAGCCCTGGAAGGGACGGGTCTGGCGGTCGCCGTCCTCGTCCTCGGAGACCCAGCCGTGCTCCATGCCCTCGTCATGGTGCTGCCAGATCTCCGGCGTGAGCCTCGCCACATGCCCGGCGACGCGCTTCTCGTCGTCCTCGTCGGAGAAGTGGGCACCGAGCGTGCAGCACCCGTCGTCCGCGCGGCCGGCCTGGATGCCCTGGCAGCCGCTGCCGAAGATGCAGTTCCAGCGAGAGGTCAGCCATGTCAGATCGCATCGGAAGACCTGCTCGTCGTCCGCCGGATCAGGGAATTCCACCCATGCGCGCGCGAAGTCGAGGCCCTGCTCGTCGGCCTCCAGGTCCTTCTTCGACTTCTTCGTCGTCGCCGACGGCTTCACCTTCGAAGACCCCTTGGCGGACTTGTCCTTCTTCGCCGTTTTCGTCTTTGGCACGGAACCAGCCTACGGCTCCACAGGCCCCATCCCATACGGAGGACCGCCCAGCTGGCAGTAGCGTTCCGTACATGAGACTCGGTGTCCTCGACGTGGGATCGAACACGGTGCATCTGCTGGTGGTGGATGCACACCCCGGCGCGCGCCCGCTGCCCGCGCACTCGCACAAGGCGGAACTGCGCCTCGCCCAGCTCCTCGACGACAGCGGGGCCATCGACTCCGACGGCATCGGGAAGCTGGTCGACGTCGTCCACGAGTGCCTCCAGGCCGCCGAGGACAAGGGCGTCGAGGACGTCCTCCCCTTCGCCACCTCCGCCGTGCGCGAGGCCAGCAACGCCGACGACGTCCTCGCGCGCGTGCGCGAGGAGACCGGCGTGGAACTGCAGGTCCTCACCGGCGCGGAGGAGGCGCGGCTGACCTTCCTCGCCGCCCGCCGCTGGTTCGGCTGGTCCGCGGGCAAGCTGCTCGTCCTGGACATCGGCGGCGGCTCCCTGGAGATCGCCTACGGCATCGACGAGGAGCCCGACGCCGCGGTCTCCCTGCCGCTCGGCGCCGGCCGGCTCACCGCGGGCTGGCTCCCCGGCGACCCGCCCGCCCCGGACTCGATACGGGCGCTGCGCCGCCACGTCCGGGCCCAGATCGCCCGCACGGTGGGCGAGTTCACCCGCTTCGGCACCCCCGACCACGTGGTCGCCACCTCCAAGACCTTCAAGCAGCTGGCCCGCATCGCCGGCGCCGCCCGCTCCACCGAGGGCCTCTACGTCCAGCGGGAGCTGAAGCGGGAGTCCCTGGAGGCGTGGGTCCCGAGGCTGGCCGGCATGACGGTGGCCCAGCGCGCCGAACTCCCGGGCGTCTCCGAGGGCCGCGCGGGCCAGCTGCTCGCCGGCGCCCTGGTCGCCGAGGGTGCCATGGACCTGTTCGAGGTGGACAAGCTCGAGGTCTGCCCCTGGGCCCTGCGCGAGGGCGTCATCCTGCGCCGCCTGGACCACATGGGGTCGGTGTAGCGCCCCCGGGGGCGCGGGGAACCGCGTGAGCAACCAGTCCCGAAACCGCACCCGCCAGTGGCGAAGTCCACAACGACGCATAGGCGCAACACGGCGGCCGATCCCAACCCGTAACCTGTCCAGCATGGCGGAGCCAGTCGTGCGCATCCCGGATGCGAAGGTCGCGCTGTCCACGGCCTCGGTGTACCCAGAATCCACGGCGACGGCCTTCGAGATCGCCGCGCGCCTCGGGTACGACGGAGTCGAGGTCATGGTGTGGACCGACCCGGTCAGCCAGGACATCGAGGCGCTGCGCAGACTCAGCGACTACCACCAGATCCCGATCCTGGCCGTCCACGCCCCCTGCCTGCTCATCACGCAGCGGGTGTGGTCGACGGACCCCTGGGTCAAGCTCCAGCGCGCCCGGGCGGCGGCCGAGAAGCTCGGGGCGAGCACGGTCGTCGTGCACCCGCCCTTCCGGTGGCAGCGCCAGTACGCCCGCGACTTCGTCTCCGGGATCTGGCGCATGGCGGACGAGACGGACGTGCGGTTCGCCGTCGAGAACATGTACCCCTGGCGCTACCGCGACCGCGAGATGCTCGCGTACGCCCCCGACTGGGACGTGACGAAGGAGGACTACCGCCACTTCACGATCGATCTCAGCCACAGTGCGACCGCCCGGGTCGACGCGATGCACATGATCGACCGCATGGGCGACCGCCTCGGTCATGTCCATCTGGCCGACGGCCGGGGCTCGGCGAAGGACGAGCACCTGGTCCCGGGGCGCGGCAACCAGCCCTGCGCCGAGCTGCTGGAGCGGCTCGCCCTGACCGGCTTCGACGGCCACGTCGTCATCGAGGTCAACACCCGGCGCGCGATGTCCGGCGCCGAACGCGAGGCCGATCTGGCGGAGGCCCTGGCCTTCACCCGGCTCCACCTCGCCTCCGCGGTGAAGGTGCCCCGGCCATGACCGACACCGCCTCCCGTCGCCGGGGCCGGCCTCGTCGTACGGAGTCGGTCGACACCCGCGACCGCATCCTCGCCGTCGCCCGCGAGGAGTTCTCCGAACGGGGTTACGAGAAGACGTCGGTGCGCGGCATCGCGAAGGCGGCCGGCGTGGACTCCGCGCTGGTGCACCACTACTTCGGCACCAAGGAGCAGGTCTTCGAGTCCGCCATCGAGGTCGCCTTCGCGCCCGCGCTGGACGCGCCGGCGGCGCTCGCCGACGGCCCGGCCGCCGAGGTCGGCGAGCGGCTGACCCGCTTCATCTTCGGCGTCTGGGAGAACCCCACCACCCGTACGCCCCTGCTGGCGATCGTGCGCTCCGCCGTCAACAACGAGGCGGCGGCCGCCGTCTTCCGCCGCCTGATCGCCTCCCAGCTGCTGCGCCGTATCGCCGCCCAGCTGGACCTGCCGGACGCGGAACTGCGCGCGGAGCTGGCCGCCGCACAGCTCGTGGGGTGCGCGATGCTGCGGTACGTGATCAAGGTGGAGCCGCTGGTGTCGGCGGACATCGAGCAGGTGATCGCGCGGGTGGCGCCGGTGGTGCAGGGACATCTGACCGGTCCGTGAGTCCTGTGCGGCGGCTTCCGGACCCCTGTCAGCAGGGTCCGGCAATCTTCGGCGCCGCCCTGGCGCCCGAGACGTACGTCCCGTATTGCGGACACTGCGTCCCGACCCCTGGATGACGGGCGTAACCTCGTTAGCAGCCCTATCTGTCTGAAGGAGCGAGCGACGATGCCCGAGCTGAGGTCCCGCACAGTCACCCACGGCCGCAACATGGCGGGCGCACGCGCCCTTATGCGCGCCTCCGGTGTACCCGGTGCGGACATCGGGCGTAAGCCGATCATCGCGGTCGCCAACTCGTTCACGGAGTTCGTGCCCGGCCACACCCACCTGCAGCCGGTCGGCCGGATCGTCAGCGAGGCGATCGTGGAGGCCGGCGGCATCCCGCGCGAGTTCAACACCATCGCCGTGGACGACGGCATCGCGATGGGCCACGGCGGCATGCTCTACAGCCTGCCCTCCCGCGACCTGATCGCGGACAGCGTGGAGTACATGGTCGAGGCCCACTGCGCCGACGCCCTGGTCTGCATCTCCAACTGCGACAAGATCACCCCGGGCATGCTGAACGCGGCCCTGCGCCTGAACATCCCGACGGTCTTCGTCTCCGGCGGCCCGATGGAGTCCGGCCGCGCCACGCTCGTCGACGGCACGGTCCGCACGCTCGACCTGGTCGACGCGATCTCCGACGCCGTGAACGACAAGATCTCGGACGAGGACATCCTCCGCATCGAGGAGAACGCCTGTCCGACCTGCGGCAGCTGTTCCGGCATGTTCACCGCCAACTCGATGAACTGCCTGACCGAGGCCATCGGCCTCTCCCTGCCCGGCAACGGCTCGGTCCTCGCGACCCACACGGCCCGCAAGCAGCTCTACGTCGACGCGGCCCGTACGGTCATGGACATCACGCGCCGCTACTACGAGCAGGACGACGACACGGTCCTGCCCCGCTCGGTCGCTACCTTCGCCGCGTTCGAGAACGCGATGGCGCTGGACATCGCGATGGGCGGCTCGACCAACACGATCCTGCACCTGCTGGCCGCGGCCCAGGAGGCGGAGGTCCCCTTCGGCCTGGCGGAGATCGACGCGGTCTCGCGCCGCGTGCCCTGCCTGGCGAAGGTCGCCCCGAACGTCGCCAAGAACCGCACGTACTACATGGAGGACGTGCACCGCGCCGGCGGCATCCCGGCCCTGCTCGGCGAACTGCACCGCGCGGGCCTGCTGAACGAGGACGTGCACGCGGTCCACAGCCCCTCCCTCGCGGACTGGCTGAAGACCTGGGACGTCCGCGGCGGCTCCCCCTCCCAGGAGGCGGTGGAGCTGTGGCACGCGGCCCCGGGCTGCGTCCGCTCGGCCGAGGCCTTCTCCCAGTCGGAGCGCTGGGAGGCGCTGGACGAGGACGCGGCCGAGGGCTGCATCCGCAGCGCCGAGCACGCGTATTCCAAGGACGGCGGCCTCGCCGTCCTCAAGGGCAACCTCGCCGTCGACGGCTGCGTGGTGAAGACGGCCGGCGTCGACGAGTCGATCTGGACCTTCGAGGGCCCGGCGGTCGTCTGCGAGTCGCAGGAGGAGGCCGTCCAGAAGATCCTCACCCAGCAGGTCAAGGAGGGCGACGTGGTCGTCATCCGCTACGAGGGCCCCAAGGGCGGCCCCGGCATGCAGGAGATGCTCTACCCGACCTCGTACCTGAAGGGCCGGGGCCTCGGAAAGGCCTGCGCCCTGGTCACCGACGGCCGCTTCTCCGGCGGCACTTCGGGCCTCTCCATCGGCCACGCCTCCCCGGAGGCGGCGGGCGGCGGCACCATCGCCCTCGTCGAGGACGGCGACCGCATCCGCATCGACATCCCCAACCGCACGATCGACCTCCTGGTCGACGACGCCGAACTGGCCCGCCGCGAGGCCGCGTTGGGCGGCGTCTACGCCCCCAAGAACCGCGAGCGCAAGGTCTCTGCGGCCCTGCGCGCCTACGCCGCGATGGCGACCAGCGCGGACAAGGGCGCGGTCCGGGACGTGTCGAAGCTCGGCTGACCCCCTGCTTCCCGAAGGGGCCGCTCCTCCGGGGGCGGCCCCTTCCGCCTGTCACCAACCGGCGGGATCCCGAGCGTCGACGGAGAAGACGGTGCCGTCGGGGGCGGTGGCGTAGATGTGGGAGTGGGCGAGGACGGGCTGGGGCAGGGAGCCGATCACCACACCGGAGTTGCTCCCGAGCCGGGGCTTGGTCTGCCCGAGGAGCGTGCCCTTGCGGGCGTCGACGGCGAGCAGCCGTCCGTCGGCGGCGGTGACGTACACCCGCGAGCCGTCGGCGGCGGGGGCGGAGCCGCGGCTCACGGATGTCTCGAGGTGCCACAGCTGCCTGCGCGCGCCGAGGTCGACGGCGTCCAGGGAGCCGCCGCCGGCAACCAGGTAGACGACGTCGCCGTACACGCAGGCGCGCACTCCGTAGCGCGGGACGGGCAGTGGCATCCGGCGCACCGTCTTGGAGCCCGGCGTGTAGCGGACGACGGCCTTCGTGCCGCCGGAGGCGTCGTCGCCGGCGAGGAAGTAGACCGAACCGCCCGCGGCTCCCACCGGCTTGAGTTCCCCCTTCAACCGCGCGTCCCAGCGCACGTCGCCCGTGACCGGATCCACGGCGGTGACCACGGTGTGCAAGTCGTCGGTCGTGTTCGCCGCGTAGGCCAGCGGGCTGCCGTCGAACGCCGCGAACTGCGGGCTGCTCTGGCCGGGGATGCGGTGCTTCCACTTCGTCGTGCCCGAGGCGCCGTCCACGCCGGTGACGGTTCCGTCGGCGCCGGTGAGCAGGAGCATGCCGCCCGCACGCTGCAGTCCGCTGTAGGCGGACCCGGTTCCCTGCCAGCGTTCCTTGCCGGACGAGGGGTCGAGGGCGACGAGGCGCCGGGCGTCGTCGGGCAGAGGCTGCACGAGCCCGGCCGCGACCTGCGGCGGTCTGCTCCGCGACGACGTGCCGTCAGAGTGCCGCCACAACAGACTGCCGTCGGCCGGGTCGAGGGCGAAGACCACGCCGGCCTGTCCGCAGACGAGTTCCTCGGCGCCGTACGAACAATGCGGCATGCCCCCGCCGGCCGCCACGGGCTTCGACACCCAGGCACGGAACTCGGCTTCCGCAGTGGGCGAGTTGCCGCCGCGGGACGAGGTGTCGCCGCCTCCGTCCCCACCGAGCAGCCGGGCCGAGACGAGCGCTCCCGAGGCGACGAGGACGAGCGCGAGCGCCGCCAGCGCCGCCCTCTTGCCACCGAGCCCTCCGGCCCGCCGCTTCCCGGGTTCATCCGACTCGGGTTCACGCGGCTCGGATCTCGGCACGTCCCCCGTCCGCTGCGCCGGTATGAAGGCCTGCGTGTCGTACGAGGCCGCCACCGACCGCAGTTCCCGCATGAGTTCGTCGGGCGTCGGCCGGTCCTCGGGCTCCTTGGCGAGGCACCGCAGCATCAGCGGCGCGAGATTCTCCGGTACGCCGGTCAGATCCGGCTCGTCGTGCACGACCTGGTAGGCGACGACGTACGGACTGTCGGAGTCGAACGGCCCCCGCCCCGTCGCCGCGTGCACCAGCACCGACCCGAGCGCGAAGACGTCGGCCGCGGGCCCGACCTCCCGGGGACGCCGGAACTGCTCGGGCGCCATGAACGGGGGAGTTCCGATCAACTTCCCCGTCTCGGTGCGCAGTTCACTGTCCTTTGGCCGAGAGATGCCGAAGTCGATGACCCTCGGCCCGTCGTCGGCGAGCAGCACGTTGCTCGGCTTGAGGTCCCGGTGCACCACCCCGACCCGGTGGATGTCGCGCAGCGCCTCGGCCAGTCCGGCCATCAGCCGGCGCAACTCGGCCGGAGCCATCGGCCCGTTCCGCTTCACATGCTCGGAGAGCGTCGGACCGGGTATGAACTGCGTGGCCATCCAGGGCCGTTCGGCCTCCGGGTCGGCGTCGACGACCGGGGCGGTGAAGGCGCCGCTCACCCGCCGCGCGGCGGCCACCTCCTGCCGGAAACGCCCCCTGAACTCGGGGTCCTTGGCGAACTCGGCATGCACGACCTTGACCGCGAGCTTCATCCCCGAGGTGCTGCGGGCGAGGTGCACCACCCCCATGCCGCCGGAGCCGAGGCATGACTCAAGGCGGTAGTGACCGGCGTACTCGGGAAGTTCCGCTTCCGCGCCCGCTCCGGTGTTTCCCTGTGGCGCCATGGGACCACCCCCGTGCTGTTCGTCCGCGCGCGCGACGCTCGGAGCCTAGTCGATGTGGCGCGTGAGACAGAGGCGGCTTGCTAGTCTCCGCGTGCGAGTTACGTACATGTGTTTCATGGCGTGTTTTAGGGGAATCAACGGGACCCCATGGCAGTCATGGGGACCAACGGGGGAGGTTTTTCATGTCTGTTGACCGCGTCGAATCGACCGAAGGCGGCGAGACGGGGGAGGGGACCGTCACGCAGACGGCCGTCGCGGGCGAGTCCCTCGCCGGGACCGCGTCCGTGCAGACGTATCCGGTCGCTCCGGGCGTCCGCCTCAACGTCCGCAGGGGGCCCGGCACCAACTACCAGATCGTGCGGGTCCTGCCCGAGGGCTCCCGCGTCCCGATCTTCTGCCAGACGCCGGGCACCACGGTGACCGGCCCGTACGGCACGTCGAAGATCTGGGACAACATCGACGACGGCGAGTACGTCTCGGATTCCTACGTCCACACCGGCAGCGACGGCTACGTGGCCTCGCGCTGCGGCTGACCCACGACACTCCGAGGACCGACATGACATCCCGAAGGCGCAGATCCGTCCTGCTCACGGGCGCCGCCGGCGCCCTCCTCATGGTGATCGGCTCCGCGGCCACCGCGAACGCCGCGACGGTCCGTTACTACGACGTCGCGCCCGGCGTCCGGCTCAACGTGCGCGACGGCCCCGGCACCAGTTACAGCATCGTGCGGGTCCTGCCCGAGGGCACGAAGGTCCCGATCTACTGCCAGACGCCCGGAACATCGGTGTCCGGCTACTACGGCACCTCGACGATCTGGGACAACATCAGCAACGGCCAGTTCGTCTCGGATTCCTACGTCCACACCGGCAGCGACGGCCACGTGGCCGACCGCTGCTCCTCCTGACACCCCTCCCGGCAGGGAGCCCGCCCCCGCCCCGGAGCCATAATCGTCCCGTGAGCGACGAAAACGGCACCCCGGCGACCCCCGCGGGCTCCCCTGCCCCCCACCCGGAACCTCTGCGCCTCTTCGGCACCACCTGGGTCGACCACGGCAACGGCTACACCCTGCGCCGGATCGGCGCGACCGCCGGCTCCTTCGTCGCCGCCGTCGTCTCCTGCCTCGTGCTCCGGTTCGCCTACCAGGGACTCCAGATCGCCGACACCGGCGCCTTCGTCACCGTCCTGGTGGTCGCGATGTTCGCGATCTGCAGCGCACTGGCCTTCCGCACCACCTGGGACGCCTTCACCCGCCGCCCCGACCCCGACCGCCAGGCATCGCTCCGCGGCCTGCTGGCCATCGGTTTCGTCGGCTCCCTCCTCGCCTACTTCTTCCGCTCCCTCACCGAGGCGCCCGGCGAGAAACTCCACCGCGAGGAGTACGAGGCGGCCCTCAAGCGGCACGAGAAGCGCAATACCCGCCGCTCGGGCAACCCGTCGAAGAAGCGCCGCCACGGCTGACCTGCCGATCCACCAGCCGCGCTCCCTCCGCACCGAAAATTTGCTGCCCCTTGCACGCAGCAGGTTCACCATGGCCGTATGACGGCCTCCTCACACACCGCCCGCGCCCACTCCTTCAACGCCGCCGCAGCCCAGTACGCCGCGAACCGCCCCTCCTACCCGCCGGCCCTCTTCGACGTGATCGAGGAACTGTCCGGTCGCCCCCTCGCCGGCGCCCGGGTCGCGGACATCGGTGCCGGCACCGGTATCTCGACCGCACTCCTGGCCGCCCGAGGCGCGGACGTCGTCGCCGTGGAGCCCGGTGAGGGCATGGCGGCCGAGTTCCGCCGCGCCCACCTCGACATCCCGATCGTCCGGGGCAGCGGCAACGAGCTCCCCCTCGCCACCGACTCCGCCGACCTCCTCACCTATGCCCAGGCCTGGCACTGGACCGACACCGACCGTTCGGTGCCCGAGGCCCTGCGCGTGCTGCGGCCGGGCGGCGCGCTCGCGCTGTGGTGGAACACGAGCGCCCTCGACGTCCCGTGGATCGACGCGCAGACGACCCGGATGGGACGTCACTTCGGTGCAGACGGCGTCGTCGACCGCAACGGCAGCGGTGTCCGCACCGCACTCGCCGACCCCAGCGGCCGCCTGGAGTTCACCCATCGTCGGGTGCGCTGGAGCCGCCAGGTCCCCGTCGACACCCACCTCGCCAACATCGGCAGCCACTCGATCTTCCTGGTCCAGGGCGAGGAGAGCGCGAGCGTCTTCCTCACCGAGGAGCGCGCCCACCTGCTGACGGTCTTCCCCGACGGAATCGTCGAGGAGACGTACGTCGTCGAACTCCTGGTGGCCAAGGCCGCCTGACCGGGCGCGGCGGTCCGCCCCGCCCCGCGGACCGCCATCCACCCACCCACACACCCTCCACCCGCTGCACGCCCCACACCCCCCACCACCGCTTGACGCCACCCCCACCCAAGAGCATTATTCATCACATGATGAATTACTCTCCGGGCCAACCCGGCGAGCCCGCGGCCGGGTTCGAGCCCGCGGCCGGCGCCGTTCCCGCCATCCGGGCCGAAGGCCTCACCGTCGTCCGCGGCCCCCGCACCGTCCTGCGTGGCCTCGACTTCGCCGTCCCGCGCGGCCAGATCACCGGACTGCTCGGCCCGTCCGGCTGCGGCAAGTCGACGCTGATGCGCGCGGTCGTCGGCACCCAGGCCAAGGTCACCGGCACGCTGGAGGTCCTGGGGAGCCCGGCGGGCCACCCCACCCTGCGCACCCGCATCGGCTACGTCACCCAGGCCCCCTCCGTCTACAACGACCTGACGGTGCGCCAGAACCTCGACTACTTCGCGGCGATCCTCGACCCCGAACGCACCACCACCGACCGCCGCCGGGAGGTCGACCGCGTCCTCACCGACGTCGACATGAACAGCCACGCCGACGCCCTCGCCGCCAATCTCTCCGGCGGCCAGCGCAGCCGGGTCTCCCTGGCGGTCGCCCTCCTCGGCACCCCGGAACTCCTGGTCCTCGACGAACCGACGGTCGGCCTCGACCCGGTCCTGCGCCGCGACCTGTGGAACCTCTTCCACTCCATCGCCGCCGAACGCGGAGCGACCCTCCTCATCTCCTCCCACGTCATGGACGAGGCCGAGCGCTGCCACCGCCTGCTCCTGATGCGCGAGGGCGAGATCCTCGCCGACGACACCCCCGACGCCCTGCGCACCCGCACCGGCTCCGAAACGGTCGAGGCGGCCTTCCTGCACCTGGTCGACGAGGCGGCCGCCGCCGCCCGCGAGAAGGAGACCTCCCGATGACCGCCACGACGCCCACGAGCGGCACCCGGCCGGCGCCGGCCGCGCCCCGCGCCCTCAACGCCTCCCGGACCAACGCCACGGCGGCCCGCGTCCTGCGCCAGCTCCGGCACGACCCGCGCACCATCGCGCTGATGATCGTGATCCCCTGCCTGATGCTGTTCCTGCTGCGCTACGTCTTCGACGGCAGCCCGCAGACCTTCGACAACATCGGCGCCTCGCTCCTCGGCATCTTCCCGCTGATCACGATGTTCCTGGTCACCTCCATCGCCACCCTGCGCGAACGCACCTCCGGCACCCTCGAACGCCTCCTCGCCATGCCGCTCGGCAAGGGCGACCTGATCGCCGGCTACGCCATCGCCTTCGGCACCATCGCGATCATCCAGTCCGCCCTCGCCACCGGCCTCGCGGTCTGGTTCCTGGGTCTGGACGTCGTCGGCAGCCCCTGGCTGCTCCTCCTGGTCGCGCTTCTGGACGCCCTCCTCGGCACCGCGCTCGGCCTCTTCGTCTCGGCCTTCGCGTCCTCGGAATTCCAGGCGGTCCAGTTCATGCCGGCCGTGATCTTCCCCCAGCTCCTCCTCTGCGGCCTCTTCACCCCCCGCTCCAACATGCACCCCGCCCTGGAGGCCATCTCCAACGTCCTCCCCATGTCCTACGCCGTCGACGGCATGAACGAGGTCCTCAGGCACACCGACATGACCGCCACCTTCGTGCGCGACGTCCTGATCGTCGCCGGCAGCGCCCTCCTGGTCCTGGGCCTGGGCGCGGCCACCCTGAGGCGCAGGACGGCCTGAACCGGGTCCGGGGAGCAGCAGCTCACAGGGCGGGATCGCCGACTCCGGGGCGGAGCGCCGCCGACATCCCGCCCACCGGACACCCGAGCCGCCCGACCACCCCCGATGCGAGGATGAACCCGGACGACGCAACCCCCGGAGGGCACCCCGCCATGACCCAGAAAGTCGCAGTCCTCGGCACCGGCAAGATCGGCGAAGCCCTGCTCAGCGGAATGATCCGCGCCGGCTGGGCCCCGTCGGACCTCCTGGTCACCGCCCGGCGCCAGGAACGTGCCGACGAACTCCGAACCCGCTACGGAGTCTCCCCGGTCAGCAACCAGGAGGCCGCCAAGACCGCCGACACCCTGATCCTCACGGTCAAGCCGCAGGACATGGGCGCCCTCCTCGACGAGCTCGCCCCGCACCTGCCCGCCGACCGCCTGATCATCAGCGGCGCCGCCGGCATCCCCACCTCCTTCTTCGAAGAGCGCCTGGCCTCCGGCACCCCGGTCGTCCGCGTCATGACGAACACCCCCGCCCTCGTCGACGAGGCGATGTCCGTCATCTCGGCCGGCACCCACGCCACCGCCGAACACCTCGCCCACGCCGAGGAGATCTTCGGCGCCGTCGGCAAGACGCTCCGGGTCCCCGAGTCCCAGCAGGACGCCTGCACCGCCCTCTCCGGCTCCGGCCCGGCGTACTTCTTCTACCTGGTCGAAGCCATGACGGACGCCGGCATCCTGCTCGGCCTGCCCCGCGACAAGGCCCACGACCTGATCGTCCAGTCCGCAATCGGCGCCGCGACCATGCTCCGCGACAGCGGCGAACACCCGGTCAAGCTCCGCGAGAACGTGACGTCCCCCGCGGGCACCACCATCAACGCCATCCGCGAACTGGAGAACCACGGCGTACGAGCCGCCCTCATCGCCGCCCTCGAGGCCGCCCGCGACCGCAGCCGCGAACTGGCCTCCGGCAAGAAGGACTGACCCACCCGCCCGACCGGGGGCGGCCGTTCACGCGGCCGCCGCGTCCACCACCTCCTTCGTGGTCACCACCCGCGCGAAGCCGCCCCCGTGCAACGACACCGCCGCCGCCTGCGCGACCTCGTCCGCGGTCCGCCGCCAGCCGAACGGTCCCTCCAGGTCGAACGTGTACGTCGCGTCGTACGCGACCACCACGCCGTACCCCAGATTCCCGCCCATCCGGGCCGTCGTCTCCACGCACATGTTGGTCTGGATCCCGGCCAGGACGACCTGCGAGATCCCTTCCGCCTTCAGCCAGGTGTCCAGATCGGGTGTGCCGTAGAACGCCGAGTTCACCGTCTTCGTCACGAACAGCTCGGTCCCCTCGGTCCCCTTTCCGCGCCGCTCCTGCACGTACTCCTTGAAGTCGTTCCCCTCGTATCCCGGCCGCAGCGGCGACCCGGGCTTCAGCGAGTCGTGCCGTACGAACACGACCGGCCGCCCCGTCGACTGCCACACGTCGATCAGCGAAGCGATGTTGTCATCGGCCCCCAGGTTGTTCCGCGGCCCCCAGAAGTCGGTCTCCTCGAAGCCCTTCTGCACGTCCACGACCACCAGCGCTGCGTTCTCTGCGATCTCCATGCCTTCGATCCTGCCGCCGGGAGCACGCTCGCCCCAGAGGGCCAGAAGACAGCGATCGATGGTTTACTGCCAGCCATGGGGAAAGCAGCGAAGAACGCCTACAGCGTCGCCCTCGTCGCCTTCCCCGGTATCCGCGCCTTCGACGTCTCCGTCATCACGGAGGTCTGGGGAACGGACCGCACCGACCGCGGCGCCCCCGCCTTCGACCTGCGCCGCGTCGCCGCCGACACCACCCCCGTCCCCATGCGCGGAGGCATGGCCCTCCACCCGGACCGCACCCTCACCTGGCTGTCCCGCGCCGACCTGATCGTGATCCCGGGCCTCGACGACCACCTCACTCCCGCACCCACCCCCGTCCTTGAAGCCCTGCGCCGCGCACACACCCGCGGCACCCCCATCGCGGCTCTGTGCGGGGGCGCCTTCACCCTCGCTCAGGCCGGCCTCCTCGACGGCCGCCGCGCCATCACCCACTGGAACCTGATCGACCTCCTCCGCGCACACCACCCCCAGGTCACCGTCGTCCCCGACGCCCTGTTCATCGAGGACGACAACATCTGGACCGCCGCGGGCACGGCAGCCGGCATCGACCTCTGTCTCCACCTCGTCCGCCAGGCCCACGGCGCCGAGGCGGCGGCCACCATCGCCCGGTCGATGGTCACCGCGCCCTTCCGCACCGGCAGCCAGGCACAGTTCATCGAGCACCCCACCCCTCGCGCGGACCGCGACGCCGACGCCCTCGCTGCCGTACGCGAGCACGCCCTGCGCCACCTCCACGAACCGCTCACGGTCGCCGACCTGGCCGACCTCGCGGGCATGTCGCCACGCAGCTTCGCCCGCCACTTCACCGCGGAGACCGGCACCTCCCCCCTCCGCTGGCTCCTCGACCAGCGCATCGCCGCAGCCCAGAAACTCCTCGAACGCACCGACCTGCCGATGCCCGAGGTCGCCCGCCGCGCCGGCTTCGGCAGCGAGGTCACGATGCGCCAGCACTTCGCATCGCGCCTCGCCGTCAGCCCACGCGCCTACCGCGCGGCGTTCAGCACGGCACCGGTATCGACCGCGCCGGCCTCGGACGCACCGGCGCCGGACGGACCCGTATCAGAAGCAGCCGGCAGCAACCCGATCGCGTGATAAGCGGCATCCACGGTCGGCCGGGCCATCGCCCGAGCCTTCTCCGCACCATCCCGCAGCACCCCCTCCACATGGCCAGGATCGGCGCACAGCGCACTGTGCCTCTCCTGTACGGGCCTGAGAAGTTCGACCACGGCCTCTGCGGTGTCCTTCTTCAAGGCGCCGTACGACTCATATACACCGGCCAGGGCCTCCGGGTTCCCACCCGTGCACGCCGCGAGGATCTCCAGCAGATTCGCGAGCCCGGGCCGCTCGGCACGGTCGTAGACGACGTCCCGGCCGCTGTCGGTCACCGCACGCATGATCTTCTTGCGCACCACGTCCGGCTCGTCCAGCAGATAGACGACCCCGAGCCCCGACTCGTCGGACTTCCCCATCTTCCGCGTCGGCTCCTGAAGGTTCATCACGCGCGCGGCGACCTCCGGAAGCGTCGCCCGCGGAACCCTGAAGGTGTGCCCGTACCGCTGGTTGAACCGCACCGCCAGATCCCGCGCCAGCTCCACGTGCTGCGCCTGGTCCTCCCCGACGGGCACGTCGTCCGTCCCGTACGCCAGGATGTCCGCCGCCATCAGCACCGGATACGTCAGCAGCGACACCCGCACGCTTCTGCCCCGCGCGGCCTCCTTGGCCGCCTTCTCCTTGTACTGGATCATCCGCCGCATCTCGCCGTCGGTGGCCACGCACTCCAGCAGGTACGACAGCCGCGCGTGCTCGTCCACATGGCTCTGCACGAAGAGCGTGCACAACGCGGGGTCCAGCCCCGACGCGAGCAGCAGGGTCGCCGCCTGCCGACTGAGCCTTCGCACCCGCGCCGGATCGTGCTCCACGGTCAGCGCGTGCAGATCTACGACGCAGAACAGCGCGTCAGCCTGGTACTGGTCGGCCTCGGCCCACCGCCGCATGGCGCCCAGGTAGTTCCCCAGCGTCAGGTGCCCGGTCGGCTGGATCCCACTGAAGACCCGTGTCATCTCTACTCCCTCTCCGTTCGGGCCGCCGTCCCGGACGGCCGCCCCTCGGAGATCCGGAGGAGATACGAAAACGGCCGCCGAGGCGGCGGCCGTTGAGTGCATACGTGAGCGCGGCCGCCGTCAGGCGGCCCACCAGAACTGGGTACACGTACGCGTGGTCATGCCCTCAGACTACGCCTCCCGGGTGCGGCCCGGAGGCGAGTTGACACGCCCAGGCCCGATCCGTAGTGTTCTCCGAGTTGTCCGACGTGAGCGCCGACTCCGGTCGGTCCCCGGACAGCCATTCCGCAAGTACCAACCACTGCTCGACTGCCGTCGATCCGTCGGCCGTTGTTTCATTGGCATGCGTATTTACGAAATGAGGAATCCGCGTTCGAAAGGACGCAGCCGCCCCGATTAGCGCGGGAGGCAGGGAGTCCGCTAAAGTCTCACTCGTCGGAACGGCCCAACAGCCGGAAAGACAAACCCCTCTGACTGGGAATCAGACGCCGAAAGGATCTGATAGAGTCGGAAACACCGAAGGGAAGCGCCCGGAGGAAAGCCCGAGAGGGTGAGTACGAAGGAAGCGTCCGTTCCTTGAGAACTCAACAGCGTGCCAAAAGTCAAC